>NZ_WTYS01000001.1:1375013-1677634 GCF_009827545.1 Pontixanthobacter gangjinensis | reverse complement strand
GCATGATGAGATTGACGATTGGGACTTCGAAATCGTTGTCGCGGGAAGCGAAATTGCCGAAGATAAACCTGATGATTGGCAGTTGGAGGCGTGGTTGCCGCGCAATCCTTCAAAAGCTGACAAGGTGATGATCACCGGATTATTCGAAGGCAAAGCGCCCAAGCTCTTTACGGAAAGGGTCATCGAGCAGGACTGGCTTACCCTCAGCCAGCAGGGTGTCGAGCCAATCCACGCGGGCAAATTCTACATCCACACGCCTGACCACCCGCCATCAGCTGACCCCGCGCTGACTAATTTTTCAATTCCGGCCAGCCAGGCCTTTGGCACGGGGCAACATGAAACAACCGCGGGCTGCCTCTCAATGCTCACATTGATGAAGCGCACCGGAGTGACCATCCGTAACCACGCCGATATCGGCACCGGCACCGGATTACTGGCTTTTGCCGCGATGGATCTGTGGCCGCGTGCGCAGGCCATCGCCAGCGACATTGATGCAGTATGCACGCAAGTGATCGAGGACAATGCCGAGGCCAATAACGTCACTATCGGACACCGAGTGGGTCAGCTCACCATTGTAATTGCCGATGGAATGGACGACCCGTTGTTGCAAGTGCGCGGCCCCTATGATCTGCTGATCGCGAATATCCTAGCCGGGCCTTTGGTTGAGCTAGCACCAGACTTCTCAGCGAGCGTTTCGAATGGAGGTCATGTGGTTCTGGCCGGACTGCTGACAGAGCAAGAAGGCGCGGTGCGCCGTGCCTATCGCAAAGTCGGGTTCCGCCTCGCCAAGCGCCTCGTCAATGGAGACTGGTCAATTCTATGGCTGCGCAAACGCAGCAGAAGTTAAGCCAATTCGTTCAGGCACTCTTCGAAATACTTCAGCGCAGCGCGCGTAAATGCCTCCATATTGGCAATCCGCTCATCGCTGCCGGTCTCAGTCACGGTGCTCCATTCCCAGTTCGGCCCGACAACCGCAGCGCAGCTGGTCCCTGCATCCGCGCCGGTGGGATGGCTGCTACCACCGCCAACCGAACCACTCTCAGCCAGCCCCCAATCTGCGGAGAAATTTTCTCTGATGGACCGCGCCTGCAGCAAGGCATATTCTTCGCTGGCCCCGCGCATGCCTTTGTAGGCTTCGGGAGGCAAACCGAACAGGACATCACGCGCTCTAAAGGAATAGACCACCCCGCCCCCGACGAAGAAATCAAGCGCGCCGGGCACGGTCAGCAGCGCCGCCGCGATCAAACCGCCGGTCGCGCCATCAGCGACTGCGACCTTCTCCCCCCGGGTGCGCAGCAAACTGGCAATTCGCATCGCCTGCGGGTGGAGTTCTTGGAGAATATTCGTGTTCAATTGACGGGTCCTGTCTAATTAGGCCTTCAGAGCTTTGGCCATCAGCGCCACACCGGTCACGATCTCTGTTATTCTGACAACTGCAGCCAGCAGGCCACCGATTGGCAAGTAATCATCGATCGCGGCAAACCAGGCTAAGCCGGAGATTATCACTCCGGGCCCGCCGTTGGTATCGGCGTGCCGCAAATCAGCCTGCACATCAGCAATCTTCGTCGGGCAATTCCTTTGATTCAACCAGTAGCGGCCACAATTGCCGCCCATGCGGCTTCATCAATCACTTCGATATTCAGTGCAGCGGCCTTCTTCAGCTTACTTCCAGCACCCGGCCCCGCGACCAGCAAATCGGTCTTCGCGCTGACCGACCCGGAGGCCTTTGCGCCCAACCGCTCTGCCTGCGCTTTGGCTTCGTCTCGGCTCATTGTTTCAAGTTTTCCGGTGAATACAACGGTTTTTCCAGCCACCGGACTGTCGAGTGTTTCGACTTCATATCGCGGCGGGTTAACTTCGCTTAGCAGATCTTCCCAGACTGAAACGTTGTGCGGTTCATGGAAGAAATCGACCAAGGAATTTGCAACAGCGATCCCGATACCATCTGAAGGAAGTTCAAATATCCGTTTTACCGACTCCGTCATTCGGGTGTTAAATGGACTTTCTTTCTCGTCCTCACCACGAGGGTTCAATTTCCGATATTGATCAAACTCAGCCGCTCTCATCGGCAATTTGCCAATCTTCCCTAGGCCTTTCATCAAATCCCGCGCTGTTACCGCTCCCACATGACGAATACCAAGCCCGAATAGCAGCCTTGCGGCATCGGGTGCGCGCTTGTTTTCCACAGAAGCGAGCAGCTTTTCCACAGACTTATCCTGCCAACCGTCAAGCGCCAGAATCGCATCCTTGCGCTGATGGAGCCGAAAAATATCGGCCGGACTTTCAAGCCAGCCAAGTGCAAAAAACTGGTTGATGGTTTTTTCGCCCAGCCCGTCAATATCAAGCGCACCACGGCTAACAAAATGCTTGAGCCTTTCCGTTCGTTGCGCAGGACAGATCAAACCGCCAGTGCAACGCACGTCTACTTCGCCTTCCTCGGCCACAGCTTCGCTGCCGCATTCAGGGCAATGATCTGGAAAGTGGTAGGCCTCACGCGGCGTATCGCGAGTCAGGTTTTCGACAACTTGCGGGATAACATCGCCCGCCCGCTGGACTTTCACCCGGTCCCCGGGCCGCACGCCGAGCCGCGCAATCTCGTCTTTATTATGCAGAGTTACGTTGGTGACAGTAACGCCGCCCACAAGTACAGGCGAAAGCCGGCCAACCGGAGTCAGCTTGCCCGTTCGCCCAACCTGGATATCAATCGCCTCCAGCGTTGTTTCTGCCTGCTCGGCAGGGAACTTGCGAGCAATCGCCCAGCGCGGGAACTTGGTCACAAAACCAAGCCGCTTCTGCCAGTCGAGCCGGTTTACCTTGAACACCACGCCGTCAATTTCATAGGGTAGATCGGGCCGCGCCGCCGCGATGGTTTGGTAATGCGCGATCATTTCTTCCAGTGTTTCACAGCGCTTCAGAAATGGCGAAACCGGCAGGCCCCACTCTTCTATCCGGCGCATAACACCTTCCTGCGTGTCAGCGGGAAGATCATCCACCGCCCCCCAGCCATAGGCCCAGAACTTCAGCGGACGTTTTGCCGTTACGCTAGCATCCTTCTGCCGCAAAGATCCCGCAGCCGCATTGCGCGGGTTGGCAAACAGCTTCCCATCGACCTTTTGCTGCGCAACATTCAGTGCAGCAAAATCGGCGCGAGACATATATACCTCGCCGCGAATTTCAAACACATCGGGCGCATCTTCGGGGAGCGTTTGCGGGACATCCGAGATATGAGCGACATTGGGCGTCACATCCTCACCCACCTGCCCGTCACCGCGCGTCGCAGCGCGCACCAGAATGCGGTTCTCGTAGCGCAACGAGCATGACAAACCGTCAATCTTGTCCTCTGCCGTGAAAGCCATCGCCTGCCCTTCAGGCAAATTCATATAGCGCCGGACGCGTGCGACAAATTCCGCAACTTCCTCGTCATTGAACGCATTGTCGAGGCTCATCATGCGAACCTCATGCGTGACCTTGCTCAGCGGAGAAGCAGCTACCCCATGCCCGACTTTTAGCGATGGGCTGTCAGGCCGTACAAGATGCGGAAACGCCTGCTCCAACTCGCGATTGCGGCGAAGCAACGCGTCATATTCCTGATCCGAAATCTCCGGCGCATCTTTTGCGTGATAGAGATCATCATGCTTCGCGATCTGGCGAGCAAGACGCATCAACTCGTTCGCAGCTTCTGCTTCATTCATTCCCGCCAAGTGATCATCTCGCAGAAATCGGAATCGCTTTGTGAGCGTTCTATCAAAAGCCGGGGCTTGTATCCGTCCACTTCCATTAAATCCCCTCCAGCAATCGATCCGCCTGCGCTCTCGCCTCTGGCGTCACTACCGCGCCCGACAGCATCCGTGCAATTTCTTCGTGCCGTTCTGCGGCGGAAAGCAAGCCGACTGAAGTTCGCGTTACCGTCCCCTCACTTGATTTCGCGATCATGTAATGCTGTCCGCCGCGCGCAGCCACTTGTGGGCTGTGTGTGACGGCGAGCAATTGCCCGCCATCCGCAAGCCGCGCCAGCCTGTCGCCGATAGCACTTGCCACCGCCCCGCCCACGCCGCGGTCGATTTCGTCGAAGATCACCGTTGCCGCACCGCCTTGTTCCGCCAGCGCAACTTTCAACGCGAGGATAAAGCGCGACAACTCGCCGCCCGAGGCAATCTTGTTGAGCGGAGCAAAGGGTGCCCCGGGGTTAGTCGATATGAGAAATTCCACCGCGTCCATGCCGCTTGCGCCCCACCGGTCCCCGGGCAGTTTTTCCACTTGCGTTTGAAACTTCGCCGCATCCAATTTCAGCGGGGCAAGCTCAGCAGCAACGGCTTTGTCCAATTTCGCAGCCCATTTGGTGCGGTTGTCATGCAGCGCCTGCGCCTTCAATGCGTACGCATCACCGGCCTCCTTGGCCGCTTTCGCCAACGCCCCAACACCTGCTTCGCCGCTCTCAATCGCATCCAGTTGCTCGCGCATTTCCGCCATCAGGGAGGGCAAGGTATCGACTTCACAGCGATGCTTCCGGGCGGCAGCGCGCAATTCAAACAAACGCGTTTCTGCATCATCAAGCGCCGCTGGATCATGGATCAGCGTATATCCCGCCTCGGTCAGCTTATCCTCAGCCTCCCCCGCTTCGATGACGGCACGGTCAAGCGAGGCCAAGGCTTCTGCCAGCAGCGGATGTTCCTCGGCAATACGCTCCATCTTGCGCGCTGCGCTGCGCAGCGATGCAAGCGGCGAATTCGACCCGTCCCAGATTTTACGAAGCGCTTCCAACTCACCTTGGAGCCGCTCGCCCTTCTGCATATCGGACCGCAGCCCGGCCAATTGTGTTTCCTCGCCCACTTCAGGCCGCAATTCGGTCAGCTCTGCGAGATGCGCGACCAGCAAATCTTCGTCTTCTTTTGCCTGGACGATGGATGCCCGCGCCGCCTCCAGCTTCGTTTCCGCATCGCGCCAGATCGACCAGGCAGATGACACCGCAGCCAAATCCGATCCGGCATAACGGTCGAGCAGCATACGGTGCCCCCTTGGGTTAACCAATCCGCGATCATCATGCTGACCGTGCAATTCGACCAGCGCCCCAGCCATTGCGCGGAGCAGCGCCACGCCCACAGGCTGGTCGTTGATGAAAGCTTTGGAGCCGCCATCGGCCTTCAACCTGCGGCGCAGGATCAACGGCTCGCCTGGTTCGATCTCGACCTCGGCATTATCCAGCACTTCGCTCAAAAGCGCGGGCATGGTTTGAAATTCGAAAGTTGCGGTCGCACTGGCCTGTTGTTCGCCAGCACGGATCAGCCCCATATCGGCGCGGTTCCCCAACACCAGTCCCAGCGCATCAAGCAAGATCGACTTACCCGCGCCGGTCTCCCCAGTCAGCACGCCAAGGCCGCCCCGAAAATTCAGGTCGAGCGCCTCGATCAGCACAATATTGCGGATGGAAAGGGTCGTTAGCATCGTTCTGTGCGACCATTAGCCGATGCAGAACGGCTCGTCACGATGCTTGGGACATTTTGCGAACAAACCTGTTATTGTGTGCTTCACTTCCACGTTAGCGGGTCAAGCCAGGCTGCGAGTAAACATGCGTCCAGCGCCAGTCGGGCAAGCTTGCTGACTGCGGATCGCTGCTCGGTTGCAATTCTACCAGTGCAAAATCGTCTAGCTCGATTTTCGCAAGCGGGACGGCAGTTCCTTGCAATTGCCGGATACCGATTGCAGGTCGGAAATCTGTAATAGTGCCGTCTTCATTCACCTCGCGGCTGAACGGCAGGCTGACTTTTTGCCAACCCTGCGCGGGCATGACCATTACTGTCCCAAGATTATCACCGCGCCAACGTGCAGTTGCTCGGGTGCCGCGCGGCGGCCGATCCTTGGCTAAAAAGTCTACCCGAACCCCGTCCGGCGCCCGGACCATGACTTCGATCACATAATCGGCTTGCGATGCGTCACGCACATAAGATTGGGGGTAAAGATACATCGGTCGGCCTGTTCGTTCAGCTGTCAGCGTGAGATAGCGCCCGCCTTCTGGTTTATCGTAAAATCCAATTGCGGCATTCCTTGCGCCCCACGCACGGTCTACTGCGTCGCGAAATATCGCCGTTTCGAAATCCCCTCGCCGCAGCAAGTCGCGGCCAACCCGCACACCCTTGGCAGCGTGACAAAGACCTCCGAAGCCATCCAGCTTGAACGATTCGTGCCCGGTGTCGCAGCGAATATTATCGCCCTGGCCATCGGCACGAATTACAGCATGTCCGCCGCTCATCGCAAACCGCGTGCCTGCTTCGGATGAAAGAGAAAATACCCGCCGCAGCGTAGCCTCTCGCATTCGTCCAACAGCAGGAATGGGCCGATAATCAACCACCGCGATTGGCACCACTTCGGCGCGCAAGAACGCGCCATCCTCCAACCAAACCTTAAGGACAAAACTGGAATGTGTTTCCAAGAAATCCTGATCGAACATAAAATTGCCGATCGACCACGCAATCAGCCCGCCATTATGCACCTCAAGCCCCTGCACCACATGCGGGTGATGGCCAATCGCTAGCGGCGCACCTTGGTCGATGGCTTCGCGCAGGCGAGAAGACGTTGTCGTACCCGGACGATCAGAATACTCGCTGCCGCCATGATATTGTAGGATCGGAATATAGCCGCTTCTGGCTGCGGCCCGTACGCTTCTGCGTATTTGGCCCCGCGTGCCAAAAGCGGCTCCGCCTTTAGTTTCACCAGCTGCCTGATTAGGTGTCCAATCGCCTTGCCAACCAACGAAACCAAGCATCGCCACCTTCTCGCCAGCAACCATTACCTTATGCGGAGCCTCTGCTTCTCTATCCAGATAACCGGAGCCTGAACGGGCAAGGCCAGCCGCATCAAGCGCAGCATGGGTCGACCGTATGCCTGCGTCGTTATAGTCATTGATGTGATTGTTTCCGAGCGTCACGTAATCAACGCCCGCACGTGTCAGGGCGCCCGCCAAAGCGGTGGGTGAATAAAACACAATGCGCTTTGGCGATGCTTCGCCCGGAACATTATCGGCCAGCACCGTCTCCAGATTAACCGAGGCAAGATCGGCACTTTCGATATAGGGGCGCATCGGTGCGAGTAGCCGATCAAGGTCATCTGCTGCAGTTGCTGGCCCAATTAGTTGCCGTTCACCGCGTGCCGGGTCAATGTAACGGCGTCCCGCCATCGTATCGCCGCCAAAAAACAATTCGACCCGGCCTTTTGTGCGCCTGACGAGCTCGATTACTGGAATTTTGAGACAGCCGCATTGCGCGGAATAGGTTTCTTGAACGCCAAAGCTTTGCACCATCGCAAACACATCACCGCCGCCAATATCTATTCGGTAATATGACGCGGCGGGAATGGAGGCTTTAAAGCTTCCATCGGCATTCAAAGCAGCATCAATTCCGTTGATGCTGACGGTTAAGTCATCCGACAGATACTTGATCTGATCTCGGCTGCCATCAAGTGCGCCGAAGATATCAATTTTGGCTGGCTGGGCGGCAAAACCGGCCTGTGCGAATGTAGGTACAGCTATGAAAAGCGCAGCGATCCCAATGGCGAAAGAACATTTTTGGAGGAGATACCCGGCCAATCGAAGCTCCCGTTTAAACTGGCGCTAATTTATTGAAACCGGTATCAGTTTGATGCGAGCGTTGGCGCTTCCTTGTTCACCAATTCAAATGCTTTTTCATACCATTCATTACCGGGGTAATTGGCGCCGAGTACGGCGGCATATTTCTTCGCTTCTGCGGGCACACCCAGCGCGAGGCTACTTTCCGTCAAACGGTAGAGCGCCTCAGGTGTATGGCTGGTAGTTTGAAACTTCTCGACGACATTCTGGAAACGAATCTGGGCAGCGAGCCAGCGTCCAGAGCGTTGATAATACCGCCCGATTTCCATTTCCTTGCCCGCCAGATGATCGTTCACCAAATCGAGTTTCAGGCGCGCATCAGCAGCATATTCAGTCGTCGGAAACCGGCGATTGACTTCGGTCAGTGCGGCCAGCGCCTGTTCCGTAACCTTCTGATCACGGGTCACATCGCTGATCTGCTCGTAATAGCTGAGCGCGATCAAATAATAGGCATAAGGCGCATCTTTGTTACCCGGATGGATCGACAAAAAGCGCTGAGCGGCAGAAATCGATTTGTTGTAATCGCGCGCGACGTAATAGCTGAAGCTGCTCATCAATTGAGCGCGGCGCGCCCATGGCGAATACGGGTGTTGGCGCTCAACTTCATCAAACAAGGCCGCAGCGAGCGGTGCATTACCCCGGTCAAGCCGTTCCTTGGCCGAAGCGTAGAGAGTCTCGACATCGCGCGCGATATAGGCCGTGTCTTTGGCACCATCGCCGCCGCCGCCAAATGCGGCACAACCGCCGAGCAACATGGTGCCGCCCATCAGGGCACAGGCGAAAGCAAGCGAGCGAGGACGGCGTGCGCCGGATAACGGAAGTTTTGTGATCATGGGTGATGCCTATAGCCAGCGATAGGCTGAACGCCAAGTGAAGTTGCGCGACTTATTCTCTGATCGCGATCGCGTGCCCGGCAAAGGGCCATAGCCTAAGCATTGGACCAAAGCGGGTCGCCGAACCGCCACTTTAGTGCTATTACAGAAAATTCGCATGGAGGGACCTGTGAACACATTGAAAAGACTGCTATTGCCTTCAGCAATCGTGCTGGGCCTGGCGGCGATGACCCCAACATTGGCGCAAGACGCTGCCACAAACGTCGCTGAGACCGAAGCAGAAGCTTTCGCCGATCTCGAGGCTATGGCGGAGGTTGCAGTTGACGAAGAAGCAGGAATTCTTTTCGCGCAAGAGCAAGCTTCTCGCGGCGAAATCCTTCAAGCGATCGCAACCTTGGAACGTGTGCTGGCGCTCCACCCCAAATCACAATCTGCGCGGCTGCTACACGCGGTGTACCTCTGTCAGATCGACGATCAGGCTGGCGGTGCGGTGGAACTTGGTAAGCTCAAGAAGAAAAATTTTCCTGAAGATCTTTGGGCGCAAGCGATGAGTGTTTGCCCGCTTGCGGCTGCGGAGGATTAGGCAATGACCAGCATCAAACTCCTGACATCCAAACCATTTTGGCTAGGCATTGCCGCAATATTTTTGGCTGTCGCTCCTGCAGCTTCTGCTCCCGTTCAGGTTGGCATCGCAGGCTCGGTTGTGGGCGATGTCCGCCTGAACAATGCCGCAATAACAAAGCCTGTAAAGATCGCTCGCCGGCAAAAATTGGCATGGGGAGATACTTTGCGGACCAAAAGCAAAAGCAAGGTCCAGATTTTGCTGCGCGACCGGTCGAGCCTAACGATTGCATCCAATGCGCGACTGACAATCGATAATTTCGTTTACGACCCGCGCAAGAGCCGAACCACTGGTGCAACTGTGAGCAAAGGCGCGTTCCGGTTCATGTCAGGCCGCAAGACCCGCAATTCCTCAGCCTCGGTCAAGTCACCTGTCGGAACAATCGGTATTCGCGGCACCGCACTAGATGGTATCGTCGGCAAGGAAGCGGTCGAAATTGCCAAGAAAGAACCATTTCTTGATGGCATAAAAAGCGACAAGGACACGGCGACCTTGGTTGTCCTGCGCGGCCCGGGTGTGAATAGTCGCGGTAGTCTGGATGTCGGGCTTGCAGACGTTACCGCCGCTGGCGTTACGGTGACACTGAACGAGCCATCGCTGGCGGCTTACATCCCGCGTCCGGGTGCACCGCCGATAGGGCCCTTTAGATTATCCAATCGAGGATTGTCACGATTGCAAGATGAACTCGCGCCTCGGGTTACCAATGCAAATAAGAGCGGATTTCTGGATAAATTGCTGCCTGCAGTAGCCGTAATCGGTGTCGGAATTTTGGTCGCCACTGGAGGAAAGGATGACCCAGACAGCCCCACCGCATCCGAGCCTATCAATTGTGATGACCCTAACAATCCGAGCTCGGTTTGCTAAATTCGGTAGCAGTTTTGGATAAGGAGCCGCAGCCTATTTTTGCGTTGCTGCAAAAACACCGTCCCAATTTGCAATCTTTTGATGGTCAGACAAATGTTTGACTCTTTCGCGATATATCTGCGCTAAGGCTGACAATCCAACGTCATTATAGACCGCGCCAAATTCGTCCAGCGTTGCGGTTGCCAAAGCCCAATCTTGTTGGCGATAGGCAAATAGAAACGTTGAGTGATGCTCGGTGAGCGATTGGTATGTCTCGCCGGTCGCAAACAGCTCATCACCGAGCAAGGCGAAAATAGTATCGGGAGCCTCTCGTCCAACCACTTTAACTCGGTCCAATTCAAGTAAAGCAAATCCGTCAAGCTGATCGGCCAGCGCGCTGCCAATCAAAATCGACACGCCATATTGCTTGGTTAGCCCTTCAAACCGAGAGGCGATATTGACCGTATCGCCAATAAGGGAATAGGACAGACGCTGCTTGGAACCCATATTACCGACGCAGCATAGGCCCGCGTTCATTCCGATTCCGATCTTGACATCGGGCGGCCAGACCTGACCAGGTTTGGCCGGCATATCGAGGTTCAATTGTTCGAGGGCCGCGACCATTTGCAGCGAAGCCCTCGCTCCATTGCGAAACTGGTCGGGATCATCCAGCGGTGCATTCCAGAACGCCAAAATTGCATCGCCGATGAATTTGTCGACCGTTGCTTTGCGCTCCAGCAAAATATCACACATCGGCGTGAGGAAACCGGTCAGGAAATTGATAACTTCCTTCGGATCATATTGCTCTGAAATCCGCGAGAACCCGCGTATATCGCAGAACATCACGGTCATCTCGCGCTCTTCCCCGCCCAGTTCCAGCTTCTCCGGATTGGCAGAAATCTGGCGCACCATTTCCGGCGATAAATATCGGTCAAACGCCCCCCTGATATACGCGCGCTGCTGCTCCTCATGCCGGAAACTCAGCAAGGTCTGGACGCCATAAACCAGCACCAGCGCGATCACGGGGTAGGTCGGATCGAGCAGATATTGCCAATTATCGAAGGCAAACCAGCTGCCCGAATAGACCGATGCTGTCCCTGCAAATCCCACCAAAGCACCGATTACTGCGCCAAGTTTAGGCAGCAACAATGCAAGCGCGCCACCCATTAAAATAACCAGCAAGAACTCAGCTCCGCGTGCCCAGTCAGGCCGGCTCAGATACTCGCCAAGAATTATCTGCTCGGCAGCTTGTGCGTGTACGGTTACGCCAGCCTCGCGGTCGCTGAGCGGAGTTGCGATCAGATCGCGCAATCCCGTCGCACTCGCCCCGACAAACACAATTTGCCCTTCAACTTGCTCGGCCAATTGATCCGCAGAATTTTCTTTCGAAAGGATTTGCCAGGCAGGTATCGTCCGCGCCGGTTCCGGCTTTGTGAACCGCGACAGCAATTCTCCGCTAGCCGTAGTCGGCACTTCGAAATCACCCACCCTAATCGACACCACTGCTCCTGTTGCGCCTGCGGTCTCACCGCTGCCATCGCTTGTTTTGATCAGAACGCTTTGCGCCCCCAGGGCTACTCGCAGTGCTTCTAGCGACAACGAGGGGACTAGCTGCCCGCGATGGGAAAATAGCAGCGGAGCCTTGCGGATAATGCCGTCTTCGTCGCCAATTATGCTCAAAGAACCAAGCCCGGCTGCTGCGTCTTGCAAGATCGGTAGCGATTGGACGGAGCCGCTATATTGCTCAACCTCGACTGGCGGCGAGCCGAGCACAGCCATCCCGGCTGGTAATTCCAGCGCCGTGCCCCGGTCCTCCTTCAGCAGGAAGAACCCACCTACAACCGGCGACATCGCAAAAACATCAGCAAGCGCATCATCATTACTTGGCAATCCCGCGAGCCGCGCCGCAAGCGCCTCATTCCCTTCGCCAAGTCGCAATTGGTCCGCGATTTGTTCGGGTGAGGTTCGGTCCGCTTCAGAGAACACTATATCGAACGCAATCGCCGCCGCGCCTGCATCGCTCAGCCGTTGGGTCAGCCGGGCAATCTCGGTCCGCGGCCAGGGCCATTGCCCAAACCGTTCAATCGATTCCTCGTCAATATCGACAATCCGCACCGCCGCATCTTCATATACTCGGGGGGCCGCGCGCTGATAGCTGTCAAACACCCACAGCCCCAACCGGTCAAACACCGGAACCGCCGCGAATTGCAGCGCCGCCACCGCTGCAACCACCAGCAATCCCACGATGACCGGCCCGCTTTTAATCCGCTCTGCTGATGCGGCTATGAAGTCTCTGACCATGGTTAGACAATCCCCCGCCCACAGAGTGCCGCACCCGCGCGCGCACCGCAAGCTTCCGCTCCAATGGCATCAAGCACAATACTAGCGCGGAATTTTTAGGATCGAACCTAATGCCGGATAAACAGAAGTTGCCTATTATGGATGGAGATTTCCAAGAAGCCTATCTCACTCCGGTTTGGCGCAATACTCATGCTTTCCACTTTCGCACAAGGCAACTTTGCGGCGCCATTCGGCCATCTCCGCCTCAAAAGCAGCTTTGTCTTCCGCGACCTTGCGCTGATATTCCGCCTCGTTGAATGCGGTAATTTCTGCAATTTCGCGTTCGTTTCGACGGTTCTGTTCTTCGATCTCCGCAACCTTTGCGGCGTGACGCTCATCGCGGGCTTTATTCATTGCCTCAATGCCTTCGGCATAGAGAGCAACTTCGGCATTGGCAGTGCACAATTCCATCAACTCGGTGCGGCTTGACCGGACCTTTCCTTCAGGAACCGGCTCCAGCATCGCGCTATCCACGCTGCGATCGCATTCGGCAACTTTCAATGATAGCTGTGCCGCATAGTCGATGCCTTCTTCTCGCATCATAGCGATCATCTCGGCCATCTCATCACGCACGTCGAATTTATTGGCTTCACGGATTTGTGTGCAGGTTTCGCTCTCGTAGACCGCAAAAGCGTCTGCATCTTTCCCGTCGGTTGCCGCGAGTGCTTTGACTGCGTCGGCGCATTGGCGTTTCTCAAAGGAGCTGCCACTGGATGGTCTGGCATCGATTGTCTCTCCAGCCTCCTGACGAGATTCCTCGAGCGGTCGTGCCAAAGCTCCCGATGAGAGCGTAACACAAGCAATGCACGTCGTAGCAACAAGCGATTTAGCAAAATCTATCCGCATGACATCCGCCTTCTCAAAACTTGAGTCGGAAGTCTAACCTGTCGCTTTACAACTGGCAAATCACAGGTTCTTCAGCTTTCATCCCCCATCCGCAGCGCAGCGATAAACGCTTCCTGCGGAATGCTGACATTCCCGTATTCGCGCATCTTCGCTTTGCCCTTTTTCTGCTTTTCCAGCAGCTTCTTCTTCCGGCTGATATCGCCGCCATAGCATTTCGCGGTCACATCCTTGCGCATTGCACTGATGGTTTCGCGGGCGATCACTTTGCCGCCGATGGCTGCTTGCACAGGGATTTTGAACAGGTGGCGCGGGATGAGGTCTTTTAACCGTTCGCACATGCCGCGTCCCCTCGCCTCTGCCACCGCGCGGTGAACAATCATGCTGAGCGCGTCGACCGGCTCGGCGTTTACCAGAATGCTCATCTTCACCAGGTCGCCTTCGCGCAGGCCGATTTGCTCGTAATCGAAGGAGGCATAGCCGCGTGAGATGCTCTTCAGCCTATCGTAGAAATCGAACACCACTTCGTTGAGCGGCAATTCATAAGTCACTTGCGCGCGGCCGCCGACATAGGTCAGATCAACCTGAACCCCGCGACGATCCTGACACAGTTTCAAAATGCTGCCGAGATATTCATCCGGTGTATAAATGGTGGCTTTGATCCACGGCTCGTCAATCTGCTCGATCCGGCTGGGGTCGGGATAATCAGCAGGGTTGTGGAGCCACAATTCCTGCGCCGGATCGGTTCGCGATTTGTTGAGCTGGATGCGGTAGACGACCGAGGGTGCAGTGGTGATCAGGTCCAGATCATATTCGCGGGTCAGACGTTCCTGAATAATCTCCAGATGCAGCAAGCCCAAGAAACCGCAGCGGAAACCGAAGCCCAGCGCAGCACTGCTTTCGGTTTCGAAAGTAAAGCTGGCATCGTTTAGCCGCAGGCGGCTGATGCTTTCGCGCAATTTTTCGAAATCGGCTGCATCGACGGGGAACAAACCGCAAAACACGACCGACTGGACTTCTTTGTATCCGGGTAGAGGCTCGGTCGCGCCATTTTTTTGCGTGGTGATGGTGTCACCGACGCGGGCTTGCTCGACCTCTTTGATTTGTGCGGTGATGAAGCCGATTTCGCCGGGTCCCAGTTCTGGCAAATCGGTACGCTTGGGAGTGAAGCAGCCGACGCGGTCGATCAGATGATCGGTGCCGCCAACCATAAATTTGACGCCCAGCCCCTTCTTAATCACGCCCTGAATGACGCGAACAAGGATAACGACGCCGAGGTAGGGATCGTACCAGCTGTCGACCAACGATGCCTTTAGCGGCGCGTCGCGCTCACCCTTGGGAGGGGGAATTTTCTTGACGACTTGTTCGAGGATATCCTCGATACCGATGCCAGATTTGGCGGAGGCAAGGACGGCTTCGGATGCGTCGATTCCGATGACATCCTCAATTTCGGCGCGAACTTGCTCTGGCTCGGCTGCAGGAAGATCAATTTTGTTGATGACCGGGACGATTTCGTGGTCGTGCTCGATTGATTGGTAAACATTGGCGAGCGTTTGCGCTTCCACGCCTTGCGCAGCGTCTACCACCAGCAGCGCGCCTTCGCATGCGGCGAGGGAGCGCGAGACTTCATATGCGAAATCGACATGGCCGGGGGTGTCCATCAGATTGAGCTGATAGGTCTCGCCATCCTTGGCAGTGTAATTCAGGCGCACGGTCTGGGCCTTAATGGTAATGCCGCGCTCTTTTTCAATATCCATATTATCAAGGACTTGCTCGGACATTTCGCGCGCAGTTAAGCCGCCGGTGAATTGGATCAACCGATCTGCCAGCGTGCTCTTGCCATGGTCAATGTGCGCGATAATCGAAAAATTGCGTATATTCTTAAGTTCGGTCATGAATCGCCGGTCAATTTGGATAATGCACGAAATAGTGCGTTACCCAGCCCCTTAGCGATGCTGAACGGACCTGTCAGCAGCTTCTATGCGTTAAGGCTAACTGGACTTGGCGCTCATATCAATCTGCATGAATTGCGGGAGTGTTGGTGTGCCGTCCGCATTCTGATTTTTGATGAGGGGATAATGGCCGGGAGGTAACGCCCCTAATGGCATCCCTGCGGCAGCCAACGCATAGGGAGATATCCGGTGGCGAGTGCACAATCCATCGGCGCCATCGCTGACCAGTGGTGCCTCAAATTCAAGCCCTTGCGTTGCATCATCCGATCGGCGCACAACCGCGACTGCCAATTGGCCTTCGCCAAGATCAAGCACCAATTTGGTTGATTCGGGGATGTTCAATATTCCTTCAATCATCGCGCCCGTCCGCGATAGATTCCTCAAAACAGCCTCGTAGCGATGGTCCTCATGAATCACGCCGATCTTCCGGAATACAGTGCGACGATCGGACCTGTGCTTTGCAGGACCAACCGGATCGAACTTCAGCCGTCCGGATTCAAGCCGCTCGAGGATATCGACCTGATTCATTGCCCTGGCGAAGATGAAACCCTGGATCAAATCAGCGCCTCGCTCTGTCACCAAATTAAGTTCATCCAGCGCCTCAACGCCTTCAGCCACTGTTTCCATACCCAATGCGGCTGCCAGACTGATAATGGCCGTGATTATTGCAGAATTGTTATTACCAGCCTCTGTCGACCCGCGCACGAAGCTCTGATCGATCTTTATCTTGTCAAAGGGTGCATCACGCAGATACCCAAGCGAGGAATAGCCGGTTCCAAAATCGTCCAACGCCAACCGGACGCCAATTTTCTTCAGCCGTTTGAACATACGGTTCGTAGCGAAAGGATCGCTCATGAACACGCTTTCGGTTATTTCCAGTTCAAGGCGGTTTGGATCAAAGTTGGTTGCGGCCAATGCCAGTTCGACAACCTTGTCGAATTCCTCATTTGCGAATTGCACAGCGGAAACATTAACAGCAACCCTCATTTCACCGGGCCAAGTAGCAGCGTCACGGCATGCGCGCAGGATTGCCCACTCACCGATATCAGAAATTATGCCGGTCTCTTCTGCAATCGAAATAAATTGAGACGGGCTGATCCAGCCACGCTCTGGATGATTCCAACGCATTAACGCTTCAAAGCAGCGCACCGTTCGATTTTTTGCGCAGATGATCGGTTGATAATGCAGTTCCAACTGATCCTGTTGCAGGGCGTCTCGCAGATCCTCTTCGATCTGCTTACGCATCTTAGCGCCGTCTTTGAGGTCGCTGGAATAGAAACGAAATTGTCCCCGCCCGCCGCCTTTGGCAGCATAAAGTGCCAGATCAGCACTGCTGATCAATTCGCCCGGCTCGATACCATCATAAGGGGCGATTGCGATACCGATTGACGTGCCGATAATCGCCCGGCTTCCGTCAATCGAATATGGCTGTGATACCATTTGAATTACACGTTGGGCCAATTCACCCAGTTTGCCGCGGTCGTCCATGTCCGGCAGCAGGACTTGGAATTCATCCCCGCCGATCCTGCCGATCTCGCCCGCTTCTCCCAATAG
This sequence comes from Pontixanthobacter gangjinensis, assembly GCF_009827545.1. Classification (NCBI taxonomy): domain Bacteria; kingdom Pseudomonadati; phylum Pseudomonadota; class Alphaproteobacteria; order Sphingomonadales; family Erythrobacteraceae; genus Pontixanthobacter; species Pontixanthobacter gangjinensis. Next base: position 1,661,029 of record NZ_WTYS01000001.1, on the reverse strand, counting down.
GCTGGTCAGGCGCTGCGCCACCTGTTTCAAAAGCTCATCACCTGCGGGGTGGCCCAAGGTGTCGTTTACTTGCTTGAAACGGTCCAGATCCAGCATCATCAAAGCGCAACTGCGCTTGGCCACCTTATACGCTGTAAGTGTTGCGGTTAGCCGCTTTTCCATCCTGTGCCGATTGGCTAACCCGGTTAGCACATCGTATTGCGCCAGCCGCGATGCATCACGGTTGCGTTCGCGCGCGGATGTTATGTCTTTCGCGCCACCGCGATACCCTGCGAAGTTTCCGGCTTCGTCAAACTGTGGTTTGCCCGATATTGACCACCACGCTTCAGTCGAGCTGTTTGGAACATGCACTCGCGCCGAAAGGTCCGCAAAAGAGTTCCTTGCGCTCATAAGAAAAGGAAGTGGTCTTTCCGCCTTTTCCGGATCATCACTTTTGTCAGGAATGAATAAGCCCGTAAGTATTTCGCCGATCAATGTAGAGCTGGTTTGGCCAAGAGCAGACGCTGCGCTTTCAGACAAATAAATAAGCCGACCTCCATCATCGGTGGCCCAGAACCAGCCGAGATCAAGATTCTCGAAATTATCGAGCAATTCTAAGCGCTGCGCGTTATCTATGCGAGCTACCTGCTTTGAACCTCTAACATGCGAAACTGCATTAAGTCGGGAAAGGAAACCGCGTTTAGACATGTGGGATTCCAACCGGTTCGTTCCGCGGCAACCCATCAGCTTCTAAGTCGAGAGGCTCGGAGAATTGTACGCCCATCCGGTCATCCTCGCTCCAAATTGAAACTGCTGAAACAATCTTGGAAGCGGAAAATGCAACGTTAAATGTCGTGCCAGGGGGGACATTCCACAACCCTTCAATCATGGCACCACCTAGTCCAATGTTGCGGATCTTTGCATTATAAAATTGTCCGCCAGTCTCGAGCATCACCTTGCGCAACATGGTTTGGCGAGGACCGCGTGCCGAACGATAGCCTTGAGCTTTCATTTGCGGTCCGGAAGCGAGCAATCGTGCGATGGCAGTGGTGTTGACTGCCTTGGAATAAATATATCCTTGGACATGGCTGCAACCAAGCTTGCGGACGAGATCGAGTTCATCCAGCGTTTCCACGCCTTCCGCAGTGGTATCCATCCCCAACGCTTTTGCTAGGCTGGTAATCGATGTGATAATTGCACCATTCCGGCTGCCTGGCTCCGTCGCGCCCCTCACAAAACTTTGGTCGATTTTGATTTTATCGAAGGGTGCCTTTTTGAGATATCCCAGCGATGAATATCCCGTCCCAAAATCATCAAGTGCCAGTCGCACACCGACGCGTTTTAGAGCAGTGAACATGGCATCTGTGCCTTCATCATCGTTCAGAAACACGCTTTCGGTAATCTCTAATTCCAGCCTCGAAGGCGCAATCCCCGACCGGGCAACAGCGTTGGTAATGATTGACGGCAATTGCGGGTTGGAAAACTGCACAGGTGAAACATTGACCGCACAACGAATATTTTCCGGCCATTGCGCCAAGTCATTGCAAGCTGTCCTTATCGCCCATTCACCAATCGCCGAAATTAGCCCGGTATCTTCCGCAATATGAATAAACTTGCTGGGCGAAAGCCAGCCTCTCGTGGGGTGGTTCCAACGTAGCAGGGCTTCGAAGCCGGCAATTGTATCATCATGCGAGCACACCACCGGCTGATAGAATAATTCCAAGGAGCCATTTGCAATTGCATCTCGCAAATCTTCCTCAACCTTGCTTCTTTCCTCCGCAGCTGAATGCAAATCATTCGAATAAAAATGATAGCGTCCACGGCCTCCATCTTTTGCAGCATAAAGTGCAAGATCCGAATTACGGACCAGGGATTCATTCGTTTCACCATTCGCAGGCGCAACCGCAATACCAATCGATGCGCCAATCACAACGCGCTGGCCTTCAATCGAATATGGCTGGGACAGCGCGTGGATGATTTCATGGGCCAACTGCGCCAATTGCTGCCGTTCTGATCGTCCATGGATAATGACTTCGAATTCGTCGCCACCAAGCCTGCCGACCCTGCCTTGCTTGCCAACGGAACGCGTTAGCCGGTCGGCAACCTGCTTCAGCAGTGCGTCACCCGCGGGATGACCCAGCGTATCGTTAACATGTTTGAAGCGGTCCAGATCCAACAGAAATACACTGCACTCGCGGTGCTGTTCTAGCGGCGCTTTGAGAATTTTTTCCAGAGTTTGCTGCATTTGGAACCGGTTGGCGAGGCCAGTGAGTGAATCATATTGAGCAAGCCGATTGACATTTTCTGCACTGCGCTTCTTTTCGGTAAGGTCAGTGCCGGAACCACGAAAACCAACGAAGTTCTGGAAACTATCGTATGCCGGACGTCCGCTGACCGACCACCAGCGCTCTTCACCGGGTGCGACAGCGCGAGTTCCCAATTCTTGGAACGACGAACGGGCAGATAGGTGAAATGTTAAAGTCCGTTCGCCGTCTCGATTGTCATCATTTAGGTCGAACAAATCGATAAACGGCTTGCCAAGAATAGCGGATGGCGGACGCTTTAGCACTGCGATTACAGACGGGGAGAGATACGTCAGAAGCCCTCGCCGGTCAGTTTCCCAGAACCAGCCCTGACCTGTTTCCTCATAATCTCGGAGGATATCCTCTGCACGATTGCGCTCACGTTCACGAGCCTGAGCAGCTACCATGTCCACTCGATCTTGTTCGATTTGGTATCGACCAACTAGTGTTATAAACACCCCGGCTGCAATCAGTGCAGCAACTGCGTCAAAACTGCCAAAGCCGATCGCAATGATACCCCAAGAAAGCCAGAGGCAGGCCAATTGTTGATAGGTGCGATGCCTCAAAAGCACGATGCACATTACATTCGAAGAAATGATGCCCGCCACAACCCAAGGCCAGTTGAGGCCGCCATTCATCCCCCAAGAGACCAAGACGACAGCATGACCAGCTACGGGTATTAAAATTGAAATCCAAGCCAATATCATGGGGGCAAGAGCTTTGGCCTTAGCCGCACGCTCCCATGGTGCGATCTTGCGCGAAAACAGAGATATGGCTGTCGATGCCAGCGCCGTCGCCGCAATGAGAACGGACGGAAGGGACATGCTGGCCAACGCGGCCAGCGGCATCATAGCAGCGATCGCTAAGCCGGTTACCCACCAGTTATGCGGCAGAACGTATTCGGCGTCCCAGCCGGCCTCCTTGCTTACGGATTGATTGCGCGTGGCGGTCTTGCGGCGCTGTCCCTCGGACCGGCGTGTTACACCAGTAGTGTCTATGGGGTTCTCGCCCGGTCTGCGGCTTTGATCTGACGATAGGCCAGGACGCACGATTGCGGGCACGCTTTCACGTGCCTCTTCACGGCCTCCTATTGCCTGCCTCTGCGGTTGGTTTCCGCCCATGCCCTCTCCATGCCGAAAGGCTTTTGAAAAACAGTTAATTTTTAAAAGAATCCGAGCCATATTTGGAACCGCGATTATCCTCGGCTTGCCAATCACCACCGCGCGGTGCATGAAACCGGAAAGAACAAATTGAATGCAGGGGAGCAGGAGAATACATGGCCGAAGGCAAAAAACTTGCTGATGAAGCAGCCCAATCCACCACCGCATTAGGCCCGATGATCGGGTTGGCTCGCGAGGATTTTGTTGGGGCGATCGCCCTGCTGCTGCGCGAAACCGCCAGCGACCCAATGCGGTCTGTGAAACATGCTCAGGAAGTCGGACAGGACATGATTAAGATCATGACCGGCAAGTCTGATCTGGCGCCTGACCCCAAGGATAAGCGGTTCCGCGATCCTGCTTGGCAGTACAACCCGTTTTTCCGGGCCGGTGCGCAATATTATCTCGCGGTTCAAAAGGGCATGAGCAACTGGCTCAATGATCTGGAACTGGACGATCTGGAACGAGACCGCGCCAACTTCATTTCCAACATTATTATTGACGGGCTGGCCCCTACCAACACACTTCTCGGCAACCCCACTGCGCAGAAGCGATTGGTCGATAGCGGCGGCCTCAGCCTCGTTAAAGGCTTGAAAAATGCTTACAACGACATGGTCCACAACAAGGGCATGGTTAGCATGGTTGACAAGCGGCCATTCAAGCTGGGCGAGAATATCGCAATTTCAAAAGGTGCGGTCGTGTTGCGCACAGAAATGATGGAATTGGTTCACTATGCACCGACAACAGATGAAGTGTATGAAATACCGCAACTGACCATCCCGCCGCAAATTAATAAGATGTATATCAATGATCTAAGCCCCGATAAATCGGTGGTGAAGTGGCAGCTCGATAACGGCATCCAGACTTTTGTAATTTCGTGGCGCAACCCTTCGAAAGAACAGGGCCATTGGAACATGACGGATTACGTCAATTCCTGCCGTGAGGCGATGGAAGCTGCTGCTGCAATAACGGGAGCAAAGAAGGTTAACGTTTCGGCTGGTTGCTCTGGTGGGCAGACAGCAGCGATGCTGGCTAGCAAGCTTGCTGCAGATGGCAGCGATCTGCTTGGCGCCTTGACGCTGATGGTTTGCGTTCTGCACCCAAAGCAGAATGATATTGAAGCGGGATCTCTGGTTAGTGAAAATGGCATGCAGCTCGCGCGCCGCCGTGCTGCCAAGAAGGGCATTATCAAGGGCGACGACCTGACACGCAGCTTTGCTTGGTTGCGGCCGAATGACCTCATTTGGAACTATGTGATCAACAATTATTTGCTCGGCGACGATCCGCCAGCCTTCGACGTGTTGTTCTGGAACGCTGACGCGACAAACCTTTCTGCCAGCCTGATGGGAGACTTCCTGACCGCGTTTGAGACGCTTGCGTTTACGCGTAAGGGCGAGGTCGAAATGGTCGATCACATGGTCGATCTGTCGAAAGTCACCGCCGATCTGTTCATTCTCGGCGGCGTGACCGACCACATAACCCCGTGGAAGGCGACATACCGTTCAACGCAGCTGTTTGGCTCCAAAGATGTAACCTATGTCCTGAGCCAAGCTGGCCATATGCAAGCAATCCTGAACCCTCCGGGTAATCCGAAAGCCAAATATTTTGTGCAGAAGAAAACAGGCGAACTGCCCAAGACTGCTGACGAATGGCTGCAAGGTACAGAGGAAGTTGCCGGCAGTTGGTGGCCATATTGGGCAGAATGGGTGACCAAGCGCGCTGGCAAGAAGAAAGCCGCTCCGAAGAAACTCGGCAATGCCAAATTCAAACCATCAGATCCGGCCCCTGGTCTGTATGTTTCTGAGGAAGTTTAACCCGCTTAACCGGCGCTTTATATCTGAATAATTTAAGGAATTTTGTTTGACCGACCCCATGGCATCGGCTGAGGTTTCAATCGAAAATGTTGGTGGACGCGATTTGCGTATTGCACGTTGGCGTCTGGATGAACCAAGCGATCATCCCCCGATCCTGTTTTTCAACGGAATTGGCGCGAATATCGAAGCTGTTGCACCCATGGCGGAGGCATTTAGTGATCGCAGCTTCATAATGTTTGACATGCCCGGGATAGGCGGCTCGCCTGCCCCGCTCGTCCCCTATAATGTGGTGACGATGGCATGGACCGCGACGCAAGTTCTTGACCTTTATGGCCTCGATCAAGTCGATGTGATGGGCATCAGCTGGGGCGGCGGAATGGCGCAGCACTTCGCCATTCAGCATCCCGGCCGCACGCGCAAGCTGGTATTGATCGCAACCAGCGCAGGCATGTTGATGGTTCCCGGTAGCCCGAAAGCGCTGACCAAAATGGCCAATCCGCGCCGCTATATTGACCCGGAATTCATGACCAAGAACTTTGAAACACTGTATGGCGAAGGCTTAGGCAGCGGTCCCGGCAAGGGCGCTCACATGTCGCGCCTCACTCCGCCATCGCCGCGCGGATATATGTATCAATTGATTGCGATGCTAGGTTGGACCAGCGCGCCCGCCCTGCCCTTCATGAAGAAGGAAACGTTAATCCTTATGGGTGACGACGATGCGATCGTTCCGCTCGCCAACGGCAAGTTCCTGCGTAGCCTGATCCCCAACAGCGAATTGGTGGTAATGGAAGGTGGCGGTCACTTGTTCTTACTGAGCCATAAGGACGAAAGCGTTGCGGCAATCCGCGCCCATTTGGACGTGATAGATGATGCGGAGCAATCAAAAGCAGCCTGATTTTCGGGAGAGACTATGCGGCATATCGCGATTATCGGCTCTGGGCCGGCAGGTTATTACACAGCCGAAGCCGCCCAGAAGCATTGGGGTAACGAGGTTAGGGTCGATATTTTCGACAAATTGCCGGTTCCCTATGGCCTGATCCGAACCGGCGTCGCCCCAGATCACCAATCGATCAAAGGCGTGTCGCGGCGATATGAAAAGACCGCGTTGACTGACAATGTCCGCTTTGTTGGCAATGTTGCCGTGGGCGAGGATATTTCCATCGCCGAATTGCACGAATTGTATGATGCCATTGTGCTCGCAACGGGCGCGCCGAATGACCGGAAACTGGCCATGCCCGGCGAAGATCTTGGCAATGTCTTCGGAAGCGCAAGCTTTGTCGGCTGGTATAATGGTCACCCGCAATTTGCAGATTTAAACCCTGACCTTTCGGGTAAACATGCTGTGGTCATTGGCATGGGCAATGTCGCGCTTGATGTCGCACGCATATTAGCCAAAACCGAAAGCGAATTTGAAGGCAGTGACATTGTAGGCCATGCCCTAAATGCGCTTACATCCTCGGGAATTGAGAAGATCACTATTCTGGGGCGGCGCGGCCCTCATCAGATCATGATGACGCCAAAAGAGTTGGGAGAACTTGGTTCGCTTGACCGCGCATCGCCCCGCGTGGATCGTGCTGATTTGCCAGATGAGGGCGATGATGCGGTGCTTGAGCCGGGCATAAGAAAATCGGTCACTCACTTGCGCAGTTTCGCTGTCATTCCCGAGGATATGCACGCTGAAAAGGCCATTGAGGTTGAGTTTGATTTCTTCGCAAACCCCATTGCAATCGAGGGAGAGGGAACAGCAAATGCGGTAACGGTAGAGCGCACAACGCTCCAAGCTGGCCGAGCGGCAGGGACCGGCGAAACCTACTCAGTACAAGCTGACTTGGTTGTGGCCTGCATCGGGTATCGCACCTCGCCGATAAGCGGCGTTCCATTCGATCAGCGCGCAGGGCGTTTTGCCAATGACGAAGGCCGGATCCTAACCGGCTTGTATTGCGTCGGCTGGGCACGGCGAGGCCCATCGGGCACAATCGGGACCAACCGGCCCGATGGATATGGTGTAATCGAGAAAGTCGCAGAAGACATGAACGCGGGTAAGCTCGGCCGGGTTGGAAAAACAGGTCGAGCGGGTTTCGACACGCTTGCGGCTGAACGCGGAATAGACATCGTCACCTTCCAGGACTGGAAGAAGATCGAAGAAGCTGAAGCTGCTGCCGCCCGTGTTGGCTCCCCCCGAGAGAAATTCGTCGACATCGCTGCAATGATAAAAGCAAGCCAGTAGCCAAACGCAACTGGACTCAGCGAGCGCTCTATGGAATTCTCTCTTCAGAGAGAGGAAACCACCATGCCAGCATTTGATCTAATCATCCGAAACGGTACAATCGTCGACGGAACCGGAGAAGACAGTTTCACCGGAGACATCGCCATCAGAGATGGCGTAATCGCTCAGGTGGGAGAAGTGCGCGGCGATGCGGCCGAAGAAATCGATGCCGGCGGCTATCTTGTCACGCCTGGCTTCGTGGATATACACACCCATTATGACGGGCAGGCCACCTGGGATCAGGAGATGGCCCCGTCCAGTTGGCATGGCGTAACCACAGTCGTGATGGGCAATTGCGGTGTGGGCTTTGCTCCGGCGAAACCCGACCGGCACGAATGGCTGATCAGCCTGATGGAAGGGGTCGAGGACATTCCCGGAACCGCTCTGGCCGAGGGCATTACGTGGGATTGGGAGACCTTCCCTGAATATCTAGATGCGCTGGAAAAGATGCCGCGCGCGGTCGATATTGGCACTCATGTGCCACACGGTGCCGTGCGTGCCTATGTGTTGGAAGACCGCGAACAACCCGGCGCTGTCCCCACCTCTGATGATATCGCCAAAATGTCCGCGATTGTGGAAGAGGGGGTGCGGGCCGGTGCGCTTGGTTTTTCCACCAGCCGGACAGTTCTGCACAAATCTATAGATGGTGAGCTGGTGCCGGGCACAACCGCCACCACCGAAGAGCTGATCGAAATCGGGCGGGCCATGGGCCGCGCCGGCCATGGTGTGTTCGAGATGGCGAGCGATTTGCAGCGGGACTGGAATGAATTCGAATGGATGGGTGATCTAAGCCGTGAAACCGGTCTGCCGGTCACTTTTGCGGCGCTGGAATCGATTGCCAAAGAAATGCCGCTGAAGGAACAGATCGCCACGATGCGCGCGCAAAATGACAACGGTGCGAATATTGTGGCGCAGATCGCATTGCGTGGAAACGGTATTATCATGGCATGGCAGGGAACCGTAAACCCGTTTGTCTATCGGCCCAGCTGGCAGGCAATCAAGGGTTTGCCTTGGGACCAGCAGAAACCCAAACTGCTCGATCCCGCGTTCAAGGCGCAGCTTCTGTCCGAAGCCAATGATTATTCCGAAGCCCCCAAAGATATTTTAGGCGTGGTGATGGTGATCACTCAAGGCTGGGCGCTGCAATATGAAATGGACCCCGATTTTGATTACGAACCCGATGCTACTGCCAGCGTCAATGCACGCGGAATTGCCAAGGGCGTGGACCCTCAGGAATATGCCTATGACATGCTGTGCGCCGATGATGGGACTGGCTTCATCTATTTGCCAATACTGAATTATGCGGATGGCAACCTCGACTTCCTGCATCCGCTGCAACATGCAGATGATACAGTAAACTCGCTATCTGATGGTGGCGCGCATTGCGGCACCATTTGCGATGCGGCGAGCCCTACATTCATGCTCGAACATTGGGTTCGCGACCGGAAGCGCGGCGAACGTATTACGCTCGAAAATGCGATCAAGCGGCAATGCCTGGATACAGCGCGGCTATATGGTCTGGAAGATCGCGGAATAATCGCCCCCGGCTATCTGGCTGATCTCAACATCATCGATTTTGCCAAGATTAAACTAGGCAAGCCATGGCTGGCGTTCGACTTGCCTGCCGGAGGAAAGCGCTTGCTGCAAAAAGCCGACGGCTATGTCGCGACGATCAAGAACGGAGCAGTGACCTTCCGAGAGGGCAAATGGACCGGCGCTACACCCGGCGGGCTAATCCGCGGGCCGCAGCGTGCCACACTGGCGGAGGCAGCCGAATGAAGGCCGTCCGCACAGGCTCCGCGCCCTCCTCGCTCGATACTCTCGAACTGTTCGAGATGGACGATCCCGGCGCACCCAGAGCGGGCGAAATTCGTGTCGCTTTGAAGGCTTCCTCGCTAAACTACCATGATTATGCAGTGGTCAAAGGTATGCTGCCTACAGAGCAAGGCCGTATCCCGATGTCCGACGGTGCCGGTATCGTCGAAGCAATTGGTGAGGGCGTAGCCGATTACAATGTCGGTGATCTGGTCCTTTCGACCTTCTTTCCTGATTGGCTGGATGGAACCCCGCCAGGCAGCGCGTTCAAACGAGTGCCCGGTGACGGAATTGATGGTTATGCGCGCGAAATAGTCGTCGCCCCCACCACATGGTTTACCCATGCGCCAAAAGGCTATGATGCGGCTCAAGCGGCGACGCTCACCTGCGCAGGTTTGACCGCTTGGCGCGCTCTGTTTGTGGATAATGCGATCAAGCCGGGTGATACCGTGCTGGTGCAAGGCACAGGCGGCGTGTCGATTTTCGCATTGCAAATGGCAAAGGCCGCCGGCGCGAACGTAATCGCGACCAGTTCAAGCGGAGAGAAGCTGGAGCGGCTCAATGACTTGGGCGCTGACCAATTGATCAATTACAAAGAAGTCGAGGCCTGGGGCGCAAAGGTTCTTGAACTCACTGGCGGTGCAGGCGTGGATTGCGTTGTCGAAATCGGCGGGGCGGGAACACTGGACCAATCAATGATGGCCACGCGTGTTGGTGGCCATATAGCCTTGATCGGAGTACTGACGGGCTTTGCAGGACCGGTGCAGACGGCCTTGCTGATGGCGAAAAACTTGCGCGTTCAAGGCCTGACGGTCGGCAGCCGCAAGCAGCAACTTGATATGATCGCGGGGATTGAAGCGAATGGCATTGTGCCGGTAATTTCAGACAAATTCGCGCTGGCGGACCTCGCCGATGCGTTCCGCCATCAGGAAAGCGGTAAGCATTTCGGCAAGATTGCTGTCGATATTTAGGGTGAATGTGAGCCCCGAATTGTGCCGGGACTCACATTTCTATTACGGATGGATGACGATACCTTGCGCGGGGTCGACCTTTCCGCTCAGCATTGTCACAAAAGCTTCGCGCGCGGCATCAATACCGCTGCGGATGTCGACTTCGACGGTATCACCCACATCAGTCATGAACTGGTGCCAACTGGCCGCAAGCTGCTTGCCCGCCTCTTCATGTCCCAAATCTTTGAACAGAGCGACCGCATGATCGGGCGCGAAAAACAAGACCGGCGCTGGACCGGCCATCGGCTCTGGCTCTGGCTCTGCTAACGCACCGCCGCGCTCATCAATATGCGTCGCTCCGACCAGGCAGGAATATTTCAGATTATCGCCGAAATGCTTGTGCAATTGGCGAAGCAACCCGCCATTACCGGCAAAATCGACCGTGACCGACGGGACTTGAGCCAACGACTCAACATCATCATAGGCCACGACTTCATCATACAAGCCCGCATCTTTAACAAACGCCACATTGCCAGCCGAAGTTAGGCCGATACGCCGCGTATTTGGTGACCGGTCTTTGGTAACGCTGGCCAAACCCATCGCGGTTTTGGATGAAGCGCTGGTTAGAACAACCGCCTCTGCGCCAAACCAATTCTCACGCCGCATGAAGTTTTCGATAAGGAAACCGGTTTTGAACAATGGCCCAAATATCATCCGCTCGGACTCGCGCGCGGCATCATGCTCAGGGTCAGCTGCAAGCCGTGAATATTGGTTATAAATCGGGCTCATCGGCTGGCGATGTTCGGCCATATCCATAAAGCCATGCGCAGTTACTTTGCCCGGGATTACATCGAGATGCGTTCCCATCGGCAAATAGCCGTAAGCGCGCTCGCCCACTGCAAAATCCGCGTTGTTTGAGCTTTCAACCACCGCGTGGCCCCACATAGGAACAATCCCGAATTCGCCTTCTGCCGGGAAGAAATTCCAATAACCAAACCGGTCGCCAGCAACCGCATAGGTCACATTGTTGGCGGTAACCGCAAAGCTTTCGACCTTCAGACGCACTGCGCCCTCAGCCAGCGTTGGCATAGCGGCGTCGACTAGCTTGGCTTCGGTCAACTTCTCGCGGTGGACATGGACGGCTTGGCTCATTGTGTATCTCCTGAAATCGTAGCGGTAGCGTAGACCGAGATAGCCAATTTTGCGAGTGCGAAACGCTCAAACCCGTTCGGTCTCCCATGCCGTAGCGGCAATTGAGGGCCGCGTTCTGCATGAAGCCAGCCACAGCGGGAGCACCTGCATCTGGGCTATACCCGCGGCACCCTCGGGCGTCAGCTCGACCCCGCGTAGCACACAATAAAGGAAGATGTCCGCAAGCGTGAACCCTTCCGCAGTCCAGGCTCCGTCCTTCTGCAACTCAAAATCGAGAAACGATAATGTCTTGGCAATATCGGGTAAACTCTTGGAGATGCGCGCCTTATCAAGCTCCATGCCACCCAATTTATGCATGATGTACGGCATCACCAATCCGCGTTCGAACAATGGAAACAGATAAGAATTGGCAATTCCGATCCACCGCTCTGTCGCCGCGCGCGCCGCCGGATCGCTTGGCTGCAAAGCACCGCGATTATGCGCATTGTCGATATAATTGGCGATCGAGGGCGTTTCAAACAGCTCCAGCCCGTCAACATGCACCACCGGAACTCTGCCAAACGGGTGGCGGTTAGCGGGCGAATGCGCGGGAGTCGGGATTATCTGATGCGCAATGCTTGCTTCCTCGCAAACGATTTGCACTACGCGAACGTAAGTCGAAATTACCGGGCCGTAGATCCGGACCGGGCTGGTCACAGACCTACACTCGCATCGGCATCAGCACGTAAAGCGCGGGGCTCTTGTCGTCCTTGCGGATCAGTGTTGGTGCACCGGCGTCTGCCAGATGCAGTTCGACGGTGTCGCTGTCGATTTGGCTGAGAATATCTTTGAGATAATTGGCGTTGAAGCCGATTTCAAAGCTGTCTGAGCCATATTGCGCTGCGACTTCTTCGGTCGCAGTGCCATTGTCCGGGCTGCTGACGGAAAGCACGACCTTGTCGGTTTCAAGCCCCATCTTTACAGCGCGGGTCTTCTCCGTGGCGATGGTCGCGACACGGTCGACACCCTGGAAAAAGCTGCGCGGGTCAATCTTCAGCAGCTTGTCATTACCCGTCGGGATAACGCGGCTGTAATCGGGGAATGTACCGTCGATAAGCTTGGAAGTCAGCACAACGCCGCCCTCTCCGCCCATAGTGAACCGAATCTTGCTTGCCGACAGGTCGATCTGGACATTGCCATCGAGCGCCTCGTCGAGAAGCTTACGCAATTCGGCTACGGCTTTGCGCGGCACGATTACGTCGGGCATGCCCTCGGCGCCCTCGGGTTGGTCTATCGTAAAGCGCGCAAGGCGGTGACCGTCGGTTGCAGCAGCTTTCAAAACAGGACCCGAATTGGAACCGCCGTCTTCCGCAACGTGCAAGAAAATGCCGTTGAGATAATAGCGCGTTTCTTCGGTGGAAATCGCAAAGCGCGTGCGGTCGATCAATTCAGCGAGCAATTTCGCCGGAATCTCGAAGCTGGTTGGCAAATCGCCTTCCACAATCGTCGGGAAATCATCACGCGGCAATGTCGGCAAGGAGAACCGGCTGCGACCAGCCTTGATCGCCATACGATTGTCGGAAGTTTCCAATCCGACCTGGCTGCCCTCCGGCAACTTGCGCGCAATATCAAAAAGTAAATGCGCAGACACTGTAATCGCACCGGCGCTCTCGACCGAGGCCGCTGCCATATTTTCGATGACTTGCAAGTCCAGATCTGTCGCCATGACTTTCACCGAACCATTCTCGTCCGCTTCAATCAGCACATTGGACAGGATTGGAATAGTGTTGCGGCGTTCAACCACTGATTGAACGTGGGACAAACAGCGCAGCAGCGTAGCGCGTTCGATTGTGGCCTTCATGGCGTCTCAATTCCCTATTTCGCGCATATGGCCAGCATCGCCAGCCAGCGCCGGTAAAGTTGTTCTATCTTTAGCGGTGGAGTGCCACGGGGCAAGGCCGCACCTCGCCAATATGCTTGGAAAGGTTGATTCCTTGGGGATAAACCTCGCCAAATCAGCTTCGGATCGCCCGATCCTTACCCGAGCATCGCCATGCCGCCGTTTACATGCAGCGTCTGGCCGGTAATATAGGCAGCCTCATCTGAGGCAAGATAGGCCACCGCAGCGCCAATATCCTCGCCCTCACCCATGCGGCCCATAGGGATGCGCGCATTGAGCGCCTCCTTCTGCGCGTCGGGCAATTCATCGGTCATCGCAGTTCGGATAAAACCTGGCGCAATACAGTTTGCGGTGATGCCGCGGCTGGCCAATTCCTGCGCTAGGCTCTTGGTCGCACCGACCAGCCCGGCCTTTGCTGCCGCATAGTTCATTTGCCCGGGGTTACCGGTCGCGCCGACTACGCTGGTGATTGAAATAATCCGGCCATTGCGCGCCTTCATCATCGGCCGCGCGCAGGCACGCATCAGGCGGAAAGCAGATTCGAGGTTGACCTTCATAACCTGCTCCCATTCCTCATCTTTCATCCGCATCGCGAGATTGTCCCGAGTAATCCCGGCATTGTTGACCAGAATATCGATTTTACCGAGCGTATCGACGGTCGCGGGGACAAGATGCTCCACGCTCTCGCTATCCGACAGATTACAGGTGATCTCGACATGATCGCCGCCCACTTCGTCATTCAACTGCTCGCGGAAAATCCGCAACTTGTCGCCGTTGGAGCCTGACAGGGCCAGCCGTGCGCCCTGCTTTGCCAAGGCATAAGCAATCGCCGAGCCGATGCCCCCGCTGGCACCTGTTACAAGAGCGGTTTTTCCAGTGAGATCAAACATCAGCCAAGTTCCTTCGCGAGTTCTTCAATATCGTCCATTGTGATGACGCTTGTCACCTGTGCCTCTTTATCGATGCGGCTAATCATAGGGCCGAGCACCTTGCCGCCCAATTCTACAAAATGTTCGACTCCGGCTGCGCGCATTGCCAACACGCTTTCACGCCAACGGACCCGTCCGGTAACCTGTTCGACCAGCAGGCGTTGTTCTTCTGACGGGTCACTGACCAGCGCAGCTGTGACATTAGCATAGATCGGCAGGCTCATCGATTCAGGAGAGGTCTCCGCAAGCGCCTCCGCCATTGCATCGGCCGCTGGTTGCATCAACGAACAATGGAACGGAGCGGACACCGGCAAAGGCACCCCGCGTTTGATACCGTGATCCTTGACCATTGCGACGGCTCGCTCAATCGCCCCGACATGGCCGGACAGCACCACTTGTGTCGGGTCATTATCGTTGGCTAGTTCGCACACTTCGCCCTCAGCCGCCGCAGTTGCCAGCGCCAGCGCCTTTTCAACATCAGCGCCAAGCAGCGCGCACATTGCACCAACACCCACCGGCACTGCGGCTTGCATTGCTTTCCCGCGCAGTTTGAGCAGGCGCGCTGTATCGCCAAGCGAAAACGCGCCGACCGCGCAAAGCGCGGTATATTCGCCCAATGAGTGTCCAGCAACGCAGCTGCCTTTATCCTCCAGCACAATGCCGAAATCATGCTCCAGCACGCGCAAGGTGGCGATGGCATTGGCCATGATCGCCGGCTGGGCATTGGCGGTGAGGGTCAGTTCTGCTTCCGGCCCGTCGCGCATGATCGTCGACAAATTCTGAGACAATGCATCATCGACTTCTTCGAATACGGACCGAGCGGTGGCGCTGGCTGCGGCGAGGCCACCGCCCATACCGACTTTCTGGCTGCCCTGCCCCGGAAAAACGAAAGCTCTCATGTAAATTCTCCCTGTGTGCCGCGCCGATTATGCGCGGCTGACGAGTCAGGCAACCCCGAATGGCACGATTAGGTTGGAACTGTCATGACCGATGTCGGCAAACCCAAGATAGGGAATACTCGCCCTGCCACACCAATATCTGGCAATATCTTCTGGGCTTGAGCCGAATGGCCGGTCATTCTCTGGTACATCGGAAATGCGCCCCAAGCGCAGACCCGCAATTCCGCGCAAGTGCTGGCTGATGTGGAAAAACAACCGGTCAACCGAGTAGAGGTGTTCGGAAACCTCCTCCACCATCACAATATGGTCGGTTAAATCGGGCATTAAATCGGTCCCGGCCAGCATCGCCAAAGTGGTCAGATTGAAGGCCGCAGCGGCTTCCCTTCCTGCGTTCGGTTCCAGACCACAGCAATCGCCCGTCAGCCAGCTGAGACTGCGCAAAACCGCTGCCGCCCCGCCGTCACGGCTGATGTCCCCCACCATTGGGCCATGCACCTGTTTGCCAATTCCGGACCGGTACAATGCAGCCAATAAGAAGCCTGTGTCCGAATAGCCAAGATATGTCTTGTCCCGCGCCGCTTTGTTCAATTGCGGCAAGGCATCGGCAGCAATCCTGTTTGCTCCGTAACCACCCTTCGCAAACCACACCGCATCGACTTGAGGGTCGTTTGCACAATCAAGAAACGCAGACAGCCGCATTGCATCATCGCCCGCGAAATGCCCGTGCCGCGCGAAGCATTGTTTGTGGAATTGCAGCTCAATCGATGGGTCATTGGCCACCAAATCGAGAACCGCATCAGCATCCTCGCGCTCGAGCCGTTTTCCCGGCGCGCAGATGGCAATTCGTGTCACAGCTTTATCCATCGATCTTACTCATTGCCGCACTTAGCCATCTTGCAAGCAAGCGCACAACTGCATACCGCACCGCGCATGGATGAATTCCCCACTTATGACGAGCTGCTAGAGCGCCCATTCTTCTTCTGCGGTATTGGCGGATCAGGCATGTTGCCCTTGGCGCAAATACTCAAAGGGCGCGGCGCGACTATAGCAGGGTCCGATCGCAGCAACGATCAAGGCCGTACGCCGGAGAAATTCGCAGCACTGGAAAAACAGGGGTTTTCGCTGTTTCCGCAAGATGGCAGCGGCATGGTAGCAGCGGATCAGATTCTGGTCGCCTCCGCTGCAGTGGAGGACACTATCCCAGAGGTTGTGCGAGCGAAAGAACTTGGCTGCCTGCGCATGACACGGGCCGAGTTGCTGTCGGTGTTGTTCAACACATCTGGCGCAGGAATTGGCATTGCCGGAACAAGCGGCAAGTCGACTGTAACGGGTATGCTTGGCTGGATACTCCACGCCAATGGTAGCGATCCGACCGTAATGAACGGCGCGGTCATGAAGAATTTCGTGAGCGAGGAGCGTCCCTTTGCCAGCGCGATCATCGGAAAACCGGGTGCATTTGTCAGCGAAGTCGATGAAAGCGACGGGTCCATAGCGCTCTATCGCCCTGCCGTTGGAGTGCTGCTTAATGTGAGTCTCGACCACAAAAGCATGGAAGAATTGCGCGCATTATTCGGCGACTTTCTCGCTCGCAGCGGGGTTGCGGTCATCAACGCAGATAATGCGGAGGCGCTCGCATTGCTGCCGCGCGCAAAGCAGGCGCTGACCTTCGGTATTGATCAGGAAAAAGCTCAAATCGGCGTTGTCACAGGAAGCATAGCTGACGGTCCCGTTCGGCAGGCCGCCACCATAATCGACCGGCATGACGGAACGGAATATCCGCTTATCCTCAACTTGCCGGGCAGGCATAATCTGTCCAATGCGCTGGCAGCAATTGCCGGTGCAGTTGCTGCCGGAGTGCCGGTTGGCAAGGCCGTTGCCGCTCTTGCCAGCTTTGAGGGATTGGCACGCCGTTTCAACATCATTGGCACCAGTGACAGTGGCATCACGGTGATCGACGATTTTGGTCACAATCCGGAAAAGTGCGCGGCCACCTTGCGCACGTTAAAGACTCATCCTGGCCGCGTCATCGCGTTCTTCCAGCCTCATGGCTACGGGCCACTCAAACAGATGGGGCATGAATTGGCAGAGACATTCGCGCATGAGCTCGGGCCGAATGATGTCACGATAATTTGCGACCCCGTGTATTACGGCGGTACCGTTGATCGCAGCGTCGGCAGCGAGCGGATCGTGGAGCTCATCGAAGAGGCAGGCCGCCTTGCCGACCATGTCGCTTCTCGCGAAGATTGCGGCAAGCTAATCGCGTCCATAGCCAAGCCCGGCGACCGGATTGTGGTAATGGGCGCGAGGGATGATACACTTACTCAATTTGCAAGCGAGCTGCTCGAACAGCTCTAGTTAAATGGCCCTACCAAAGCCGCCTGCCTCTGCCCCCGCCTGTTCCGCCGCAAGCGCCGCCTTAAATCCATCACGTGTAGTCAGCATCTCGCGGTAATCAGCCAAACGCGGCGGAACATATTCCTCCAAGCCGATCCGCTGCGCCAGATAGAGCGCATATCCGACGCATATATCTGCAACGGTAAAGCGGTCCTCGCACAAATACTCGCGGTCAATTAATCTCTGTTCGGCTTTAAGCAAACGCTTGCCGAACCATTTGGCATAGGCGTGACCAGCATCTTCCCAACCCTTGTCGGCTTCGAATTTGGCAAAGCGCAAATAGACAGTCTGCGGAAAAGTGATCGTGGCATCGGCGTGGTAAGTGAAGTCCAAATACTCGGCGTAATCCGTCGCGCTGGGGTCGACCACCAGATCGCTGTTCGCGCCAATTACCGCCAGGTAATGTGCAATGGCACAGCTTTCGGTCATTTGACTGTCGCCATGTACCAACATGGGAACTGTGCCGAGCGGGTTTATTTCAAGATAGTCCGGAGCCTGATAGCGCGGCGGGAACGGCAGCATTCGCAAATCAAGTTCGACATCCGCCTCATGCGCGGCCCAAGTGGCGCGCAATCCACGTGATCCCGCGCACGTATAAAGGATCGGCCTAGCCATTCGGGCTACCCATGCGCTCCGGTCTCATGTCCCAGTTTAAATACTTTATGCAGGATGAAGACAATCACCCCGCCCGCTATCAAGCCCACAATGGCTGAAATTATCGCATAGGTTAGCCAGCCGAGAATACCGCCCAATCCGCCAGTCAATTCCTCCACACCGTGCTGCAAACCATGGCTAAAGTCGGACAAATTATGGAGCCCGATTTCGTGCAGGCCATGGATCAAGATCCCGCCGCCGACCCAGAGCATCGCGATAGTACCAATGAACGACAACGCAACGAGCAATTTCGGCATAGCAGCAAGCAGAAATTTACCGATTTTTTGAGCGGCAACTGAACTGCGCTGGGCCAAATGAAGACCTACATCGTCCATTTTCACAATCAACGCCACGGCCCCATAGACGACTATGGTGATTAGCAATCCGACAACGGCCAAAACCCCTGCCCTCACGAACAAATCTTCCGCTGCGACCTCGTTCAAAGTGATCGCCATAATCTCTGCAGACAAAATAAGGTCTGTTCGGATCGCACCCGAAACCCGCCCTTTTTCAAAGGCGACAGGATCCTCGATCGGGTCCTCCAAAGTTTCACCATGCTTCTCGCCGCCAAGTTTCTCGATGACTTTTTCCGCACCTTCGTAGGACAGGTAACACCCACCAAGCATCAGTATAAATATGATCGCCGAGGGCAGAAATTCGCTGAGTATCAAAGCACCTGGCAGTAATATAAGCAGCTTGTTTTTGAAGCTTCCCTTCGTGATGCTCCAGATAATCGGCAATTCGCGTGCGGGACTTAGGCCGGTGACGTAGGACGGAGTTACCGCGGCGTCGTCGATCACAACACCCGCCGCTTTGGTTCCGGCCTTGCTGGCCGCCACCCCAATGTCATCAATAGAAGCGGCCGCAGTGCGGGCGATAATCGAAATGTCGTCTAACAGGGCAACCAAACCACCTGGCACGTCAGCATTCTCCGCTTAATTTCAATTCACGCAGAGGGGCTTAGGCTGCAATTCGCGAATTGGCGAGAGAGCAGATGATGCATTTCAGCTAAAGAGCGTGGAGAACCAATTTCTGTTCTTGTTAGACAGCGCGCTTTTGGCAGGCAGCGCCAAATTGTCTTCCAACTCCCAATGTTCCGCGACTAAATCGAACAAGGATTTCCCGCAGTCCGTCTTGGCGAATTCTTCAACAGCGCCTTGAAGCGCATCGGTTTTGGCCCAATCATTCGGAGCCCAAGGGGCATCCAATTCCACATTCGCACGGATATAGCGATCGCCCAAAAGTACCTTGGCAAATTGCTCACACATTAGTGAAGATGCATCAATTGCTGTTTCCAACAATGGCGCTGCTGGCACTGTCCCGCCATGTTTGGGATAGGGCCGCATCCATTGCCAAGCGCCCCAGCATTCCGCCCGGCCGATATCTTGTGGCGGGATGCCAGCGTGCACCCTCCCTGCCCCCAGCGACAGGACCCGGATCTCGCTCATTTCCGCGCCGAAATGCTTGGCTGCGTAATTGGCTGCGGAAACCGAGGGATTGTTCGCATGCACATTTCCGCTCGCGAAATAGCCCCAATTTTCACCAGCCGGTTCCTCCGGCTTATGCGGTGGGAACAGAGTTGGGGTCGCGCTGGAGCACAGGGCTGCATCCATGGCGAGCATTGCCGCGAAAGGATCGTTTCTGCCGCTGCCGATTGAGGCGGGAGACCAGCGCCCTTCTTCTGCGGACCAAAGCTGCATCGCTTCGACCATGACTTGCGGCCCCGATCGCGGCAATTCGTTCAACCTCGATGCGCCGAACAAGCGGCCAAGCTCATCCTTGAGATTGTCGGCGCGAAATTTTGCCTGGAAGATCGATTTGATCGTTTCCCCGTTTGAATTTACACCGTTTGTCGATGAATTATTCAGCGCGGTTATCTGCTCAAAAGTAAAAGGTGTAGAGCAATTAAAATCCATCGCCGCGGGGTCAAAAATATGTTCGCCCTTTTGTTCGAAAAGCGAAATGACATGGCCAACGTTAATCCCATGCGCCAAAGCTAGGGCAAGCAACGAACCGCTGGCAGTGCCCGCAAACAGGTCCGTTTTTTTGACCAGCCCGCAATGACCATCCAGCTTACTGAGCAAAGCAGCCGAAATCAGTCCGCGAATACCGCCACCATCCAATGCGATGATTTTGTATGCCATTTTCCAAAATTCCCAATGTTGAAAAAGTTCAACAATTGTTATCTGCCTGATTCGGGAAAATACATATTGTATTGAACGGACATTTAGGTCTGATTTCATTAACCATTTTCGGGAAAGTCAGCCACTCTGATCCATCTGCTCTTATTGGGATCAACGTTCAGGTCCGACATCGCATCATTGCTTGCCTTTTGCCGCAAACCCGCTATTGGCCCGCCTTCGCTATCAACACGATAGTGAAACGAAGAAAGTCGGAGGGGCCCCGCAATCCCGCGGATCAGCCAGCGATCGGCATTACAATGTGAAGGAAGCGAAGATGGCTCATTACGAGCATGTCTTTCTCGCCCGTCAGGATTTGAGCCAAGCTCAGGTTGACGCGCTGGCTGCATCAGCCACAGAAATTATCGAAGCGAATGACGGCAAAGTCACCAAGACTGAAACTTGGGGCCTGAAGAATCTTGCTTACAAGATTGAACGCAATCGCAAGGCTCATTTCGTTCTGCTCAACATCGAGGGCCCTGGCTCCGTTGTTGCAGAACTCGAACGCCAGACCCGCATCAACGAAGACGTGATCCGTTATATGACGATCCGTATGGATGAGCCAGAAGATGGCCCATCGGTAATGATGCGTAAAAATGACCGTGAGCGCAAAAAGCGTTCCGACCGTGAGGAGCGCAACTAATGGCACGTCCTTTCTTCCGCCGCCGGAAATCTTGCCCGTTCTCGGGTAAGGGCGCTCCAAAGATCGACTATAAAGACGTACGTCTGCTGCAGGGCTTCATGTCCGAGCGCGGGAAAATCGTCCCTAGCCGCATCACCGCCGTATCCGCCAAAAAACAGCGCGAGCTGTCCAAGGCGATCAAGCGCGCACGCCAAATCGGCTTGCTGCCATACCTCGTTAAGTAAGGGAGAAGACACATGGATATCATTCTCCTCGAACGTATCGAGAAGCTCGGCACCATTGGTGACGTGGTTACAGTAAAAGACGGCTATGCCCGTAATTTCCTGTTGCCAAACAAGAAAGCCCTGCGCGCCAATGCGGCAAACAAGGCTGTCTTCGAAGCCAACCGTGAACGCCTTGAAAAAGAAAACGCCGAGAAAGCAGCAGAAGCTGCAACGACCGGTGAAAAAGTTGCTGGCGCAGAAGTCGTTCTGATCCGTGCATCGTCCAACTCGGGCCAGCTGTATGGTTCGGTTACTGTGCGCGACATCGTCGACGGTTTGACTGCTCAAGGCCACGAAGTGACCAAGAAGCAAGTCATCCTTGGTCACCCGATCAAGACTATCGGCATGTTCGACGTTCTCGTGCGTCTGCACGCTGAAGTTGACGTTACAGTCAAAGCCAACGTCGCCCGTTCGGACGACGAAGCTGAATTGCAACGCGAAGGTGTCGATGTTCTCGCGGCAATCTTCGAAGAAGAACAGGCTGAAAAGACTGGCTTCACTGAAAAAGTCGATGCATCGCTTGAGCCAGGTGAAATCCCTGCTGACATGCTGGAAGACGGCGAAGCTGACGAAGATTCAGATGACGCGGAAGATACCGCTGAAGGCTGATTGCTTCACCACTAACTCAAAGAGGCGCGGCTCCTTCGGGACCCGCGCCTTTTTTGTAACAGCTGAAGCAAATTGTGGGCTGACTTTGAAATGTAAGAAATAAGGCGCTATCAGCTAAAGATGAAAACTGTAGAAATGATAATCGGCGAATTGGATCGCCTGTACAATTCCTCCGTCGAACGCCTTCGGGCCGACGTGATAGCCTTCGCCCGCGATGGCTCGCTTCCTTCAAAAACGCGCCGCAGCGATGGTAGCTATGCCTACCCCGAATTGATCATGCGGTTCATGGGTGGACATCAGCCGGAAGACCGCAGCCGAGCCTTTGGCCGCCTGAATGGTCCCGGTGTCTATGCCACCACTGTTACACGCCCGGCGATGTTTGCCGATTACCTGCGCGAACAGCTCGAATTGATCGGCAGCGATTACGATATTGAATTGGAAGCGCGGCTTTCCACACAAGAAATGCCTTTCCCCTATGTGCTCGACGGAGAGACTGCAGCTGAACTTGCTGGCATAAGCCCGCAGGAAATCGCGCTGCATTTTCCGTCAACCGAATTGGCCGATATTGGTGACGAGCTTGCCGATGGAATCGAGATTGACGATACTGGCGAGAGCATCCCGCTTTCACTGTTCGACGGATTGCGTACCGATTTTTCGCTCGCCCGTTTGGCCCATTATACCGGCACCGATACGAAGCACTTCCAACGCTTCATCCTGTTCACTAACTATCACCGCTATGTTGATGAATTCGTTGATTGGGCCGGCGAGCAAGTGGGGCAGAATGGCTATACCGCACTTGCTGGCGCAGGCGGACTTTATCTCGAAGAAGCGACCGAAAACGCCAGCAGTCAACTATCCGATACTGCGTGGCGCAAGCACCAGATGCCAGCCTATCATCTCATCGGTGAAGGCCGCTGCGGCATTACGCTGGTCAATATCGGTGTCGGCCCGTCCAATGCAAAAACAATATGCGACCACTTGGCGGTTTTGCGCCCCGAAGCATGGTTGATGATCGGCCATTGCGGCGGATTGCGCCCGACGCAGAAAATCGGCGATTACGTGCTGGCCCACGCCTATCTGCGTGACGACCATGTGCTCGACCATGTGTTGCCCCCTGAAATTCCTTTGCCAGCAATCGCCGAAGTTCAGCAGGCGCTGGCCGGAGCGGCCGAGCAGGTCAGCGGCGAACATGGCGCGGACCTGAAAAAGCGGATGCGCACTGGAACCATCGTCACCACCGATGACCGCAATTGGGAACTTCGCTACACCGCCAGCGCGAAACGCCTGTCGCTTAGCCGCGCGGTCGGGATTGACATGGAAAGCGCCACCATCGCCGCACAAGGATACCGCTTCCGCGTGCCCTACGGCACGCTCCTATGCGTCAGCGACAAGCCACTCCATGGCGAGATCAAGATGCCCGGCCAAGCCAATAAGTTCTATGAGGAAGCCATCGCGGCTCACTTGATGATCGGCGTAACAGCGTGCAACTTACTGCGAGAAGAAGGCAACCGTCTGCATTCACGGAAGCTGCGGGCGTTCAACGAGCCGCCGTTTAGGTGATATTTAGACGACCTCTGTCGCTTCGTTTTCAGTCAAAGCCGAAAGCTGGCTGATCGCTATGACAGAAAGAACCCTCACTTCTGTCTCGAATTGCGCACCCGCACCTTTTTGCCTAAATGTAAAAATAATGCTATTCCCCATGGCAGGGCCGCATTTTGACTGACCCTCTCTGCAATAAAGAGAGCCGTTAGTAACTTAAATGGGGAAACTAAATTCATGAAAAAATTTGCGATAGGAGCCGCCGTAGCGGCATCGATGTTATTTGGTGGCACTGCTTTTGGGCAGAGCTTTACTTACGACGTTACTTGGGAACCGGTTGAAACCGTCGGCGGGATGGATCGCCCAGGCGGGACACAATATGGTGGTGGCGTGGTCGACGGAACTTACGTTTCATCAGTTTCCGATGGTACAACGTCAACCGGTAGCGTCCGCTGTGTTGGAATGGACCAACCTGACGGGGAAATCTTTGATATTCACCTCGCTTGCACCACAACGGAAGCTGGAGCCTCGGCTTCGCTTATATATGGTTGCAACTTTATTGGTGAGCGCGGGCCAGACGCAGCGCTTGGCTGCGTTGGCTCAATCCAAGGTAAGACAGGGGAAACGAAAGGACGAACCGGCGGCCTGACTATGGAATGGTATTCCGAGACCAAGTCTCGTGGCACCGGCCAATGGTACGGCGAATAAGCTAGTGGGCGATGCAATTTGCTGGCCGCGAGTTGTAGACTCGCGGCCAGCAAATTCGACTGATATGGGCTGACTGCCTTAACCAGCACCCTTGGTCTTGGTATTCCCCTTTGCCGCATGGTTCTCGATAAATTCGATAATCATGCCCGCGATATCCTTGCCGGTGGCGTTCTCGATACCTTCGAGGCCCGGGGACGAGTTCACTTCCATAATCACCGGCCCATGATTGCTACGCAGCAGATCGACGCCGCAGACATTCAGGCCCATTGCCTTTGCCGCGCGCACCGCTGTCGAGCGTTCTTCGGGTGTGATTTTGATCAATTGCGCGCTGCCGCCGCGGTGCAGGTTGCTGCGGAATTCGCCTTCGGCACCTTGGCGTTTCATCGCCGCGACAACTTTGCCGCCGACGACCAAACAGCGAATGTCTGATCCGCCTGCTTCCTTGATGAATTCCTGCACCATGATGGCAACATTGGCACCGCGGAATGCCTCGATAATCGAAGCCCCGCCCTTCAGCGTTTCGGCCAACACCACACCGATTCCCTGCGTCCCCTCGAGCAGTTTGATCACCACTGGCGGCCCATTAACCGCCTTTATGATTTGCTCTGCCTGCTTGGGATCATTGGCATATGCGGTCAGCGGCAAGCCAAGGCCGTATTTCGCCATAATCTGGGTCGAACGCAGCTTGTCCCGGCTCCGGCCAATGGCAACGCTTTCATTCAGCGGCCACACGCCACCCATTTCAAACTGGCGCAGTACAGCTAGGCCATAGTTGGTTATCGAGGCGCCGATACGCGGAATTACGGCATCATATTTGCCCAATGTCTCCCCGCGATACATTACTGTTGGCCGGTGGCTCGCAATGTTCACAGTGCAACGGGTTGTGTTGAGGATATCGAGCGTATGGCCACGCTTTTCCGCTGCCTCCACCAAACGTTTGTGCGAATAAAGGTTCGGGTTACGTGCAAGCATGGCGAGTTTCATAGAAATTCTTCCTTGGCGTCATTCCGGTCCGAAATAAGGTAGGATCGCCCCGGATTGACGAGAAACCTGTTTTTGAGTGCAGTGCGCCCGACCAGCATCGGAAACACCATGTCTGACCTGTCGGTAAGACTGAATTCTGCGCGAAAATCGGTACCGCCCATCGACAGCATAGTCTTGACGATCAGGCGCTCCTCTGCCGAACCGTTCGAGCTGGTGATGGTGCGGTGCGCCACGCGAATTGCTTCACAGTGGCGATAGGCTTTATCAGCTCCAAAGTCGAGGTCGAACCGGGCCACTTCCTCGCCATCGCGGTCAAACAATTCAATGTTTACCGCGTGAAGCGAGGATGTCCGCGCGCCAGTGTCGATCTTAGCGGGAATGCCCAAGATGCCGAGTTCGGGCAAACTTACCACTTCGCGCCATCCGGTAGTTTGCAGCTTCGCTTTGGGTTTACTCACGCAGGGCTCGTGGAAGGATAAGCGGATAACCGCCAGTCCCCGCTGCAAAACCATGCAGCGGGTTCAACAACAACGCGTCCAAAATTTACCATCCGCTCTCTTGACCCTTGTTCTGTTCGTCGAGCCATTTTTTCAGCGGAGCGAAATATTCGAGCATCGCCTTGCCGCTCATTTGCCGTTCGCCGGTGAAGGCCTCGAGCGCATCGGGCCAAGGCTTGCTAGAACCCATCGCGAGCATATCGTTCAAGTTCTTACCGACTTCTTCGTTGCCATAGAAAGAACAGCGGTGCAGCGGCCCTTCCCATCCGGCCTGATCGCAGGCTGCCTTATAGAATTGGAATTGCAGCAACCGCGCGAGGAAATAGCGGGTGTAAGATACATTGCCCGGCACGTGATATTTCGCGCCCGGATCAAAGCCATCGGCATCGCGCGGGGTCGGCGGAGTTATGCCTTGATATTCGAGCCGCAGCTTGTTCCAATCGCTGTTGTATTCCGCCGGAGTGGTCGATCCGTCATAAATACCCCAGCGATAGCGGTCCATCAGCAGGCCGAATGGCAGAAACGCCGCCTTATCCATCGCCTGACGAAGCAGCAGGCCGATATCCTTATCCGCGCTAGGCACATCATCACGGTCCAACATGCCGATCTGAACCAGATATTCCGGCGTGATTGAAAGCGCGATCATATCACCGATTGCCTCGTGAAAACCGTCATTCGCGCTATCACGATAGAGGAAGTCCTGAATACCATAGGCGCGCTGGTAGTAATTATGGCCAAGCTCATGGTGGATTGTCACAAAATCATCGGCATTGGGCTTGATGCACATTTTGATCCGCAGATCATCGCTGTTTTCGACATCCCATGCAGAGGCATGACAAACAACTTGGCGGTCGGTCGGTTTGACAAACATAGACCGCTCGTAAAATGTCTCAGGCAGTTCGTTAAAGCCAAGCGAGGAGAAGAAATTCTCTCCTGCCTTGACCATCTCAATTTCATTTAGACCTTTTGCGGTAATTAGCGAAGTCAGATCATATCCGATGTCACCGGCACCAGCGGGAGCGACCAGCGGGTAAATGTTACCCCATTCCTGCGCCCACATATTGCCGAGCAGGTCTGCGCGAATTGCGCCGGTTGCAGGCTGAACATCGTCACCGTATTTTTGATTGAGCTTCGTCCGGACGTAGGTGTGCAGCGCCATATACAGCGGCTTCACCTCCTGCCACATGCGCTCAGTCTCGGCCGCAAATTCATCCGCGCTCATATCGTATTTTGACCGCTGCATCGCGCCGAAATCGGCGTATCCCAACTCGCGAGCACCTTCGTTGGTCAGCTCGGCGAGCCGGATATATTCTTCCTTCATCGGCGCGCCAACATTGGTGTGCCAACTGGCCCACATTTCTGACAATTCTTCAGGTGTACGCTCAAGATTGCCCATTTCGGCTTCGATATCGGAACCGGAAATCGTTTCGCCGTTCAGCGTGCCCGTGCCTTTGCCATAGGCGGAATTGAGCGAGGTCGCGAGGGATGCGGCTTCTTCTGCCGCACCCGAAGTGGTCGGCGCAGGCAAAGTCAGCGCCACGCGCAGAATATCGAGCTTGCGCGCAACATCCGGGTCTAGCCCGCCCACATCCGCCAGCTTTGCCGCCGTCAGTGCCTTAGCGACCGAGGTTTCCGCCGCAATCGCACCGAAATAAGCCGCCAGAGCATCCGTGTCTTGCGTGATATAAGTTGAGTTCACCCATTGGGCTTGCGCTCCGATCACCCACAGCTTTTGCATCTCAACTTCGGTGTCAGCGACAAATTTCGCAGCGCCTTCGGGAGACAACGCATAGCCATCGGCTTCTTCCATCGGAGCGCTTTGCGCATGATGGTCAGCAACGGCTGGAGCAGCCAGCGTCAGCGCCAGTGCAGATACGGCGGATTTCAGGGCTATCGGGGCGAATTTCATGTTTTCTATCCTCTCAAGAAGAGCCGGTCTCTAAAGCCGGTTTCAAATGAAGCAATAATGGACCGAATGGTCTGCCCAATCAACTGGCTAATCAGCCAGTGTTTTTCTGTTTCCGGCGAATGGCGAACGCAGCCAAGATCCCGGCGAACGTCACAATCCAAGCTACCATTTTAATCGGGCGCAAAGTGGAGGCTAATTGCGCTTGCTCATCCGTGCCAATATTGGCCATAAGCTGCATGAATTGAGTGATTGTCTCGGCAAAATCCGTGACAATAAACACCGCTCCGCTGATCAGAATGAGTATCGCTAAATGGCGCAACACTCCGTTGCCAACAGAGCGGAAATACAGCCCGCCCAAGATGGTGCCTAAACCATAGATTGTGATGAACATAAGATCACCCATCATCGCCCGGGCGGCAGTATTTTTCAGTCCAGCATCAATCCATGCTTCCTGAATGCGGGTGACTTCTGCTCCGGTAGCCGCGGCTTGATGATCGAGAATTCCGCCGGGCACTTCGGTAAGCACCAGCGGCAAATGCATGATCAAGACAATCGCAAAAGCAACCACACCGGAGATCCAGGTGGCCAAGAATGACCCGCGTAAAGTCATCGGCTAATCCTTCAAGAACTGCACCAGAGAGTCACCAAGCGCGCCTTCGGTGACCGAGCTCATATGCGTTCCCGGTATTTCCGCATAATGCGCGTTCGGCAATGCCTCAGCCAACCGTGTGGCCGAGCCGTTATCATTGTCTTTATCACCGCACAAAACCATGGTGGGCATGGTGATCGCCGCCAATTCGGTTTGATCAGTATCAGCGATTGATTCCAGCAACAGACGCGCCGCAACACGGTCAACTTTCATCGTTTTCATGAAGCTTACGGCCATGAAAGCCGGGTCGCCGCGCTTCACCTCGTCAAACCGGTCGATTGCGTCGATGAAGAATGCGGAGCGACGGTTCCATCCTGCCAGCCCCTCCAGCCCCATTCCCGACAGCACCAGCTTGCGCGGGGTTTGACCTAAAATCACCGCCCGAACAGATGTGCGTGAACCGAGCGAGAACCCGACCAGATCGTAATCCGCCAGCCCCAAGGCTTCCACCACAGCCGCGGCGTCCAGAGCCAAAACATCGGCGGGATAGGCGGCGGCATCGTGTGGCGCATCGCTGGCCCCGTGCGCACGCAAATCGGGCATAATCACCTCGAACCCGGCATCCACCAGCTTCTGCGCATGACCGAATTTTATCCAGTTTATCTCCGCATTGGAAAACAGGCCGTGGAGCATCAGAACAGGCCTGCCCTTACCCATCCTGTGAACAGCCAAACTTGTTCCATCAAAGGAAGCGATCATTTCGTGATGCGCTGAACTCACCGCTCGGTCATACCCTTCTCATTCATCCGCCATAAGACCATTTCGATGCGATCTTGGCCAAAGAACGGCTCTCCATCGAATACCAGCGTCGGTACGCCCCAATGGCCGGATGCCTCCAGCGCATCTTGATTAGCCGCGATCTCTACGTCCAGTTCGTCAGGCTCGGCGCTTATTTTCTCTAAGAGTGCGCCCCAATCGAGTCCGGCTTTTTCCGCTGCGATCTTCAAATGGTCGCCCTCGTTCCAACCTGCGGTTCCGCCCCATATCAGGCGCGAGACCTCATCGGCAAAGACCAGCCCCTTGCCCTCACGAGCAGCAGCTTGGCCGAGGCGCGTGAGCCGAAAGACGTGCGGCTGATCCTCGGCAATCTTGCGCGTGGTCATATCCTGTACAATCGGATCGGGCTTTGGCGGGGCGAAGGGAATGGAGTGGAATTGCGCCACACGGATCATGTCACGAAATGTATAACCGAGCCAATTGGGATGATTACGCTCGAAGAAGTCGGGCTGCCGTATCGCTAGAGGATAAACCGGCTTAAGCTCGATATCGACATCGAACATCTCGGTAAGTGCGCGGTAGCGGCCAATCGCGAG
The DNA here is from genome assembly GCF_009827545.1 of Pontixanthobacter gangjinensis. Taxonomy (NCBI): domain Bacteria; kingdom Pseudomonadati; phylum Pseudomonadota; class Alphaproteobacteria; order Sphingomonadales; family Erythrobacteraceae; genus Pontixanthobacter; species Pontixanthobacter gangjinensis. The sequence continues at coordinate 1,631,544 of NZ_WTYS01000001.1, read as the reverse complement.
ATAGCTGTAGGGCGAGCGGAAGCTGAAATAGAGCTGGGCTTGTAAGGTCATGGCAGGAACATTGCGCAGTCTAGCGGAAGAAGCAATTGGTTCCGGCGAAGAGGCTGGCAACGTTCCAACCCTTAGCATCAACCTCGAAGAAGCCGCTGACATCACCCTCGATTGAAAACTCTGCACCCAATGTGCTATCTTCTAACAATGAAAAGCCGTCTATTTTCTCGACGTCTGCGCGCGGCCCGCCAATTTTTACTTCGTTGATCGTACCTAGGTCATCGCGTCCTTCTGCAAACCAGCCAACGAATTTACCATCCTGAAAGTTGAGTGTCACGGACCCGAAAGATGTAAACTCCATCGGCCCGGCGCCGCATTCATCATTGCTGCTGCGACTACCATCCACTTTTAAGGCGTCTGCAGCCAACTTCTCGACAAATGCGCGTTCCGTGCCAAAGCGCCTGAGCTGCGTCGCACCAGTCGAAGGGTCGATTTCCCTCACCCCCTCCCAATCGAGGAATAAGGGAGGAAGGCCATTGCCCGGTTCCGAATCTAGCAACGTCTCTTCATCGATGACAGTGGCCGTTGGATCATCACGCGCCATTACCGGCCGATCCCCCGGAGCATCACAAGCCTGTAACGCCAAGCAAGAAAATGCCAATAGCCACCTCATCAACCTCACCCCTTCTTCAGATGTCGCCGCCCGAGCAATTCTGCGATCTGCACCGCATTGAGCGCTGCACCCTTGCGCAAATTATCCGATACGCACCAGATAATCAGTCCATGCTCAACCGTCGGATCTTCGCGCACGCGGCTCACATAGGTGGCACTGTCGCCAGCGGCCTCTACGGGAGTGACGTAGCCGCCATCTTCACGCTTATCGATCAACATTATACCGGGGGCTTCGCGCAGGATTTCTTGTGCTTGCTCGGCCGAGATTTCATTTTCGAATTCGATATGGATCGCTTCGGAATGTCCGACAAATACCGGGACACGAACGCAGGTCGCAGTTAGCTTGATCTTGGGGTCGAGGATCTTCTTGGTTTCGACCACCATCTTCCATTCTTCCTTGGTCGAACCATCGTCGAGGAATACATCGATATGCGGGATTACATTGAACGCGATCTGCTTGGTGAAAGTGCGCGGTTCGGGTTTATCTCCGACAAAAATCGCGCGGCTTTGCTCGAACAATTCGTCCATTCCGCCTTTGCCCGAGCCAGACACAGATTGATACGTCGAAACAACCACGCGCTTGATCGTTGCCGCATCGTGAAGCGGTTTCAAAGCGACCACCAATTGCGCTGTCGAGCAATTGGGGTTGGCGATGATGTTGCGTTTTGAATAACTGTCAATCGCGTCAGGGTTCACTTCTGGCACGATCAACGGCACATCGGGGTCCATCCGGTAGAGCGAGCTGTTGTCGATCACTACGCAGCCAGCGGCTGCAGCTTTGGGCGCATATTCCCTGGCTGGGCCGGAGCCTGCAGCGAACAGAGCAATATCCCACCCTGCCCAATCAAAATGCTCAATGTTCTTGCATTTGAGCATCTTACCAGTTTCACCATACTCGACTTCGCTGCCGTGGCTGCGCGAGCTGGCGACTGCCGCGATTTCCTCAATCGGAAACTCGCGTTCAGCCAATACTGCCATCATTTCGCGGCCAACATTTCCAGTCGCACCGACGATGACTACCCGATATCCCACTTCATTCTCCTGATCTGCAACTTCATGCACGAATAAGTGGCCCCTCTAGCATCAATTGCGAGCCGCGAAAGCAAGCAAAGCTATGCACTGGGCTAGAGCTATACCTGCCGCAAAACCGCGGCGGGCCTCATTCCGGCGAGGTGATCCCATGCTTCTCCAGAAATGCGAATATCGTGTTCCACATATGAGGGCTGATATTCGGCCCAGCGACACGGTGAGTGTATCCTGGATAAAGCATCATTTCGAATGGCACGTTACCTTCCTGCAAAACCGAGATTAGCTCTGACGAGTTTTCGAACACGACATTGTCATCCGCCATGCCATGGATAAGAAGTAGCGGATCGGTCATCTTGGTCGCATTGGGAATGGCGCTGGCTTTCTCGTACGCTTCTGGACCCTCACGTGGATCCCCCATGAAGCGTTCGGTATAATGGGTGTCATACAGCTCCCATTTGGTCACCGGAGCGCCCGAAATACCGGCGGCGTATAGGCCCGGATCGGCTTGCATCTGCTTGAGCGTCATATAGCCGCCATAGGACCAGCCATAGAGCGCAATTTTATCCGGATCGACGAAATCGAGCGTCTTTAGATATCTAGCACCCTCTCGCTGGTCATCGACTTCCACCCCGCCCATCGCGCGATAGAGCGGCTGTTCGAAGGCGACACCGCGATTGGCACTGCCGCGATTGTCGAGCTCAAACCAGATATAGCCGGCATCCACCACAGCCTGCTGCAACGCGCCGTCCCAACCCCGCGTGACCACCTGCGGCCCTGGGCCGGAATAATGATAATAGAACACGGGATATTTCCTGCCCTCCTTCATCTCGGGCGCGATCATCTTGTAATAGAGATCGGTTTCGCCGTCGGCGGCCTTGATCGTGCCGAATTGCGCGGGACGGTGGCTTGCAAGATAGGGCGTATAAGGGTGGTCTGCATCAAGCGCATTTTCTTCGACCCAGGCGAGGCGATTGCCCTTGGGATCGGCAAGATAGGTTTGCTGTGGTTGAGTGTGAGAGGACTGAGTGATGAGCAACGCCTGGCCGTCTTTGTCCATAGTCGCAGAATTGGTAAAACCGCGTGGAGTAAGCCGATTGACGTTCTTTCGATCAAACCGCACCGAATGCACGTGCTGTTCAAGGACGCTGTCACGATTTCCCAAGAAATAGGCAACGCCCTCATGCTGGTTCACCCCTATGAGTTGCGAGACACTCCAGTCGCCTGAGGTAAGCTGTTCCATCGTGCCCGCTTCGTCCCCGCTCATCTCAGTGCGAGCTTCAGCTTCTTCGACCAAATCTGGAACGCCTTTTGGGCCCCGCTTATATAGGTGACCATATCCGTCTCGCTCGCTCCACCAAAGTAGCGATCCGTCTTTCAGAAACTTGTAATTATCTTCGAGATTGATCCAGTATTTCTCACTTGCGGCGCTCTCGGTGAACCAGATATCGCTTTCCCCGGTCATTGGATCGACCTTAAGCATGTCAAGAACCGTCTGCTCGCGGTTTTGCCTTTGGACATAGAGATTGCCATCGGGAGCCCAATCGACGCGGGCGAGGTAGAAATCTGTCGGGTCTTCGTCGTTGTAATATGTCGGGTCCTGATTGCTCGTCAGATCCACTTTAACGCGTCTGTCACCGTCTGGGTCCATAATGAACAATTCGACTACGGCATTGTCGCTGCCAGCGACGGGATAGCGTTGGTCGAACACTTCCGTGCCGGTCGCGCCGATCGCAGCACGCGTCACGATGCCTACGCGTGCCTCATCGGTGCGCTGCACCGCGATACGCGCGTCGTCGGCGCTCCACCAATAGCCGTCCATCCGGCCCATTTCTTCCTGCGCGACGAACTCCGCCTCGCCCCAGCGGATGGTATCTCCTTCCTTCAGCGTAATTGGCGCGGCTTCGGCCCCGACTTCACCGACCCAAAGCTGCCGGTCGCGCACGAAGGAGACATATTTACCCTTACTGCTTAGCGCAGGGTTAAGCTCGCTTTCTTCAGTATCGGTTAGCCGGGTTATCTCGCCGTCCAGCTTGGCCAGATAGAGGTCGCCATCAAGCGGTACTAGCACGCCCTTGCCATCGGCAGTCCATTGGTAGCTGATGATACCCTTGAGATTGCCCACACGCGCCCGTTCGCGCTGCATCTTCTCGTCTTCGGACAATTCGCGGCCCGAACCGATCTTTTCGCTGTCCACCAGCATGGTCCAGCTCCCGCTTTCACGGTCATAGCCCCACAGATCATAACGCTCGCGGTCATCATCGCGATTGCGAAGGAGGGTCAAATAGCGGCCATCGGGCGAAAGCTTGGCCTGACGCGGCGATGCGCCATCGAGCGACGGGCTGGCAAATACGCGCTCAAAAGTGAGGTCAGTCGATTGCACTTGGTCGGTCATTGGTTCGGCCTCTTGCGCGAGAAGTGGCAATGGTGCGGCGAGTAGCAAGGCGGCAAAGGCAATGCGCATAACAAATTCAAACCCCTATAATTTGGATTTGTTGAACGTAGCGCGGTGAACAATTCTCGCAAGAGCTGTCACCCTGCGCTTCGCTTTGGCTGCTGGAAGAGTGGGAATAGAAAAAGGCGCTCCGGTTTCCCGAAACGCCCTTCTCTAACTCTAATCCGGAAAGCTTACGCTTTTGGAGCGTGATCCCGGCGTTCGGCGATACGCGCACGCTTACCGGTGCGGCCACGCAGATAATACAGCTTCGCGCGGCGCACGATACCGCGGCGAACCACGGTGATGCTGTCCACGATTGGCGCATAGATCGGGAACACACGTTCCACACCTTCGCCAAAGCTGATCTTACGAACGGTGAAGTTGCTGCCCATGCCGCGGTTAGACCGGGCGATGCACACACCTTCAAACATCTGAATACGCTCGCGCGTACCTTCGACAACTTTAACACCAACACGCAAGGTATCACCTGCGCGGAATGATGGAACTTCTTTCGCAGCCTTGGCAATTTCCTCGGCTTCGATTTGTTGGATAAGGTTCATTGACCTTGGTCCTTCTACATTCGCCACGCGCCAGAGGCAGGTCAGTCCCGATCACCATTATGGCGATCCCAAAGGTCTGGCCTGCGTAACCTAGTATGATCTTCTGACATTGACTTGCGCCATTCAGCGATCTTCGCATGATCCCCAGATCGCAGCACTTCGGGGATCGTGCGCCCTTCCCATTCCTGGGGTCGGGTATATTGAGGGTATTCAAGCAGTCCTTCTTCGAAAGACTCCTCGGTACCACTCGAAGCCGCGCCCATTACGCCGGGAAGCAGCCGAATGCAAGCATCAAGAATCATCAAAGCCGCCGGTTCTCCGCCCGATAAAACGATGTCGCCAACGCTGATTTCCTCAATCTCCCGGCCTTCGAATATCCGCTCGTCAAATCCCTCGAACCGCCCGCATAGAATGGTCACCCCCGGCCCTTGCGATAATTCACGAATACGCGCCTGAGAAATTGGCTTCCCGCGCGGGGTCATGGCCAGTATCGGCGCCTTGGGCTGCACCCGCTTGGCATGATCAACCGCCGCCGCGAGAACATCGACCTTCAGCACCATCCCCGCCCCGCCGCCCGCAGGCGTGCCATCGACATTGCTGTGCTTATCTGTTGCAAAATCGCGGATCTGGATCGTATCAAGCGACCACTTCTGCTCCTCCAAAGCCCGCCCAGCAAGCGACAGCCGCAAAGGCCCAGGAAACATCTCGGGGTAGAGCGTGAGGATGGTGGCGGCGAAGGTCATGGGTCAACCCATTCGCCGCGTTCGAGCACAAATGCAATGTGACGTAGGGTGAGACGCTCTTTATTGCTGGGATAGCTAAATCGGCCTCGAAACGGCCAAGTCAGCAACTGCCAAATCAGCATGACTGGGAATAGAAGCGACAGACCTTCCCTTAGTTCAACGAAGCGTGACCAAGGCCAATCCCACACACGCTCATCTAGCCGATCGGCAATTCGCTCAATGAATTCGACCGCATCTTCCCCTACGATATCCAGATCGTGATCGATGGCATCATCAAGACTCGCGTTGGTTATTCCATGCCACTCGCGAGCAATCCAAAGGACATAGACTTCGGCGCCTTCGCTCATAGGCGGCGGCTCACTCGCCTTTGCGAATAACGCCATTCTTAGCCCCCACGTCGAAGCTTAACTCAAACACATCGGGCCGCGAATAGTGGCAGTCGGTGTCGAGCGAGGTCAAGTTTTCGCCAATCTCTGACAAGTCCAGATCGGCGTAGAGGGTTTCTTCGCCCTCGCCAGCCTGTGCGATTACCCGCGCGTCTGGCGCGGCTTGAACGATGGCGACAGCAAGTTTTGTCATGCCGCTAACCTTCGGCGAAGTCGGCGTTTACCACAAGGCGTTTGTCGTCCCATTCGATAACTGCGGCCTCGTTCATCGGGATCATGAACTTTTTGCCCGGCTTGCCATCAACCGGTGGCCGTTCGATTTCGATCACATCCTGCGCGCCGAAATTTTCGACTGCGCAAATCGTGCCGAGCGGCTCGCCCGTTTCGGACACTGCGGCAAGGCCCAGCAGATCGGCGTGGTAATATTCGCCCTCGCCCAGTTCGGGAAGCAAACTGCTCGGGATAGTCAGCAAAGTGCTGCGCAGACGCTCAGCGCCGTTGCGGTCAGTAACTTCGGCAAAGCGGGCCACCGCGCCGCCCTTATTATCGTCGCGAATTTTGGTGAGGGTCAGCGCGCCCTCGTTGAAGCTTTTATATTGTTTCAGCATGGCAATGCCATCGCCGAACAGCTTCAGACGGACTTCGCCCGTCACGCCAACCGCGCCAGAGACGGCAGCAAGAGTGACGGGCTTGTCGTGAGCCAAAGGTCTTAGCCTTCAGCCTTATCTTCGGTAGCTTCAGCAGCAGGCGCTTCTTCGGCGGCGGCTTCTGGTGCAGCTTCTTCGGCTGGAGCTTCGGGAGCGGCTTCTTCCTTAGGAGCTTCGGCTGCAGCTTTTGCGGCTTCCTTGGCTTCTTCTTCAGCTGCCTTCTTGGCTTCTTCAGCTGCAGTCGCTTTTTCAGCCTTTTCTTCGGCGCGTTCGGTGGCTTTCTCGCCCGGCTTTGCTTTGTTCGGGTTGTTGCGCGGTGCTCGCTCAAGAATTCCGGCTTTGTCGAGGAAGCGCGCTACGCGGTCCGAAGGCTTTGCGCCAACGCCAAGCCAGTAACGAACGCGGTCTTCGTTCAAGTTTACGCGGCCATCATCGTCCTTGGCCAGCAGTGGGTTATACATGCCGATCTGCTCAAGATACTTACCGTCGCGTGGGCTGCGAACGTCGGCTGCAACGATGCGGTAATAAGGGCGCTTTTTCGCGCCGCCACGTGAAAGACGAAGTGCAATTGCCATGATGTATTCCTTTTCTAAGTCAAATATATGAATTTGTTGAATTTAATTTAGGGTGAAAATTATCTCTTCTTGGGTCCGCCGAGGCCGGGGAGACCGGGCGGTAGGCCGCCTGCTCCACCACCCATTCCTCCGGGTCCGCCGAGGCCGGGCATCGCTGCGCCCATGCCGCCTTTTCCGAACATAGCGCCGAGCCCTTTCAGGCCGCCCATTTTCTTGATCTGCTTCATCGCACGGCTCATTTCCTGATACATTTTCAGGAGCCGGTTTACATCTTGAACTTCCTTACCTGCTCCCGCGGCGATGCGCCGCTTGCGTTTCGCATTGAGCAATGCAGGATTGGCGCGCTCCTTCGGCGTCATGGAGCCAATCAGCGCGTCCATATGGACCAGAACCTTGTCATCCATCCCGCTATTCGCCAGCGCCGCCTTGGCTTTCTTCATGCCCGGCAGCATTCCGGCGAGCATTCCAAGGCCGCCCATATTATTCATTTGCTGAAGCTGTGTGCGCAAGTCGTTCAGGTCAAACTGACCCTTCGCCATGCGCTTCGCCATTGCTTCGGCGTCTTCTTCGTTGATTGTCGCAGCGGCTTTTTCAACCAGCGATACGACATCACCCATGCCCAATATGCGGTCAGCGACCCGTTTGGGATGGAACGCCTCAAGCGCGTCAAGCTTTTCGCCCGTACCAGCAAATTTGATCGGCTTGCCGGTGACGTGGCGCATCGACAGTGCAGCACCGCCGCGCGCATCGCCGTCCATCCGCGTCAGAATTACGCCGGTAAGCGGAACTTCATCGGTGAAACTTTTCGCGACATTGACCGCATCCTGGCCGGTCAGGCTGTCGACCACCAGCAAGACTTCCTGCGGAGCCGAAATTGCCGAGACAGCCTTCATTTCGGCCATCAGTGCTTCATCGACATGCAGGCGGCCTGCTGTATCGAGCAGCAGCACGTCAATCGCTTGCAGCTTCGCCGATTCCACCGCGCGCCGCGCGATATCGACGGGCTGCTGGCCCTGCACAATCGGCAAGGTGAGGCAGTCAATCTGCTCGCCCAGCACTTTGAGTTGCTCTTGCGCCGCCGGGCGGTTTACGTCGAGCGACGCCATCATGGCCTTCTTGCCATGCTTCTCACGGATGAATTTAGCGAGTTTGGCGGTCGATGTGGTTTTACCAGAGCCTTGCAAACCAACCATCATGATCACAACTGGCGGCTTCGCCTCCAGATCGAGACCGACGGTTTCTTCGCCGCCGAGCATTTCGACCAGTTCGTCGCTGACGATCTTGATGACTTGCTGGCCGGGAGTAACCGATTTCAGCACGTCTGCACCGATGGCTCTTTCGGTTACCGCATCAATGAAGCGGCGGACAACCGGAAGCGCCACATCGGCTTCTAGCAACGCAATGCGGACTTCTCGCATCGCATCGCGTACATCTTGTTCGCGAAGCGCGCCACGACCGCGCAGGCCGTCGAACACACCACCAAGGCGATCTGACAGACTGTCGAACATAGTCACGCTCCTCATGCTGTTTCTCCCTAGATAGGGATTCCCAACTTCAAATGCCAAAAACGCCGGCGAACGAAACCTCGTTGGCCAGCGTGCGGGTTTCAAAAGCGAAAGCCGACTTTGATTAAGTTTCGATGGTGGAGCCTAGCGGGATCGAACCGCTGACCTCAACACTGCCAGTGTTGCGCTCTCCCAGCTGAGCTAAGGCCCCAAAGCCATCGATGTAAGCCGCACCTGAATGCGGAGGGACGCCCTTTATTCAGGACGCCCCCATAATGCAAGAACGATATTAGCTAAGACATCAACTCTCTGGAGCTTCGTCGTCGCCTTTGCCCTTGGATACGGCCATGTCTTCATTGTCATCGCCAAGGTCGACGTCAGAATCAGGACGGTTCTCTTCTTCGTCGACATCGCTCAGATCATCATCGTCGTCAGCGGCAAGGTCGCTATCGGCAGCGCCCTTCTTCTTCTCGTCTTCAAACGGGATAGGCTGCTTGGTCTTGAGAACCGGCTCCGGCTCCCATTCTTCACCGCATTCAATGCAGGTCGCAGGCTCGGACTTGCCGAGATCGTAAAAGCGGGTGCCGCATTTTGGGCAAGTACGCTTTGTGCCCCATTCTGGCTTAACCATTGTCATTCCTTGATTGCTGTCCGGACGAACCGCCCGAAGCGAAAAATTTCCATATGCTTTTTGGGATCGGCCCGCACCAAATGCAAGAGGCCTGAATCACGTGGTGGCGCGCCTTGCCATAGGGCAATGCCGCTGTCAAAGCAGCCGCGCAATAATGGCCCGCTTCCGAAAGAAAAACTGTGTCTGACACTTCACCCTCCCAGGCTACGCCCAAACGCTTCGCCGCGATGGGCCCGCTGACTGGAACAATCCGCGTTCCCGGCGACAAATCGATCAGCCACAGGGCTCTGATGTTCGGAGCGCTTGCAGTCGGCAGAACGACAATCAGCGGCTTGCTGGAGGGGCATGATGTATTGGCCACTGCAGATGCATTGCGAGCGATGGGCGCAAAGATAGAGCGCCATTCTGAAGGTGAATGGACAGTCAGCGGCGTTGGTGTTGGCGGATTACTTCAGCCTAAGACCGCGCTCGATATGGGCAATAGCGGCACTTCCACGCGGCTACTGATGGGCCTCGTCGCAAGCCACGGCATCACTGCTGCGTTTACTGGTGATGCCAGCCTATCGGGCCGCCCGATGGGCCGCGTGATCGAACCGCTCAGCCGGATGGGTACCTCTTTCGAGGCAAGCCCGGGCGGAACCTTGCCCCTGATGATGACTGGTAGTTTGCCTGCAGTGCCGATTACCTACCGACTGCCTGTCGCCAGCGCGCAGGTAAAAAGCGCAATTCTTCTCGCCGGCCTCAACACCCCCGGCATCACTACGGTAATAGAACCCGTGCCAACACGCGACCATTCGGAACGGATGCTCAAGGGCTTCGGCGCAGATTTGTGGGTCGAGGAAACAGACGGCGAACGGGTAATCCACATCCGCGGAGAAGCGGATTTGTCGCCGCAGAATATCACCGTGCCCGGCGATCCCTCCTCCGCAGCCTTCTTCATCGTCGCGGCCCTGCTGGTCGAAGGCAGCGATCTGACTATCGAAAATGTAGGAATGAACGATACGCGCGCAGGTTTGGTCAGCGTCCTGCAATTAATGGGCGGCAATATCGAATTGCTCAATGAACGGGAAGTCGGCGGCGAACCCGTTGCAGATCTGCGCGTCCGCCATTCGCAATTACGCGGAATCGAGGTCGATTCTGCCATTGCGCCCAGCATGATCGACGAATTTCCTGTGCTGTTCGTTGCGGCTGCTTTGGCCAAGGGCACGACCATCACCAACGGCCTCGAAGAATTGCGGGTAAAGGAAAGTGATCGATTAACGGCAATGGCCCAGGCGTTAACACTGGCCGGAGCAAATGTGACCGAGACCGAAGACGGCCTGATCATCCAAGGCACCAACGGTAAGCCCCTGGCAGGCACTACGGGTGAGCCAGTCACGACGCATCTCGACCACCGCATCGCAATGAGCATGGCCGTGGCCGGTCTGGTCAGCAGCGCGGGCATAGAAGTCGATGACACGCGGCCAATTGCAACCAGCTTCCCGATATTTGAGGCTCTACTAGAGCAATCGACCAATGCCTGAACTCGATATCTACACATTGATCGGCTTCGTCGGCATGGCGTGCATCATCAGCGCCTACGCATATCAAACCATCAGCCAGACCCCCAACCCATTCATCCAGCACGGCACCAATCTGTTAGGGGCCGCATTGCTGACAGTGTCACTGCTAGTGCATATGAATTTGCCCTCCTTGGTTTTGGAAGGATTCTGGGCGGCAATAGCGATATACGGACTAGTGAAGGCATTCGCCGCCCGGAGGGTAGAACAATGATTATTGCTGTCGATGGCCCTACTGCGTCTGGCAAAGGCACCATTTCCAAAAGGCTAGCTGCGCATTTTGGTTTGCCGCATCTCGATACTGGATTGCTTTACCGCGCAGTCGGACGACAGGTGATCTTGGCTGGCGGTGATCCTGACCGGCCACAGGATGCGCTGGCGGCAGTTGATTTTCCCGCTGAACTGCTCGACGAACCGGTTCTGCGCGACGAGGCGACCGGCAGTCTTGCAAGCCGTGCGTCTGTCCATCCTGCTGTCCGAAAAGCCCTGTTCGAGCGGCAACGTGCCTTTGCCTTGCAAGATGGAGGAGCGGTGCTTGACGGGCGCGATATCGGCACGGTCATTGCACCCGATGCCGACGTGAAGCTGTTTATCACGGCCAGCGTTGAAGCGCGCGCGCAGCGGCGCTTCAAGGAAATGCAGCAGCGCGGCTCGTCCATCACCCTGACCGAAATCGAAGCAGACCTGCGTCGCCGTGACGAGCGCGATACGAACCGCACAGACGCGCCGCTAATCGCTGCAAGCGATGCCTATGTTATCGACACCTCAGTGCTGGATATCGAGGAAGCTTTTGCTGCAGCTTTGGAGGCCATTAATCAGGCGAGCTGAGACAAGCCCTCACACGCCGCTATTTTCTTGCAATTCGTGCCGCCCTGCCCTAGGCGCGCCTCCGTCTGACAGGAGCAATCTTTGATGGCCTTCACCGTGGCATTCGGCCCGGTGGAGAGTTTCGGCCCTCTTGGCCCGCAATGGCAATCCCGCCAGAGCGGAGAAAAGACCCCGGGATACAACCTGGCGGCCGGTCTAAATACAATATTAGGAAAACCCTAACCTATGGCAACATCAGCCAATCCAACGCGCTCGGATTTTGAAGCGCTTCTTAACGAACAACTCGGTGGTGCAGAAGACGGTGGCTTTGAAGGCCGCGTCGTTAAAGGCACTGTTACCGCGATTGAAAACGGCAAGGCCGTTGTCGATGTAGGCCTGAAAAGCGAAGGCCGCATTGATCTTAAAGAATTTGCACGCGGAGATGGCGAGCATGGTCTGACAGTCGGCGATGAAGTCGAAGTCTATGTTGACCGTGTCGAAAACTCCGACGGTGAAGCAATGCTCAGCCGCGACCGCGCACGCCGCGAAGCAGCTTGGGACAAGCTAGAAAACGAATTCGGTGAAAGCGCCCGCGTAAATGGCCGCATCTTCGGCCGCGTCAAAGGCGGCTTCACTGTCGATCTCGACGGCGCCGTTGCGTTCCTTCCCGGTTCGCAAGTCGATATCCGCCCTGTGCGCGATATTACCCCGCTGATGGATATCGAACAGCCGTTCCAAATCCTCAAAATGGATCGCCGCCGCGGCAACATCGTTGTTTCGCGTCGCTCGATCCTCGAAGAAACCCGCGCAGAACAGCGTAGCGAGTTGATCGGTGATCTGGCTGAAGGTCAGGTTATTGACGGCGTGGTCAAGAACATCACCGATTACGGTGCGTTCGTTGATCTGGGCGGCATTGACGGCCTGCTCCATGTCACCGACATGAGCTACAAGCGTGTCAATCACCCAAGCGAAGTGATCGAAATCGGTCAGACCGTGACCGTTCAAATCGTACGCATCAACAGCGAAACCCAGCGCATCAGCCTTGGCATGAAGCAGCTTGAAAGCGATCCATGGGATGGCGTTGGCGCGAAATATCCGGTTGGCGCAAAGCTGACAGGTACTGTTACCAACATCACCGAATATGGCGCATTTGTGGAACTGGAAGCAGGCATCGAAGGCCTCGTCCACGTTTCCGAAATGAGCTGGACCAAGAAAAACGTCCACCCCGGCAAGATCGTTTCGACATCGCAAGAAGTTGAAGTCATGGTCCTCGAAGTGGACTCCGAAAAGCGCCGCATCTCGCTCGGCCTCAAGCAGGCTCAGGGCAATCCTTGGGAAGAGTTCGCTGCGAACAATCCAGTTGGCACAACCGTCACCGGCGAAGTCAAGAATGCGACCGAATTCGGTCTGTTCATCGGCCTCTCGGGAGACGTGGACGGAATGGTTCACATGTCCGACATCGCTTGGGGTATCTCCGGCGAAGACGCACTTGCGCTGCACCGTAAGGGTGAAGAAGTCCAAGCTGTTGTTCTGGATGTCGACACCGACAAGGAACGCATCAGCCTTGGTATGAAGCAGCTTGAAAAAGGTGCTCCATCTGCCGAAGGTGCTGCTGGCGCAGCCGGCGTCAAGCGCGGCGACGTTGTCACCGTCACCATCCTCGAAGTTCGCGATGGCGGCCTCGAAGTTCAGGTTGGCGAAGATGGCGCAACCGGCTTTGTTAAGCGTTCGGATCTCGGACGCGACCGTGACGAGCAGCGTCCTGACCGGTTCCAAACCGGCTCCAAGGTCGACGTTATGGTCACCGGTTTCGACCGCTCCAAGAAGCCAAACTTCTCGATTAAGGCGCGTCAAATCGCCGAAGAGAAGGAAGCAGTGCAACAGTTCGGTTCATCCGATTCGGGCGCATCGCTGGGCGACATTCTTGGCGCAGCGCTGAAGGGCAAAGAAGACTAAGTCTTTCCTCAACTTCTAAGCATTCAGGAAGGCCCGCCGCTCGAAAGAGTTGGTGGGCCTTTCCTCTTATGGCAGCAGAGGTTACAATCAACCTATGCTAGAAATCCATCAGTTCCCGTGCCTGTCCGACAATTACGGATATCTTGTCCATGACCCTGCGAGCGGCCAGACCACTTGCATCGATACTCCCGACGCGGATGAGTATCTGAACCAGGCCCAGACCAAGGGGTGGACCATCACCCACATCTGGAACACCCATTGGCATCCCGACCATGCTGGCGGAAACGATGCGATCAAGGCGGCCACCGGCTGCATTGTGATTGCTCCTGCCGAAGTCGAAAGGATTGCCAAGCCCGATCAAGTGATCGCCCATGGCGACACTGTCTCGCTTGGGGCATTCACGGCTGATGTGATTGATGTTGGCGGCCACACCAATGGCCACATTGCCTTCCATATACCCGAAGCGAGCGTGGCCTTTGTCGGCGACGCTGTATTCGCGCTCGGTTGCGGACGAATGTTTGAGGGTACGCCGGAGCAATTCTGGGCAAGCCTGGAGCGGATTAAAGCCCTTCCCTCGCAAACTATGCTCTATTGTGCGCATGAATATACGCAGGCCAATGCCAAGTTTGCGATGCATGCCGATCCGGAAAACTCCGCTCTTGCGGACTATGCGGCAGAGATTGAACGCAAGCGTGCCACAGGCACTCCAACTGTGCCAACCCGGCTTGAGCGGGAACTCGCGACCAATCCATTCCTTCGAGCTGACAATCCTGCTCTGATGGCCAAATGGGGCGGACAGACGCCGATCGAAACATTTGCCGCATTGCGGGCCGGTAAAGACAACTTCTAAGTCCTATGCAGGCCTTACAAGTCACATCGCTCAGCCCTGATCTGTCAGGTTGCGAACTGATTGTTGCGCCGATGCCTGTGCGCAAGACCGGAGAGGTGTTGGTCAGGGTTCGTGCTGCATCGCTCAACTTTCCCGATTTGCTGATGACCCGGGGCGATTATCAATTCAAACCGCAACCACCCTTTATCGCCGGAATGGAACTGGCAGGTGAAGTCGTCGAGGCTGATGAAGATAGCGGCTTTGCAATCGGTGAACGCGTCATGGGCGGAGCCAAAACCGGCAGTATGGCTGGATTTGCATCCGTTCCGGCCCGCAATTTGAAACGAGCACCTGATGCTTTAAGCTTCTCCCAAGCCGCTGCGCTCGGTGCCGCCTATACGACCGCATATACGGCATTGATCGAACAAGGCGGGATGGAAGCTGGCCAATGGGTCTTGGTGCATGGGGCAAGCGGCGGAGTCGCCTTGGCAGCGGTTGATCTGGCAAAGGCCTTGGGCGCGAGAGTCATCGCAGCCTCCGGTTCGCCGGGAAAACTTGAGCGGATCGCCGGGCTTTATGCGCCCGATGCCGTCATCCATTCCCAAGGCAGGTTCCGCGAACAAGTCGCCGATATCACCGGCGGCACATTATGCGATCTTGTCTGCGACCCAGTAGGGGGCGATATCTTCGATGAAAGCTCCCGCTGCGTAACATTTGGCGGCAAATTGTTGGTGGTAGGTTTTGCCGGTGGCCGCATTGCCGAGATTGCCACCAACATTCCCCTGATAAAGGGTTTTTCAGTCGTCGGCATCCGAGCGGGCGAATATGCTCGCCGTTTCCCGGATCGCGGCAAGCGGATTGCCGATGAAGTCTCGCGTCTTGCCGATGAGGGTCTGATTGTGCCCGCAATCGACCGGATATTGCCGCTGTCACAATGGCGCGAAGGTTTTGAGGCAATGGCTGGGCGGGAACTCGTAGGCAAACTGGTTTTCAAACCGGAAAGCTGACCAAAAAAAAGGCGGCCTCAAGGACCGCCTTTTTGAAATTCTGTACAAGCCTGCTGCTTACATGCCAGCAATAATCTCATCAGCAAGCATCGCATCAGCGGCATTGGTATGCTTCTTCGCAATCAATTCTTCCGCAGCGGCGGTCGCCGCCATTGCAGCACGGTTGCGGACATCGTCCACAGCGTCGCGTTCAGCGGCTGCGATCTTGTCTTCCGCCATTTTCTTGCGGCGGGCGATCATGGCTTTGCTGTCTTCTTCAGCCTTCTCGAGAATGCCATCGGCTTCCTTGCGGGCGTTCTCCATCATCGATTCTGCATCTTTTTCTGCGCCTGCGATTTTGGCGGAATATTCATTGCGAAGCGCCTCTGCTTCGGCACGTAAGGCTTTCGCTTCGTCCAACTGCAGTCGGATAGCGGCGATCTTGTTATCCAGACCACCAACAATCATGCCGGGGACTTTCTTCCACAACATTACCAGCACCAGCACCGTCATCGCCAACGAGACATAAAATGTCGGGTCGAGACCGAACAGTGTTGGGCCAGCTGGCGCTTCGCCTTCGGCTCCTGAGGCTAGGATCAGCAACGAATTATACATTGGCCATAGCCTTCTTCACCGCTGTCTTCGCACTTGCCGCAGTTACTTTCACGCCAGCCAAACGGCCGACGATGTCCTGTGCAGCTTCGGCAGCAACCGCTTCGACTTCGGTCAAGGCCGACGTACGGGCTTCGGCAATTTCTGCTTCAGCCGTCATCAGCTTTGCATCAATACGCTTCTGTGCTGCAGCCAGCTTTTTCTCGCTTTTCGCGGCGCCTTCGGCCTTCGCCTGACCGACCAAAGCTTGAGCAGATGCACGATTTTCATTCTCGCGCTTGCGCCATGCTTCCTCTTCCTCGTCGGCTTTGTCGCGTGCTGCTTGTGCTGCAGCGAGGTCGCCAGCGATCTGGTCATCGCGTTGCGAGACCGTTTCCATGACGCGCGGAACCATTCCGCGGCCAACAACGAAGAAGACAAACCCAAAGGTCACCAGCAACCAGAATATCTGGCTGGACCAAGTTTCCAAGATTTGAGCTATCTGAGGCATAGGATCAGGTCCCGGGGTTCAAGCAAGAGAGTGCGTTCAAGCGATCAAAGTATGGGCAAAATTTGGGTGACCCGGCAAAAACCGGGTCACACCGAAAATCAAGCGCCTTAAGCGACGAAGATCAGGATCATCGCAACGACGAACGACAGCAGGCCGAGAAGTTCGGCAGCCGCGAAGCCGATGAACAGACGGCCCTGCTGGCCATCTGCAGCGCCTGGATTGCGCAGAGCGCTTTCAAGGAAAGAACCAAATACATTACCCACACCGATGGCGGCCATGCCGGCACCGATTGCAGCGAGACCGGCACCGATCAGTTTTGCAGCTTCTGCGTCCATTGTAATATTCCTTTTTCGTGTAATTCTAAGTGGTTGTCTAGATAACTTAGTGAAGATGCTCTGCGTCGTTGATATACAACGAGGTTAGCAGGGCGAAAACATATGCCTGAATACCAGCAACCAGAATTTCCAGTGCGCTGATACCAATCATCAGGATGAAACTTGGGATACCGACAAGCGCGGCGAATTCCGGGCCGGCATTACTTCCGTCAATCACGAAGGATGACAGAACTTTCAGCAAAACGTGCCCGGCCATCATCGCAACAAACAACCGCAGCGCGAGGCTGAACGGACGCACGAGGAAGGAGATCAACTCGATCGGGAAGATGATCGGGATCATCGGCAACGGGGTGCCGTGCGGGACAAACAGGCTGAAGAACTTGATGCCGTGCTTCCAGAAACCGACAACCAAAACGATCGCAAAGCTGATAATCGCAAGAACGCCGGTCACCGTGAAGTGGCTCGTGAAAGTAAACGGGTGAAGCCCGATCAAACCAATCGGCATTAGGCCGAGGATATTGGCGAACAGGATGAACATAAACAGGCTGAAGATATAGGGCACATATTTGCGCCCTTCCTTGCCAATATTTGCCTCCAGCATATCGTCGATAAAGCCGGTGAAATATTCCACCGTCATCTGCCAACGACCAGGAACAAGCTCTCGCTTCATTCCGCCTGCGACAAAAATCGTCAGCAGAATGGTCGTAATCGCCATCCACATCGCACTGTTGGTAAAGGCGATATTGAATCCGGCCAATTCCCACGTATCCGAACCCAACAGGGGTTCGATGTGGAATTGGTGCATCGGATCGACTTTGCCTTCTTCGGCTGCCACGTTGAAATCGTCCCTATGACAATTGAGATTTACAAAACCGGTCTATTCGCCCTGCGGCGGATCACCAGATTGCGTACTCGCCATCTTGAAAATGTTTCTGAAAGCGACGGCTATCCCGAGGAACAACATCACCAACAGACCCCAAGGCGATGAACCGGCGAAATAATCAATCGTTCCGCCAATCACCAAACCACCGAGAATCCCGCCAAGCAAATCAGCAAGAACCCGGTTTCCGCTGCGATAGTTCGCATCAGTAGCCTTCACTTGCGACCGGTTACGCTCACTTTCACGCTCTCGTGCAGCTTTAAGCCGCGCTTCGAGCGCATCAATGCGCGCATCCTCGGCGATAGGTTCCCGTGCGGGCTTCTCGTCGCTCATGCCGTTATCCTCCATAAAGGGGTTCCTTAATTGAGGCTACGCGGCACGGGCAAATGAGCTGCCCGCCGAGGGCGAGCACCCCTTAGGCGGGGGGTATTGGCAAGTCAACCGGCCCTGCGCCGCATTGCAACATTTTTAAGCACATTACGGGGCAAGACTTTGGACCAGGCTATGGACGGCGGCCTAAGCCGGATCAGCACACTTTAAGCCAATCCGAGAATTACGGACAGCGACTGTCGCGCATTGGTGGCGCACTTGTGCGAGTTTGCCAGCTACCATCTGGTGCCTGATATTTTTCACCCGGTACGGTGCGCGATATCGCGAGGCAACCCGAGGTCATTGCATATTCCTCGACTGTCGCCTTTTCAGCGGCAGCCCGCTCTGCATAAACCGCGCGCCGTTGGATATTGATATTATCTACCAATCGCTTCAGCGCAGGCGTTTCTGCGCCAACAATGCCAAGGTAGCCGTCCATTTTTTCGCCGACCTGACCGGCTGAACGGGCCGCAGCGTAGGCTGGATCACGTTGGGCATAAGCGACACCGACCATACCGCTAACCGCCATGGCTGCAGCGGCGATTGCCAATATGGTTTTCTTCAAAATTGTCTGTGCCATTTCGGGCTCCTTAGGCGAAGCTTCTGAAATCAGAAGATATCCGCGTTTTCTTCAATTGTGTTGCCCGCGTCTTCTGCAAGGCGGTAAATCACTTCCTGCCTGATATTGATGTTGAGTTCGATTACTATCGGCTCCGACGGTGCATTCACGTTGATGCACCCTGCCAAAGCCAGCGAACCCGCCAGCAATATCGCTGCCGATCGGCAACGCCCCCCATGCCCTGGATTTCTGCTTTTCACTGCATTCCCTCGCATGTCGGGAATTGTTGCAACCAAGTAACGGGAGGTCAATTCGGGTGAAGTCATGGCACTTCCTCGCTGTCTGAAGTCTGAATGGAGAGTTCATCGGGCTTTATCGCCGGACCCTCCGGTTTTAGGATTTCCGGCAGTTCCTGCTGCGGATTTGTAATCGGAATTTTTGGATCAATGCCTGACGGTACAAACCGCGTTCCGTCATCCACCAATAGCCCCAAACTCCGCGGATCTTTAACAGTCGACGGGTCATAGATGGACTTCATCGTCGATATTAGCCGGTAGAATGGAGCACGTATATTAACGTTGAGCCTGATCGGCAGATCAGCAATTTGACGCGTGATAAAGTTCTGCTTGGTCCCTTCACCTTGCTTCACCCCATCAAACCGCACTCTGGTTATGATATCGCCAGTAAGGGCACCGTCCATCTGCATGCTCATCGACAGATAATCGAGGCTACGCAATGTAGCGAAGGTGTAATTGGCAATTGCCGAGAGGTCTTCATACGTCAGCTCGCCCACATAGGAGACATTTCCTCCGGGAGCGCGAGATTGCAACACGCCGCCCTCAATTCGCCCATCCCCGTTTTCCGAAAAGATGATCGGCAATTCACCATCAAATATCCCCGTCGCGGCAAGATTGCCGATTTCCAGACTTTCTACAAACAGAGCCGAATCGAGGCCGGTCACTTCAAGAATGTAGCTGCGGCTTTCCGAAACACCGAAATTCAAATTGACCGGCCTGAGGCGCAAAGTGCCGCCCATGAATGGCCATTCGCCGCCCACGACATCGAGCAGAACACCTTCACGAAGGTTGAACCCGATCACGCCGTCATTTACCTCGATGCCGGGATTTATCGACGCAACCCGAACAGATTGATTGGGCACGGTTGTCAGGCTGATAAGATCGGTAAATTCTACCGTTCCCGACGCGCCTTTTACCGGCCCGAATGCCGCAGCAAAATCCAAAGATTCCGAAGAAAATGCACCGGAGCTGCTAACACTTTCAGAATTCCAGTCGATCCGCCCGGTCCCTGTCACAACACCCTCAACATTGGCTACGACACCCAGCGCAAGCGGAGTTAGCTGGTCTAGCAACAACTGATCGTCAAACCGCAAGCCATCAACTCTGAGGTCGGCAAAACCTGTTCCGGTCGATAAATTGTGCAAGATTGCAACATCGCTGACTTCGCGGCCCAGGCCTGGCACGCGCAATGTCGCATCTGCGGTCACGACATTGTCGTCGAGTGTCAGCGACGCTCCATTGGCCTCCAAGGGTTCGAACCTCACTTCAGTCTGCCTATCGACCAGCCGGAAAGCAGCATCATCAATTTGAAAAATACCGCCTGCGTATGTCCACACGCCAGTCGTTTCTTTCAAATCCAGCGGAATCGCCGCGAGTGATATGTCGGCGCCGCTAAATTCGCCCGCGATATCCCCTGCACCGCCATCGCCGCCGCCATCACCAAATTTCGCGAGCACATCGGAAATGACAAAGCTGCTGGCATCGGCTTGCGGGCCGAGCGCAATTTCAAGCTGTCTGGCTGTGGCGATTCCAGGATATGCAACGCCGACCGGACCGCTCTTGATTGCGATAGGGGTACCTGCGAGCGTGCCCGCCAGATCAAGTTGCGCAATTCCGGCGGCTATCTGCAAACCCGCTCCGGATTGCCTGACAATCGCCGAACCGCGCGCTGGACAGATGGTGACATTGCGGCTGTTCAATTCAAGATTGGCAAAGGCGAGGCCATCGAATCCGATATTGGTGCAATTGCGCCAAACCGACAGTCCCGCAGATCGGCTCCATTCACCGTTTAAAGGGAGCCGCAAACCGCGAGTATAGCCACCCGGTAGCGAGCCGGTGGCCGTAACCTGTCCGGCAAAGTTGATCGCACCCTCCCGGTTTTGGGTAAGCAGCATTTCGGGAATGGCAATCCGGCTGTCTGCGGCTGCATATTCTTCCATTTTCAGACGGAACAAGGATTTCCCACCTCCTTCACGCTCCATCCTGCCAACTATTTTTGGAAGATTGCTCCCGCCAACCCGGAAATTGCCCGATAGTCTGGGAGCCGCGTTAGCCCGCTGCGAATATTGAAGCTGCGATAGATTCAGCAAGTTCGTCCCATTCGCACCCTTTAGTGTTCCTTGCGGCACGACCAATGATAGCAAGGCACCGGATTGGCGAACTGTGAAATCCGCGGCAAAATCGGTCGACCTGACCTCGTCCGCAACTGCTTTGCGCAATTTGGCCAGCAATGGTGCTGCAAGGGTATCCCGAGATGCTGATTCGAGCGATGCCAACTGACTGTCTATATCAGCGCCCGGTGTCATGCCTTCGCCCGAAGCGCTGCCACGAAGCTCCAAATCGGCAAGATCGGTGCCGCTGCGCAGCGACCCGTCCAGCGCAAACGCATTGGCCGTAAACTGATCCGAGGCAATGGAACTTGCGCCAAGATCAAATGTGGACATGATACGGCTATCCGCGACAGCAAAATTTACGTCCCCACTCAAACCACTCGCCACGATGCCATAGAGATTAAGGCCTGACGCCTTTAGATTGGTGCTGGACTCCACCTTCGAAAAATCATTAGCAAGCGTCACTCGCGCCTGAGCATCCAGTTTGTTCACTCGGCCTGCATATTGTGGGCACTCGACATTGGCAGAACGGATCGGTCCCGACCAAATTATCTTCTCAGTCTCCAGCGTAAGATCGCCGTAGAGTGTGGTGCGGCCAATCTTGCACTCGGGTAAATCGAGTCGCGGCGCGATTGCGGCGATTTTTCCGGCAAATCCGCCATCAAGCCGCCCCTGCCCGTCCAACTTCAAACCGACAGGCCCGAAATCGCTCTCTATCAATCCGCGCCCGTCGACCATTTCAATGTCGAGCGCGGGGAAACCAGCCTCTTCGGTGGAATCGTCAAACAGCACCTTGTCCAAACTGCCGAAGCTCAACTGACCGTCTTTATAGGACCCAAACAGCCGTGGCTTAACCACCGTAAGGCGGCCGATTTCGGGAATGCCGAAGCCGTAAACCAACGCCACTTCGATGCGTTCAATTGTCAGATCAGGGTGATCTGGATCGCCGACGACGATATTTTCCAGCACTTGCCTCTCAGGCGAAATTTCTGACACTTCATAAGTTACCGGCAGATCGAGCGATTGAAGCTGTTCGCCAATCAGATCGCGCGCGATTTGTTCGCGCTGGATCCATCCGACAATGACCGCGCCCAGAAGCAGGACAAGCAACAGCAGACCCGCACGGCGCAGCGCCATGGGCCAACTGCGCGGCTGGGAGCCTGCGTCTTCTTCCGCTATCTGGTCATGGAGCGACGCCATCCAAAGTCACTTGCGCGTAAGCCGCCAGAAAGGCAATGAAGACTTGCATCCAGGACAGGACCCAAATTGCCGCAAGCGGACGAAAACAAACGGAAACATGGCGGCGCTGGTCACCGCTCCCGGCTCCGCGAAAGGCTGCTGTGCGGCGGCGCAGAGGCGCTCGCCGATTATGAAGTGCTCGAATATTTACTATTTGCCGCAATCAAACAGGGCGACACCAAGCCTGCCGCCAAGGCGCTCATCGACCGCTTCGGATCGCTCGCCGGGGTACTCAATGCCGATGCAGGCGCATTGCAGCGCGTGCCCGGCGTTGGTGAAACAAGCGCAGCCGCGCTTAAAAGCGTTGCTCTCGCGGCACGGCGCATGGCGCGTAGCGAGGTCTCTCAAAAGCCGGTGCTGGGAAGTTGGCAGGCCCTGCTCGATTATCTGACAATCGACATGGCACATCTGACGGTCGAGCGCGTGCGTGTGCTGTATCTTAACGCGCAAAATCGCTTGGTTCTGGACCATCATGTTGGGGACGGATCAATCGACGAGGCCGCCATTCACCCGCGCGAAGTTATTCGCCAAGGGCTGGACATCGGCGCGACTGCGCTGATACTCGTGCACAATCACCCCAGCGGAAATCCTGAACCTAGCCGCGCCGACATCCAGATCACCAACAGGATTGCTGAAGCTGGCCGCCTTCTTGGCATTACAGTCCATGACCATGTGATCGTCGGCCGCGATGGGCACGTCTCGCTAAGAGCGAAGGGTCTGATTTAGCCCAAGTCCGACTTCAGGATTTAGGCTTGATCCCATAAAGAGCATAATACTCAGCCAGTTCGGGTGACTGCCGCAATGCCATTTCAACCTGACGGCGACCTTCCGATTTGCCTTGATCAAGCAGGATGATCCCGCGCAGATAGCGCGAGGCCGACATCGCAGGGCTTAGCTTTAGCGCAGCATCCAGATCTACCAAGGCACTGACCATATCGCCGCGACGATAATGGACCATGGCTCTGCTATCCAGGACTGGCGCGGGACTGCGTGCGCGCTCTACTGCGCGATTACACAGGCTGACTGCATCATCGAGTGCGACCTTGTGAATGGCCCGGTACCAGCAATCAGCATTGAGCAAAGTCGAGTTATCGGTCCGATCGCCAAGCCGTTCTGCCAGCAATTCCAATCCGCTATCAATGCTTCCTGCCAAGCCGAGGACTATCGAGCGTGCGTCAACCATTCCGTCGATTTCATCTTCTGAAACAGGCAGCAGGTCGAGGAGTGCCAGCGCACCATCAGTGTCGCCAGCCCGAGCCATCAACTGCGCTTGGTAATAAGCAGTACTGTTCTGCGGCGAGAGGTCATAGGCATGTTGAATGTCCGCAATTGCATCGCCCAATCGGCCAAGCGATTCATTCAAGCTGGCGCGATCAAGGAACAGGCTGGCAGTTGGCTCCTCTGCAATCACCGCGCTGTAATCCTCGATCGCGTTTTCGAAATCATAGACCAACCAATTAAATCGCGCACGCGCCTTTAACGGGCCAAAATCATCGTCGTCAGCTTGTTCAACAGCGTAATTATAGGCAGCCAACGCATCGGCCGTCAGTTTGGCCAACTCCGATTTGCTGCGTTCCCAGCGCCACACAGAATTGGCTGGCGCATCAAGTTCAAGATCGGCTTTAGATATCCGGAGCGCGGCCTGACGCGAAGCGGCCAAATCGGCCACTGCGATTTCACCGAGCCGGCTGATTTCTTGTTCTTCAATCCTGATGATCGCGCCGCTCTTTGAAACCTTACGCACCAGACGGGTGTTGGCATAGCTGCTGTCCAAATCTTCGATGCCGCGGAAGGTAAAGCCCTCGCCCTTGCCGGGAAGCTTTATCTCCATCGACATATGCGTTCTACTAGGCCCGTTGGTCGCCACGGGAATTTCACGCCAATTTGGCCGAACGCGATTCGGGGAAAAGCTCACTCCTTCGCCCACATTGGCGAGTGAAGTGCTGAATTTGCCTTCGTCATATGAGAATTCTGAATCGGCAACGCCTTTTACCAGTACAGTGCCAATCGCGGTTTCATCATCATATTTGAGATCGATGGTTGTGACTTGACCGGCATTGGTCATCCCGCCTCCGAAATTGCGCGTCATTTGCTTTCGAAATTCTGGGTCATCTTCATCGACAATAGCTTGCACGCCAGCGCCTTGCGCACCGGAAATTTCAATCTTTATTTCAAATAAAACGGGTAAATCAATACCAGCGGAATGGTCAAATACGACCTCCACATTGGTATCGGGATAAGGCTGTTCGCGGTCCGTCATCGGGGTCAAATCAGCCCCGGCAGATGTCAACGGCAACGCATAATGGAACGCGGGAACTTCCGCCATATTAGCCATGCGGGTAGCGGTGCTCGTACCGTCGAGCCAATAATCGACGCCATCTACCGTTGCGCGAACAATCATGTGATCGAAATTGCCGGGAATGGGCAGCAAACCGGGTAAGGCATCGCCCCCCTGAGTCGTCACCAACACTACATTTGAATCAATGCCCATCTGCTGTAGCAATGCATGCAGCAGGACCGATTTGGCTTTGCAATCGCCATATCGCTTTTCCCATGTTTCTTCAGCATTCTGCGGCAGATAATTGCCACCATCCAAACCGTTTAGCAGATAGCTTACTTGGTCCTGCACCAGCCGCACAGCAAGCTCTGTTCGCCTAAGCGGATCGGAGGCCTCCCCCATAATAAAGGCCGCTTCATTGGCAACCATGCTGTCTTTAGAAAGCTGCGCCGCGGCAGTAAAATGCGGTTCCATCACCCGTGATAATTCTTGCCAACTGGCAAAACTGCCAACTCGCAATATTGGCGGAGCCCTGAATCGCGACGGAGCGTCAGACGGCATGTCTTCACGCTTTGCAATCGGCAGGTCGATGGTCAGAAAATTATAGCCGCCCCTCGTTTCAGGCACTGGCAAAATCACGTTGGGACCAGCGGCAAATCGGGTATCAGCGCCTTCTGGCCAACTGACAATTGCACGCCCTTTGGCCACTCTGAATGGTTCGGGCGGGAGGTATTGAAACGCTTGCATTTCATCGCCAAGCGCTTGGTCGTCCACGGTGGTGCTATGGGCGACGCGCAAGACATCGCCTTCTTGCAAGCCGGGAACCGCAACGGTCGCGGTCAATTGGCCATCAAGCAGGCGCTGCTCAAGCCCCTGTTCGCGGCGTAGAACCTCGAATTCGACCCCATCAGCAATGAGATCAAGTACCTCATCACCGCGCAGAATTTCGAGTCGGTGGATGAACAGATCGCCCTTATCCGGCGACCATGTCATTTGCAGAGTGCCTTCGGATGTGAGCGCGGCGAGATTGTCGATCCGGACAGCGCGATCTTGGTAGGATTGCACGACCCCGCCATCGAGCCGGTGTTGCCAGTCAAAAAGGATTTCAGAGGGGCCGTCATCGCCGTTTGAAATATCGACCTGTGCAATTTGCACCCAGCCCGGAGCCTTCTCATAGCGCACCTCTTCGCCTGCCCAAACAGGAGTGGACGCAGCCATAATGGTGATAGCGCTGATGCCAGCGAATTTATGCATGCAATACCCTTATTGAAAACAGTCCGTCGACGTTACGAACCGCCGATGTGACGAAACATCTAATGATTACAGTCTACAGGCTGCCGGTCCGGTTACAACCGCACTTTGATCAGAATAGCTATTATTTGCCAGCCCAATAAAGCGCGTAGATATGGTTATCGGGGATTGCCCCGCATCAGGCCGCTCTGGCCCTTGCCATAGCCAGCCCATCGCCTTAGCCGCGTCCCGACAGATCAACAGCGTCAATAGTCGCACTTTTTCGGAGTTCACCATGGTCCCGCGTTATTCCCGCCCTGCAATGTCGGCCATCTGGGAGCCGGAGGCCCGCTTCCGGATCTGGTTCGAAATTGAGGCCCATGCGACTGAAAAACTGGGCGAACTGGGCGTTGTCCCAAAGAGCGCGGCCAAGGCTCTGTGGGATTGGTGGGCGACCGATCCGGTAATTGATGTTCCAGCGATCGATGCGATCGAAGCGGTGACCAAGCATGACGTTATCGCGTTTTTGACTTGGGTCGCGGAGCAAGTGGGCGACGAAGCGCGCTTTATGCATCAGGGGATGACCAGCTCTGATGTGCTCGACACAACGCTGGCGGTTCAATTGGCGCGCGCTTCCGACATTCTTCTCGAAGACCTCGACCTGCTGCTGGCCGCGATCAAGCGCCGCGCCGAAGAGCATAAATATACGCCTACAATCGGGCGAAGCCACGGCATTCATGCAGAACCTGTGACCTTTGGCCTCAAACTCGCGCAAGCCTATGCCGAATTTGACCGCTGTAAAGCGCGTCTGCTCGCAGCTCGCGCAGAAATTGCGACCTGCGCCATTTCCGGCGCGGTGGGAACTTTCGCCAATATCGACCCCAGCGTGGAGGCGCATGTCGCAGACAAGCTCGGCCTCGAAATCGAACCCATATCCACGCAAGTCATTCCCCGCGACCGGCACGCGATGTTCTTTTCCGTGCTGGCGGTTATCGCTGGGTCAATTGAACGCGTCGCGGTCGAGGTCCGCCATTTGCAGCGCACCGAAGTCCTGGAGGCAGAGGAGTATTTCTCTCCTGGACAGAAAGGATCATCTGCCATGCCTCACAAGCGCAACCCGATCCTGACCGAGAATTTGACTGGACAGGCGCGAATGATCCGCGGCTATGCGATGCCTGCGCTCGAAAATGTCGCGCTTTGGCATGAACGCGACATATCGCATTCGTCGGTTGAACGGTTCATCGGCCCTGATGCAACCATTACACTCGACTTCGCGCTTGGCCGTCTGACGGGTGTGATCGACAAGCTGCTGATCTATCCCGAACGGATGCAGAAGAACCTCGACCGGATGGGCGGGCTTGTCCATTCGCAGCGTGTGTTGCTGGCGCTGACCCAGAACGGTGTCAGCCGTGAAGATGCCTACCGTCTGGTCCAGCGTAACGCGATGAAAGTGTGGGAATCGGATGGGCAAATGTCGCTGCTCGAATTGCTCAAGAATGATCCCGAAGTCACCGCCGCGCTGACCAATCAACAGCTTGAGGAGCGGTTTGACCTCGAATATCATTTCAAACAAGTCGACACGATATTCAAACGGGTATTCAATTGATTGCGAGGAATTTTCGGGGCTCTTCACATTGCCAGCCAACGAGCCTAGCATTCCCTAGAATGTGACGGCATTTCTTACGGAGTAACCCAATGCAGATTGTTCGCACTATTTTATGGGTCTTGCTGCTGGTGGCGTTTGTCGGCTTCACCTTCGGCAATATGGATAAGGATGCCGAAGTCCGGATCTGGTTCGGATATGTGTGGAACACAAAAATTCCTGCGGTGGTTGTTTTGTCTTTTCTGCTTGGGATGATCCCCACTTGGCTGCTGCATCGCGGAACCAAATGGCGGTTGACCCGGCGGATAAAGACGCTGGAAAATGCCGTTCAAGCGACTGCGGTCACCGCGCCAATCGCGTCTGACACAGCGCCTGCAACAGCGCCATCCGCCAAAGTGGCCGAGCCCTCTAGCCCATTTGATGCTGAACCAAACACCGCAGGAAGCACGCCTAAATTATGAGCAACCCCGTCTATCTCGCGCTCGATATGCCCAACCTCGCCGCTGCCAAGGCAATGGCTCAAAAGGTCAAGGGCCATATCGGCGGGATAAAGCTGGGGCTCGAATTCTTCTGTGCGCACGGTAGCCACGGGGTCCATGAAATCGCACAGATCGGGCTGCCGATTTTCCTCGATTTGAAGCTGCATGATATACCCAACACGGTCGCCAGTGCGATGCAGGCGATTCACGTTTTGGAACCGGCGATTGTTACAGTCCATGCGAGCGGCGGCCGCGCCATGCTGGAAGATGCCAAGGCCGCTGCGAGCGAGCACACTAAAGTCGTCGCGGTCACCATGCTGACTAGTCTCGGTGAGCGCGATCTGGCGCGTCAGGGCATCGGCGGGACCCCGCACGACCATGTGATGCGCTTGACCGAATTGGCGCATGACTCGGGCATTGATGGTATTGTCTGTTCGGGACAGGAAGTTGGCGCTGCACATAAACAATGGAAGGACGGGTTCTTTGTTGTCCCCGGCCTGCGCCCTGCCGGCAGCGCAGTGGGAGATCAAAAGCGCGTCGTCACCCCGCGAAAGGCGCGTGACGATGGCGCCAACGTGTTGGTGATCGGCCGCCCGATCAGCCGCGCAGAAGACCCTGTTCAGGCAGCGCGCGACATTGAGGCGACGCTTTGAAGCGCCTTCTCTTTAGTGGTTTTGAAGGAAGCTAAATGATCAGACTAAAGCATGCGTTGGGTGCGCTGGCTCTTGCCTCGCTTTCCCCGAGCGCAGCCTTCGCACAGCAAGAGGTTCTCGAATTTGCCAAGGACGGCCGCAGCGTTATCTCGGTAAGCGGCGCGGGCGAAGTTTCGAAAGCGCCCGATGTCGCGGTTTTCGTTGCCGCTGGCGAAGCGATTGCCGAAAATTCGGTCAAGATGCGGTCGGTTTTCCAGACACTTGAAGAACTTGGCATTGCTGAGAGCGACATACAAACCAGTAATGTTGGGGTCGAACCGGTAATGGAAGAGCGCGGCCGCCAGTTCAGTGCAAACGACACCAGGATCCCCAAGATTATCGGCTACCGCGCCATGAACGCTTTGCAAATTCGCCAACGCAGTCTTGATGATTATGGCGCTGTGTTGGACGCATTGATCGCAGCCGGTGCTAACATGGTTAGAGGTCCAAATTTCGGCTTGGCTGACGACCTTGCAGAGCGAGATGAAGCTCGCGTGCTAGCGGTTCAAGATGCGCGCCGAAAAGCGACGCTATATGCTGGTGCAGCGGACATGAAAGTCGCGCGCATTCTCGTAATTGATGACGGTAGTGCAAGCAGTTATGGCACCCCGCGTAATCAGTTCGGTTTCTTAGAAGCGATGGAATCAACACCGCTTGCCAAGGGCGAGATTACTGTGAGCCAAAGTGTCCAAATTATCTTCGAACTTGAATCGAAATGAAGGCAGTGGCCTCACGACCTGTTGTTTTGACGGCCATTTCAATGGCGGCAGCGCTGCTAGGGACGAGCTCCTGTTCCTACGGCGAAATTCGTCCGTCTATCGCCCGGCAGGAAGCTTCTGCAGATCATGTCGAGCGGTTCGGTCCAGTAAGTTTTCAGCAAATCGCGCCGGGCGTCTATCAGCACACGACCTATCTAGACTTGCCCGGCTTTGGCCCGATCCCGTCAAACGGGCTGATTGTGGTCGATGGGACAGGGTCTTTGCTGGTCGATACCGCTTGGACAAATAACCAGACCGAGGCGATTATCCTTTGGGCGAATGTCCAACTGGGCAAGCCGATCCGCGCTGCTGTAGTGACCCATGCGCATAGCGACAAAATGGGCGGAATGGACGCGCTTCACGGTGCCAATATCGCAACTTACGCGCACACGATGTCAAATCAAGTTGCACCGGAAAAGGACCTCACCCCTGCGCGCAACACGATTGCGTTTGGCGATGACGGTTGGGCCACGGGAACGGCAGCGCAGGCCTTGGCTCCGCTGGCAATTTACTATCCCGGCGGAGGGCATACGCAGGACAATATCACGGTTGGTATCCCCAGCGCCGCTAGCGCATTCGGTGGCTGCTTGATCAAAGGTTCGGATGCCTCGTCGCTTGGCAATCTGGCCGACGCAAATATCGAGTATTATGCTCAGGCTGCGCAGAATTTTGCCGATGCATTCCCAGATGCTAAAGTCATCGCGATGAGCCATTCCAGCTTTGAGAGCCGCAAAGCGATTACCAACACCATAAAGCTGGCAAAGCAGCTGGATTAGACAATGACCGACATCAAAATCTGCGGGCTTTCCACGTCCGAAACTATGGATGCCGCGCTTGCAGCAGGAGCGACGCATGTTGGCCTTGTCCATTTTGCCCCCAGCCCACGCCATGTCAGTCTGGCGGATGCATCGCGTTTGCGCGCTATGGCTCGCGGAAAGGCCAAGACTGTTCTGCTGCTGGTGAATGCGGAAATTGATGTAACTGCGGCAGCAATTGAGGCCGTAAAGCCAGATGTGATCCAGTTCCACGGTAGCGAAACGCCCGAATGGTGCGAATTGGTGCGCAAGCAAATGGGGCTGGAAGTTTGGAAGGCGCTCGGCGTGCGTGATTTACCCACTTTGGAAAAATCGGTGCGCTATCTTGGCAAAGTCGACCGGATTTTATTCGATGCCCCGGCAACCGCCCTGCCCGGCGGGAATGGCACCAGTTTCGACTGGAGCGTTCTGACCGGTTTTGACCACCAGATTCCTTGGGGGCTGGCGGGCGGCCTGACCCCGGCAAATGTCGCAGGTGCCATTACGCAAACGGGTGCTGATCTGGTCGATACGTCTTCAGGGGTTGAAATCGCGCCGGGAGTGAAGGACGTCGATTTGATAACGCAGTTTTGCGAAACCGCACTGGGTGCTTAGAAGAAGCTAACCGGCACAAAAAGGGCGGCTCCTTGAGAACCGCCCTTCCCGTTTCAATATTCCAGTCGCCTAGTATTTTCCGGTCGCCTAGTATTCTCCGGTCACCTAGTATTTGAAGCCAATGCCGACCACGCCTTGGTGACGCGATACGTCGAGACCAACGGGGGTGCCGCCAACTTCCAGTTCTCCGTAATCGCTGTAGCGATATTCACCGCGAACAAAGACCGAATCCGAAAGTGGGAATTCCGCCCCGAAACCCAGACGATAACCGTCGAGATTATCACCCAGATTGATTGTAGTCGCTCCGTCAGTATATGTAGTGCCCAGACGCGCATTGGTGTAACCGGCCTTGGCATAGACAAGACCGCCACCGCCAAGCGCTGCGCCAACGCGAACGCCGACATAGATGTCGCGCTCTGCATCCACTTCCAACCGATCACCCGCGACCAGCAAACCATTGGCTGATGCGTCTACAGTCGAGTCGGCAAGCTCTGCCTCCACGCCAACGACTGCGCCGCCTAGATCAAAATCATAGCCGGCGGTGATGCCGTAAAGCAGACCTTCTTCGGTGCCGTCGATATCGACTGCATCGATGCCGGTTATGATTGCGACGCGCGCGCCGGATACATTATCCGAATCCTGTGCAAGCGCCGGAGTGGCGATGGCGGAAGCAGCGATCGCTGCCATTGAAAATGCAATCTTACGCATAAGAAATTCCTTTCGATTCAAGCCGTTCGAAAAAAAGGGGGGGGGTGAACGGCAGGGCAATCCATTTCGGGTATCAAAGCTGAATTTCAACTGACTGCCATTACGTAATGTTACATTTTCTAAACTGTTGAAAATATGCAACATTGTGTTAATCTGGGGTAAATATGGTGTGCAAGGTCTGAACGCTGGACAGGTCCGCTATGCTCTGCCAATCGGGTGTGTATGAACGCCCCTAATTCTTACCGCACGCAGCCTGACATTAATGGCCATTTTGGCGATTATGGCGGGCGCTATGTCGCTGAAACGCTAATGCCGCTGGTGCTCGATCTGGAACGCGAATACCGCGCCGCGCAGGCTGACCCTGCGTTCAAGGCGCAGTTCGACGATCTGCTGGAGCATTACGTTGGCCGCCCCTCCCCGCTTTATTTCGCCGAGCGGCTGACCGAGGCGTTGGGCGGTGCACAGGTGTGGTTCAAGCGGGACGAGCTGAACCACACCGGCGCGCACAAGATCAACAATTGCATCGGGCAGATCCTGCTCGCGATTCGCATGGGCAAAACGCGAATTATCGCGGAAACCGGCGCGGGTCAGCACGGGGTCGCCACGGCCACCGTCTGCGCACGCTTCGGACTGCCTTGCGTGATTTACATGGGCGCAGAGGATGTGAAGCGGCAGTCGCCCAATGTATTCCGGATGAAGCTGCTCGGTGCAGAAGTCGTCCCCGTCACCAGCGGCGGCGCAACGCTAAAAGATGCGATGAACGAAGGGCTGCGCGATTGGGTCGCGAATGTGCATGACACGTTCTACATTATTGGCACCGCCGCCGGCCCGCATCCCTATCCGGAAATGGTCCGCGATTTCCAAAGTGTGATCGGCAAGGAAGCCCGCGTCCAGATGATGGACCGCACAGGCCGCCTGCCCGATCTGCTGGTCGCCTGCATCGGCGGCGGATCGAACGCGCTGGGCTTGTTCCACCCGTTCCTCGACGATCCCGAAGTGAAAATGCTCGGCGTGGAAGCGGCGGGGCACGGCCTCGACGGTGATCAACACGCCGCAAGCCTCACCGGCGGTGCACCCGGCGTGCTCCACGGCAACAAGACCTATCTGCTACAAGACGAAGACGGCCAGATCACCGAAGGCCACTCGATCAGCGCAGGGCTCGATTACCCCGGCATCGGA
The DNA here is from genome assembly GCF_009827545.1 of Pontixanthobacter gangjinensis. Classification (NCBI taxonomy): domain Bacteria; kingdom Pseudomonadati; phylum Pseudomonadota; class Alphaproteobacteria; order Sphingomonadales; family Erythrobacteraceae; genus Pontixanthobacter; species Pontixanthobacter gangjinensis. The sequence continues at coordinate 1,599,007 of NZ_WTYS01000001.1, read as the reverse complement.
CCAGAGCACGCATGGCTCAAAGAAAATGGCCGCGTGGAATACACGTCGGTCACGGACAACGAGGCGCTGGAAGGCTTCCAACTTCTGTGCCGGACCGAGGGGATTATCCCTGCGCTGGAGCCCAGCCACGCGATTGCGGCCGTGGCAAAAGTGGCGAAAACCATGCCCGACGATGCGATTATCTTGGCAAATTTGTGCGGACGCGGGGATAAAGACATCTTCACCGTGGCCGAGGCGCTTGGGGTGGAGATTTGAACAAACGAAAACAAACGCAAATCGAAAAACAAGCTCCAGCCCGAAAACAGGCTTTGGCCAGTCATTGGGCTTGGCGAAAAAGCTTCCTCATTTTCATTTTTCTGTTTGTCTTTACGCTCATCGCAAGGCCATCCTTACAAGGTCATCGAATTGACTTAACAGACGTACTCTTCGCATTAATTTTTGCGTGCGTGATTGCTGCAATCACGTATTACAAAGTAAAGAAACGCAAATGACCCGCATCTCCTCCGCCTTCGCCAAACCCGCCCTCGTCTGCTTCATCACCGCTGGTGATGGCGACACCGCAGCCAATCTTGACGCTTTGGTAGAGGGCGGCGCGGATGTGATTGAGCTGGGCATGCCCTTCACCGATCCGATGGCCGATGGCCCTGCGATCCAGAAGGCAAATCTCCGCGCGCTGGGCGATGGCATCACCACCGCGCAGATTTTCGCGATTGCCGCTGCGTTTCGCGCGCGCCACCCGCAAGTTCCGCTGATCCTGATGGGCTATGCCAATCCGATGATCCGGCGCGGGCCGGAATGGTTTGCCGATGAATGTGCGCGCGCCGGTGTCGACGGGGTTATCTGCGTCGATATTCCGCCCGAAGAGGACGCGGCGCTCGGTCCCGCGCTACGTGCCAAAGGTATCGCCCCGATCCGGCTTGCCACGCCCACCACCGATGCCAAGCGACTGCCGCAAGTTTTGAAGGGATCGGGCGGCTTCGTCTATTACGTTTCGGTCGCGGGTATTACGGGTAAACAGCAAGCCGCGACCGCCTCGATCGAGGAAGCCGTGGCCAAGCTCAAGGCCGCCACCGATTTGCCGATTGCGGTCGGTTTCGGCGTGCGCACACCCGAACAGGCCGCCGCAATCGCCAAGGTGGCGGACGGGGTCGTGGTCGGCTCTGCATTGGTCGAATTGGTCGAGAAGCATGGCGCAGACGCGCCCGCTGCGCTAAAGGAACTGACTTCGGCTCTTGCGGCTGCCGTTCATTCGGCGCGCTAAGGCCAAAACAGGAAAGACTGCACGATGAACTGGCTTACCCGCGTCCGCAATTCGCTGCCCTTCAAATCCAAGCGTGAAACCAATGACAATCTGTGGGTCAAATGCCCCAATTGTCAGGAAATGCTGTTCACCAAGGAATATGAGGAAAACCAGCAGGTTTGCCCCCGCTGCGAACATCATGGGCGAATCGGTGCGGATGAGCGTTTGAGCCAAATCCTGGACATGAGTTTCGACCTGCTCGAACAACCTGAGGTCAAGGAAGATCCGCTGAAATTCCGCGACCAGAAGAAATATGTCGACCGCCTGAAGGAAGCCCGCGCAAAGAACCCGCACCGCGATGCATTCAGCGTCGGTTCGGGTCAGATCGAGGGCCATGACGCAGTCGTCGGCGTGCAGGATTTCGGCTTCATGGGCGGATCGATGGGTATGGCCGTGGGAACCGCATTTTGCGCCGGAGCCGAACGCGCGCTGACCCGTAAATGCGCCTATATCGTGGTGACCGCTGCTGGCGGCGCACGGATGCAGGAGGGCATCCTCAGCCTGATGCAAATGCCAAAGGCCACGGTGATGACCCGCCGCCTGAAAGAGGCTGGCCTGCCATATATCGTCGTGCTGACCGATCCGACCACTGGCGGCGTCACCGCCAGCTATGCGATGCTGGGCGACATCCAGATTGCCGAACCGGGCGCTCTGATCGGTTTTGCCGGGCAGCGCGTAATCCAGGACACGATTCGCGAGAAATTGCCCGAGGGATTCCAGCGCGCCGAATATCTGCGTAAGCACGGGATGGTCGATATGGTCGTCCACCGGCACAAATTGCGCGGGACGCTAGCGAGCTTACTTGATTACCTGCAGGGCGCGGCGAAGGATACGGAGGCGGCGTAGAGCTGCCCTCCTCCCGCGATTGGGACATGAAAGACTTCGGTAGATCTGACGATCCGGCGGTTCAGGCGCAATTGGACAGGCTGGCGCAATTGTCCTTGCCTCAAGGCCGCATGGGGCTTCAAACCATTCGCGATTTGCTGGATCAGCTAGGCGATCCGCAGGATAAGCTACCACCCGTTTTCCACGTGGCCGGAACCAACGGCAAGGGTTCCACCTGCGCTTTCCTGCGCGCGATATTGGAGGCCGATGGCAAGATCGTCCATGCCACAACCAGCCCGCATCTGGTGCGTTATAACGAACGCATTCGCATTGCCGGCAAGCTGATCGAAGACAAAGAGCTTGCGCCGTTGCTGGAAGAAGTTCTGGATGCTGCGGTCGGTCTCGATCCTAGCTTCTTCGAAGTCACGATCGCCGCAGCGTTCCTCGCCTTTTCACGCGCTCCAGCCGATGCTTGCATCGTGGAAGTAGGCCTTGGCGGGCGCTTTGATGCGACCAATGTGCTGAAGCCCGAAGCCGTCGCTGCGTGCGGGATTGCGGCACTGGGCATTGACCACGAACGCTTTCTGCTCACGCCTGAGGATGATGTTCCAAAGGCGCCATTGCAGCGTATCGCCTTCGAAAAAGCGGGCATCCTTAAGTCAGGCACGGGCTATGCCGCGCTTCCTCACGCTGATGAAATAGAGGCTGTCATTGCCGCGCAAGCGGAAAAAGTCGGCGCGTTGCATTTCGGCGGCTGGGCTGTTTCCAGCTCGGGAGATGGCTTTGCCTATCACAGCGCACACAGGTCGATGGATGGCTTGCCCGAACCTTCGTTACCAGGCGATCATCAGCGGTCAAATGCGGGCTTGGCTATCGCCATGCTTGAGATTGCTGGCATGCTGCCGTCTACCGATGCCGTAAGACAAGGGCTTCGCAATGTCCGATGGTCCGCACGGTTGCAGAGACTTTCGCGCGGCCCGCTGACGGACAGCCGTGAAATCTGGCTCGATGGAGGGCACAATCCCAGCGCGGGCGAGGCCTTGGCAAAACATTTCGCCGGGCAAAGGCTGCATCTCATTCTCGGTATGATCGAAGGCAAAGATCCCGGTGCAATTGTCGGACCGCTGCGAACGAACATCGAAAGCCTGACTGCGGTGCCGATCAGCACTCACAATGTGCTACCCGCAGCCGCCTATGGCGAAAATGCCCGGTCCGCGCCCTCTATCGGCAGCGCCCTCGCCGCTTTGCCCGATGACGGCTTACCTGTGCTGATCGCCGGATCGCTATATCTGGCCGGAGATGTTTTGCGTCTCAATGACGAATTGCCCGATTAACGGGCCGGACTGGCTCAAGCCCTCGGGGGCAGCAATTTCGACAGCACGCGTCCCGCAAACGCCCCTGCCATCGCTAGCACCGCTGACAGCGCAAAACCCATCATCAGCGTTACGAACCACAGCGGGTCGCTCTTATCGAACAGAAAAAACGCCGCGATAAAATAACCGAACGCGGCCAATACGGCGACCAAGCCCTGACTAGCCCGTGAAAACATACCGCCGAGCAGCGCCGCAATAACGACCAGCACGAGCAGGATTGTCTCAATCTCAGGCATTTTTGAGCGCGGTCTCGTCTATCCCCGAATCCTTGCCTTTCCGGCTGATTCGTATCCATTCGAATATGACCAGCACCACTGCGATACCGCCAATCAGGGTCGTCAAGATGAACACGTCATAATATCCGCGCTCCTCGATCATTTGGCCGAGCGCGCCGCGCCCCAAAGTGCCAACCAACATCGTTAAGGAAGACAACAGCGCATATTGCACCGCGCTGTAGCCCTTGGCCACAATTGAGGACATCCAGGCGACAAATGCCGCGCCTGCGATACCGATTGCCAGATTCTCCAACCCGATGGCGAGCAGCAATTTCGACATTCGCTCGTCACCGCCCAAAGTCTCAGCCAGCCACGTGAAACCGGAAAAGCGACTGGCTGCAGCCAGACCATATCCGCCAATCGACAAATCGGCGTAGAGCAGATTGGTCAGCGCCGCCAAAATCGCGCCGAGCAGCAAGGTCATCATTCGCCCCAATACGGTCAGCAAATAGCCACCGAGCGCAAGCCCAAGCACCACCGCACCAACCCCGAAGAACTTGGACGCAAAAGCGACCTCGTCCTTGGTATATTGCAGTTCGCCCAGATAAAACGGGTAAGCAAAAGTGCCCCATACGGAATCGGTAATCCGGTAAGTCAGCACCAGAGCCAGAACCAGCACTAGTGACCACCCCATGCGTCCGACGAATTCAGTCAGCGGCAGCACTAATGCGCGGTATAAATGGTCAAGAGCGCGGTCGCCGACAGTGCGTGAAGGCTGCGCTTGCTCAAGCTTGTAAGAACCGCTGCGCTCCAGCTTTACCAACAGCGCCGCGATAAAGGCTGGAACCACAACAGTCGCAATGACAATTAGCGGCCCCATGGTCGTGATAAACTGGACTGAATCTGGCCGCAATTCAGGGTTGCTACCCAAAGACTGAACCATAAACACGCCGACAATAATCAGCGCCCAGCCCCACAATGCGCCAACCGCGAGCAGAGCCAATCCGCGTATCTTGGGTTGCAATTGACCTGCTTGGCGAAGGCCGTGCTCATCATCCGCGTCGAGAACTTCAGAAGCCTTCGCATCAGCATCGGGTGCCCACAGACCCAGAATACCAACCACCAGCAGAATCCCGCCCATCAGCAGATAGACTTGCGGCCAACCGATTCGCTCGGCCAGAATTAATGCCAATGCGCCGCCAGCGAGAGCCGCCAGCCGGTAACCCATTTGATAGACGGTAGAAAGAATATCGATTGTCGCGACATCATCCGCGACATCAACCCGCCATGCATCAATTACCACGTCCTGCGTCGCGCTCATAAATGCGCCGATACCCGCCAGCAGCGAAAACCAGCCCAGCGCCGTTACAGGATTGAGCATCGACAAGGTAACCAGCGCAATCCCTAGGAAAATCTGCGCAGTCACAATCCATTGCTTACGCTTGCCGAGTCGTCTCAGCAGCGGCAGATCAATCCGGTCAAGCGCGGGGGACCAAAGGAATTTGAACGCATAGGAAAGCCCGATCAGCGAAAATACACCCATCGTTTCCAGATCGACCTTGGCATCGGAAAGCCACGCATAAAGCGTGCCCAGCAGCAAGGCATAAGGGAGTCCGGCAGCAAATCCGAACAGCAACATATAACCGGTTTTGGGCTGGCTGAGCGAGGTTAAGACCTTGCGCCACCCTGGCTTCTTACCAGTGGATTCTTCTGCGACCGTATCGGACATTTAACCCCGTCTCTTTTTATAAATGCGATTTCGTGCGACAGTAGCGCGATTGACGATTTAGGGAAGTCCCGCATGAACAACGCCGGAACCATGTCCGCAGATTTACCCCCCGCCTCCAGCCCGACCGCTGGCCAATTGGCTCTGGCGCAGGCGATAGCGCGGGAGGAAACGCGCAATTCAGCAGGGATTACTCATGTCCCTGCCTCGGTCTACACCGATCCGGCGCATTGGCTGCGTGAAAAAGCCGCTTTGTTCGACCGGCTGCCGCAAGTGATTGCACCTTCCGCCCTTCTACCCGAACCCGGCATGGCGGTGCCGCATGACCAAACGGGCAGGCCATTGCTTATTACCCGCGATGCCGAGGGCACAGCGCATGTCTTCCTCAATGTTTGCCGCCACCGCGGCACGCGACTGGTGGAAGGCGCTGATGTTCAATGCGCGAAGCGGCTGGTGTGCCCCTATCACGCTTGGACCTATAAACTCGACGGCAAGCTTCTCGCTCTGCCCCGCCCCGATACATTCCCCGGCCTTGATAAGTCGGAAAATTCGCTGGTCGAATTGCCCAGCGTCGAGGCGGGCGGGCTGATCTGGTTTGCGCCGGTGCAAGGCGCCGACTTCACCATGGCTAAGACACTTGGCGAAGATTTCGACGCGTTCGGAATGGCAAACCACCATCTTTATCGCCGCAAGACACATCAAGTTGCCGGCAACTGGAAACTGATCATGGACGCTTTCCTCGAAAGCTACCACGTCACCCGCCTCCATGCGAAAACCATCGGACCGTTTTTCAAAGACGGGATTACCGCCGGCGATATGATCGGCCCACACGCACGCTCTGCCGTGGGAAGGCTGGAGGATCTGGAGGGTATCGACTTGAATGATATGGCAGCAATGCGGCGGGTAATTACCTTCGCCTATCAATTGCTGCCAGCGACCATCATCATCCCCAGCCCCGATTACGTCAATGTGATGGTGCTGATGCCGAATGCGCATAATCAGACAATTGTCGAAGATTTCATGTTAATTCCCGAAGAACCACAGACCGACAAAGCGCGCGACCATTGGGATCGCAGCTGGAACCTGCTCGATGGCGGTGTGTTTGCCAGCGAAGACTTCCGCGCGGCGGAGCTTGGCCAACAGGGTCTTGAAACAGGGGTAGTTCCCGAATTGACGCTTGGCAGTCTTGAAACGGGTATCCTGCGCTTCCACGAAACCGTACAGGCGGCGCTCGCCGATTTCGGTTGAGTGGCGGCAATTGAGCGCGTAACCCGCGCGCCATGGTAAAAATCACCCCCACCCCTGCTGCTCCCAAGTCTGATGACACCCGCCCTGAGGGGCACCGCATCGCCAAACTGCTCGCTCGCGCCGGTATTGCGAGCCGCCGCGAGGTTGAGCGGATGATCGAAGATGGCCGCGTCGCGATCGAGGGCAAAGTCCTCGAAACCGCAGCAACCATCATCCCCGATTTGACCGGTGTGACGGTGGACGGAAAACCCGTGGGTAAACCCGCCCCCGCTCGCTTGTTCTGCTTCCATAAGCCACCGGGATTGCTGACCGCAGAGCGCGATTTCAGCGGCCGCCGGACGATATATGATGCGCTGGTCAACGCCATGCCCAAAGACGCCCCGCGCGTCATGCCGGTCGGGCGGCTCGATCTCAACACAGAGGGGTTGCTGTTGATGACCAATGACGGCGCGCTGAAACGGGCTATGGAATTGCCCAGCTCAGAAGTGCCGCGGACATACCGTGCGCGCGCATTTGGTGACATCACGCAAAGCCAGCTCGACGACCTGATGCATGGCATCACCATCGAAGGCGTACGTTACGGGCAGATCAACGCCAATATGGAACGCAGTTCGGGCCGTAACAAATGGATCGAGATGACCTTGACCGAGGGCAAAAACCGCGAGGTGCGCAACGTTCTCGAACATCTTGGGCTTCAAGTCTCGCGCCTGATGCGGACGACTTACGGCCCCTTCACGCTTGGCGATCTGAAACGCGGTATGGTCAGCGAGGTCACCCAGATCGAAGTTGAACGCTACCGTAAACAGCTGATCCGCGAGCCGCGTAAATGAGGATTATTTCTGGCGAATGGCGCGGCCGCAAGCTTGTCGCGCCCAAAGGGGAAACAACGCGCCCCACAGCGGACCGCACACGCGAGACATTGTTCAGCATGCTGACCAGCCGCCTTGGCTCGTTCGAGGGCCTTCGTGTCGCGGATTTGTTCGCGGGTTCGGGCACTCTCGGGCTGGAGGCCCTTTCACGCGGCGCGGCGCATTGCCTGTTTGTCGAACAGGAAGAATACGCGTTGAAATCTCTCCGCGCCAATATCACAACATTGAGCGCACGCGACCGCAGCGATGTCCGCGCGGGATCGGTTCTGACACTCGGACCTGCGCGCCAGCCGCTCGATCTGATTCTGCTCGACCCGCCTTATGAAACAGGCGCAGGCATGGTTGCGCTCGACAAGCTGAACCGACTTGGCTGGATCGGGCCCGCAACATGGATGGTGCTCGAAACCTCCAATCCCGAAGATGTTTCGGTCAAGGGACTTGATGTCGTAACCAGCCGCAAAGTCGGCAAAGCCAAGCTATCGTTTCTCCGCTTATTAGAAACCGCCGAATAGCTCTGCGTTCGGTGCAGCTGCGCTTGCGGTTGTGGCAAATGTTCTCTAACTGTTCACCTTCATTATGACCGATGCAAGCCCCTCTTCTGCAACGCCCGATCACGGCCAGATTCCCGCCTATGCCGCGCAATTGAACACGCCGCAGAAGGAAGCTGTGCTGACCACAGAAGGTCCGGTGCTGATGCTGGCAGGAGCCGGGACGGGCAAAACCGCCGCGCTGACCGCGCGTCTCGCGCATCTGGTGGCGATGCGCAAAGCATGGCCGAGCGAAATCCTGTGCGTCACCTTCACCAACAAGGCCGCGCGCGAGATGCGCGAGCGGGTTGGCCGCCATATCGGCGATGCGGTCGAGGGTATGCCTTGGCTTGGCACATTCCATTCAATCGCTGCCAAAATGCTGCGCCGCCATGCCGAATTGGTCGGATTGAAAAGCAATTACACCATTATCGACACCGATGATCAGCTGCGCCTGCTAAAGCAACTCATCCGCGATCAGGAAGTGGACGAAAAGCGCTGGCCGCCGCGGATGCTGGCCGGATTGCTGGACCGGTGGAAGAACCGCGGCCTTAACCCCGCCGACCTCGATGCAGCGGAAAACGAAGCCTATGCGAATGGCCTGGGGCAGAAATTCTACCAGCTCTATCAAGACCGTCTGAAAGAACTGAATGCGTGTGATTTCGGTGACTTGCTGCTCCATGTTCTCAATATTTTTCGCACCCACCGAGAAGTGCTCAACCAATACCGTCAGCGCTTCAAATATATTCTGGTCGACGAATATCAGGACACTAATGCGGTCCAATATCTGTGGCTTCGGCTGCTGGCGCAGGAGCGCAAGAACATCTGCGTGGTCGGCGATGACGACCAGTCGATCTATTCATGGCGAGGCGCGGAAGTTGCCAACATCCTCCGGTTTGAGCGTGATTTCCCAGGTGCGAAGGTGGTCAAACTTGAGCAGAATTACCGTTCCACTCCGCAAATCCTTGCCGCCGCATCGGGCCTGATTGACGCCAATAGCGAGCGGCTGGGCAAAACGTTGTGGACCGAAATTCCAAACGGCGACAAAGTCCGCGTGATCGGCGTGTGGGACGCACCCGAAGAAGCTCGGCGCGTTGGCGAAGAAATTGAACGGCTGGAGCGCGAGGGCGCTCCACTTGACGAAATCGCCATTCTTGTGCGCGCACAATATCAGACACGCGAGTTCGAGGACCGGTTTATCCAGATTGGTCTCAATTACCGAATCATCGGCGGTTTCCGGTTCTATGAACGCGCCGAAATACGCGATGCGCTGGCTTATTTGCGAGTGATTGCGCAGCCACAAGACGATTTGGCATTCGAACGGATTTATAACCAGCCAAAGCGCGGGCTCGGCGCCAAGACGCTTGAGAAGATGTTCCAATATTCGCGTGCGAGCGGCCTCCCCCTCGCTGCCGCTTCGTTGCAATTGGCCGATAGCGACGAACTGCCCAAACGTGCCGCGAACACGATTGGCACGTTGATGCGCGACTTCCTGCGCTGGCGGGAGATGGAACCGCAAGTAACCCCGTCTGAATTGCTCCGCACGGTCCTTGATGAAAGCGGATACAGCGCGATGCTGGAGGCGGAACGCTCTACCGAAGCCGCTGGTCGGGTAGAAAACCTGTCCGAACTTGCCCGCGCGATGGAGGAGTATGAATCGCTCGGCGATTTCCTCGAACATGTCAGTCTGGTGATGGACAATGAATCGCGCAGCGATGGCGAGAAAGTTACCATCATGACGATGCACGGCGCGAAGGGGTTGGAGTTTAACAACGTTTTCCTGCCCGGGTGGGAAGAAGGCGTGTTCCCATCGCAGCGATCGCTCGATGAGGGCGGCCTCGCCAGTCTGGAGGAGGAACGCCGTCTCGCCTATGTCGCAATCACTCGCGCAAAACGCCGTTGTACAATTTTGCACGCCGCTAACCGCCGGATTTACGGCCAATGGAACAGCAGCATTCCGAGCCGCTTTGTCGAAGAATTGCCCGATGAATTTGTCGACCGCGAAACAACTATGACCGGCGGCGCGTCATTGTGGCGCGCAAACTGGTCAGAAGAAGCCGACCCCTTCGCCCATGTCAGCAAATCGCGCAGCGACGCACGCGGCCCTGGCTGGCAGCGAGCGCTATCGACCGGCTACGACACCAGGCAATCAGTGGTGAAGGAGCCGCGCCGAAGCGCCGCCAGCTTCGCTGCAAGGCCGCGCAGTGACATCGCGCTAGGCAGCCGCGTGTTCCACGATAAATTCGGCTATGGAACGGTAATGGCGCAAGAAGGCAACAAGCTGGAGATCAACTTCGAACAGGCCGGCACAAAGCGCGTGATCGACAGTTTTGTAACGCTGGCGGATTGAGGTTGAACGCAGCGATATCAATCCAGCAGGACGTAGACATCCTCCCTTGAAAAACTTAGCATGAAGTTCGTTTGGGAGGCGACCGATGTATAAAGTGGAACTGACAGAGTCCTATTTTCCAGCTCAAGGCGGGCCAGAGCCAGCTGCCATGACGATCGGAGATATGTTGCGCAAGGCTGTGGGCCGCGCGCCATCACAGCCCGCCCTCAAAGAACTTACCTATTCGGGCGATATTGCTCGCAGCTGGACTTATGCAGCTTTGCAAGCGGACGTAGAACGTTTGGCTCGTGCACTTGCCACCCGTCACGACGAGGGCGCTCGCATTGCTGTGTATGCCAACAATCTGCCTGAATGGGTGCTGCTGGAACTGGCCTGCGGGCTTGCCGGTGTTACGCTGGTAACTGTAAATCCAGCCTATCAAAAACGGGAATTGAAGTTCGTTCTTGAGCAATCCCGCTCAGAAGCGATTTATTACGTCACCGATTTTCGCGGGAATCCGATGCAGGCGATTGCCGATTCAGTCTGCGACGAAATTCCTGCAATAAAGCACCGCATTCTCCTAACCGATCATAGCGCGCTTTACGCGGGCGAAAATAAGGGCGCATTGCGCGACCCCGAACCCGGCGATGCAGCTCAGATCCAATACACCTCCGGCACCACCGGCTTCCCGAAAGGAGCGTTGTTGCATCATCGGGGTTTAGTACGAAACGGAATTGATGCGATGACCCGCGGCGGCGTGACACAGGGCGGCAGCTTCATTCACCACATGCCATTGTTCCATACGACGGGCTGCGCAGTTCTCGCGCTTGGAGGCATTGGTACTGGCGCCACTATGTTGCTTGCACCGATGTTTGATCCGGCAATGGTCGTCAAGGTTATCGAGCGGGAAAGAACAGACTTCATTCTCGGCGTTCCGACAATGCTGGTGGCGCTGATCGATGAAGTTCGCAGTTCGGGCAGCGACGTCTCATCGATTGAACGGATCATGTCCGGCGGCGCGATGGTCGCACCGCAATTGTGCCGGGATGCCCGCGATGTGTTCGGTGCGCCCGTTCAAATTGTGTACGGCCAAACCGAAACATCGCCAGTTATCACGCAAACCTGGTTTGAAGACACTCTAGAAGATCTAACCGAAACGATTGGTCAACCCGCCGCCCACACAGAACTTTCAATACGAGACCCCAAAACCAACGCCGTAATGCCTATTGGTGAACAAGGCGAAATCTGCGCACGAGCCTACAGCGTGATGATCGGATATAATGACAATCCAGAAGGCACTGCTGCCGCGATAGACAAGGACGGCTGGCTGCATACCGGTGATTTGGGCCGGATCGATGCGCGCGGTTATGTTAAGATTACCGGCCGGGTGAAAGAGATGATTATTCGCGGCGGAGAGAATCTGTTTCCCGCAGAAATTGAAAATGCCATGCTCGAACATGCGGCGATTGAGGAAGTTGCTGTAGTCGGCATCCCCGATGAGAAATGGGGCGAGCAAGTTGCGTGCTTCATTCGAAGCGGCGCCAGTACACCGCCAAGCGCCGCCGAATTGAAGGCCTTCATCCGTGAACGCTTATCTCCGCAAAAGACCCCGGCATATTGGATCAATGTCACCGAATGGCCGTTGACCGGCTCAGGAAAGATTCAGAAGTTCAAACTGCAAGAGGCCTATGAAGCAGGCGAGCATGAATTGCTGGCCTAGACAAAGGATCACAGCAAGCTTTCCTACAAGCCAGCCAGTGGCTAGCCTGTAGTTTGTTCTTTGAAATGTGAATCTGGGAAATGTGAATCCGGTCTCAAAACCCCACGCCGGTTTGCGCGGGGCAGGCCGCACATTTGGCTCGCGCTGGTTTCAACACGCGAGCAAATGTGTCACCCGCTTTCCAACAGGGTAATCTATGCAGTTCAATGCCTTATTGGAGGTGTGTTAGGTTACAGGTGTAACCCTAGATCCAACATCCACGCCATTCCCGCTGCCGCGGAAATGGCGATGAAATGCTTGGAAGTTTATAGCGCGCTTACGTCAAGAAAGCCGGGAAGCGGGCCATTCCATTCGCCCGGCTCGATCGGTGTCGTGTCATGGTCACGGTAAGGACGCTTGGCCCTTTCGGGCTTCTTGTCCGAAACTGCTCGGCGCGTCGGCTTGGGTTCAGAAGGTTGCGCTTCGCTCACTTGTGCTGCTGGCGCATCGTCCTTTGAAGCACGCGGTTTGCGAGGCGCTCTTCTTGGCTTGTCAGAACGCTCTTTCGGGGCGCTATCCTGTTTCGAAGCGTCGATTTGTAGATCTTCGCTCTTGGATGCAGCCTTCTTCGGGACCGGCTTGCCTTCGACTGAACCAGCCGGCGAGCCTGGTTTGTACTCGTCAATCTTACCGCCGGTTAGCTTCTCAACGTTACTGATTGCTTCTGCATCCGCAGCGGTCACGAAGGTAAACGCCCTGCCCTTGGCTCCGGCGCGGCCTGTGCGGCCAACGCGGTGGACATAATCATCAGGGTGCCACGGCGTGTCGTAATTGAAGACGTGGCTGACACCTTTGATGTCGAGACCGCGAGCGGCAACGTCCGATGCGACCAGAATGTTGATGGCGCCGGACTTGAACAGCTCAAGCTCGGCAATCCGGCTCGACTGGTCCATATCGCCGTGAATCTCACCGACTTTGAACCCGTCGCGTTTCAGCTTTTTGGCCAAATCGCGGACGGTTACTTTTTTGTTCGAGAAAACAATCGCTGTGCCGACGTTATCGTTGTGCAAGAACCATTTAAGCGCTTCGTGTTTTTTGCGCGGCGTCATCATCACTTTAAACGCAGTGATATTTTCATTGGCGGACGCAGCGCGGCTGACTTCAATCTGCTTCGGATTGGTCAGGAACTTGTCAGCCAGCTTCTTGATTACTGGCGGCATGGTAGCCGAAAACAGCATCGTCTGGCGCGTCGTTGGCAGCTTGTCACAGATAAATTCAATATCGGGAATGAACCCCATATCGAGCATCCGGTCAGCTTCATCGATCACCAGCAATTCGCAGCCGTTTAGCATGATCTTGCCGCGTTCGAACAAGTCCATCAGGCGGCCCGGCGTCGCGATTAAAACATCGCAACCCTCGTCAAGCGCCTTGAGTTGGTCGCCCATTTGCACGCCGCCAATCAGCAGCGCCATTTTCAAATCATGGTTTGCGCCGTATTTCTCGAAATTCTCGGCAACTTGGGCAGCGAGCTCTCGGGTCGGTTCAAGGATCAAGGAACGGGGCATCCGCGCGCGGCGCCGGCCGCTGGCGAGAACATCGATCATCGGCAGCACGAAACTAGCGGTTTTGCCTGTGCCCGTTTGGGCGATGCCGATGAGATCTTTCATCATCAGTACGGCGGGAATAGCCTGCGCCTGAATCGGCGTTGGCTCGGTGTAACCGGCATCGGCTACAGCTTTTAAAAGTTCATCGGAAAGGCCGAGATCGGCAAATGACATAAATTATCCGGATATGAGGACCTAGGGCCCGGTAGCGCCAGGGCAGGATGCCCTAGCAAAAAATTCGAAAGGCCATTGAGGCCAGAATGGCAAAAAGTCAAGAATTTGCCCTTCGATACACGCGGAGAGACTAAGCGTTTCTAGACGGTCGGCCTAATCAGTTGCCGAATACGGGACAATTCGCATTTCACGCCAGTGCGCGATTGCAGCTTGTCGCGGTCAATACACAGATTTCCGTCCTTGTTCGGCTCGACATAGAAACCGGAATAAAAATCCCGCGCAGAACAGGCTTTTTCAAGGTTGGCGACGATCAATCGCTTGTCACGCATATACAGCATCAATCGATTATCGCGCGTTGTTTGAACGCCAGCAATCTGGTTCATTTTCAGACATTTGCCGACTTTGCGTTCAATCAGAGGTTGCGGCGCGCGGCGCTGCTGCGCTTCAGCATTAAGATTTTGGCGGTCGACTCGGCGTGGGGAAACGCGGATAACCACCCGCTGTTCGATCCGCACCTGATACTGGATTGGGGTGCCATTCGGCCCCTCCAACATGACCCACTCCATCGGCTGCACCGTGACTTCTGGTTGCGGCATAGGCGTCAGGTTAATCACCGAACCATCATTGCCCGGACTATCATTGACCGGCGCGATGTTTTGATCCGTTGAAAATGGCAAAAGCAGCGCCAAAGGCGCAAGTAAGGCGGCAAAACTAGGCATGAATTACTTGTATCAAACTCCCCAGATCGCTCTGCAAATCCGCAGAATAATTCCGCCGATGAAGCCGCTTATAACCTCGAAGGTTGAATAACGGCTTAATTGCTGGGCCTGGTAAAGCAAGAGGTAGCGTTTTGCAGAACGACTATGGCATAAGGCAATCGATGACAGACCTACAAACCACAGATGAATTTATCGCGCAGGCATCACAAATGCTTGGGCAAAGAGGTTTCACCACTGACACGGACACGATGCAGCCGTGGCTGACCGATTGGCGGGGCCGTTATTCAGGCTCGGCATTGGCTCTGGCCTCACCTGCCAATACGGACCAGGTTTCTGATTTGGTGAAGCTGTGCGCCAAGCACAATATCGCCATCGTCCCTCAAGGTGGAAACAGCGGCATGTCCGGCGGTGCCACGCCGGACATGACTGGAACCTCTATTATTCTGTCACTTCGACGGATGAACGCAATTCGCCAATTTGATGCTGACACACGTTCGATCACCTGTGATGCAGGAGTCATACTCCAACATTTACATGAAGCAGCCGAGGCTGAGCGGTTGCGCTTTCCACTAACCCTCGGCGGCAAGGGATCGGCAACGATCGGCGGGCTGATCTCCACTAATGCAGGCGGCACGCAAGTGTTGCGTCACGGTACAATGCGAGCGCAAGTGATGGGCCTAGAGGCAGTTCTGCCAGACGGTCAGATTTTCAACTCGCTCACCCCGCTGAAAAAGGACAATCGTGGGTTCGATTTGAAGCAACTTCTGATCGGTTCAGAAGGCACTTTGGGCATCGTGACGGGCGCAACGCTCAGGCTTTTGCCAGAGATTGCCGGGCGCTGCGTCCTATGGGCCGGATTGGATAGCCTGATTGATGCAAGGAAACTTCTGTTAGCCTGCGAAAAAATGGTGGGAGAGCGGCTGGAAGGGTTTGAAGTGATGCCAGCTCACAGCCTCGCCGCTGTGCTGGATCACCTGCCCGCCGCAAGATCACCCTTGCAAAGCGCACACAATTGGAATGCGTTGATCGAACTGGTGGGCACTGAGGATACCATTGCTTCATTGCCTGATTTGGCCGAAAACTTCCTGAGCATCGCTCTTGAAAAGGGCATTATCTCCGATGCCACTATCGCCGCCAATGAGGCGCAAGCCGAACAGTTCTGGCTGCTTCGCGATTCAATTTCCCCGGCAGAACGAGCTATCGGCCCCGCGATGCAGCATGATATTTCTGTCCCTGTAGAAAGAATGGCGGAATTTGTCACCGAAACGGTACCAGAGGTTGAAAGTCGATTCCCGGGAACGACGGCCATTGCTTTTGGACATCTGGGGGATGGCAATGTGCATTACCACGTGCTTGCACCGGCAGGCGCAATCCGCGGTATGTGGGAAGAAAACGAAGGCAAGGAAATCAGTTCATTCGTGCATGATCTTGTTACCCAGTGGGGCGGATCAATAAGTGCCGAGCATGGAATTGGCCAAATGAAAGTCATGGAGTTAGGCCGGTTAGGTGATCCTGCGTCTCTTTCGATCCTGCGTAGCGTAAAAGAAGCGCTCGACCCGCAAGGATTGTTCAATCCGGGCAAGCTCGTTCCGGGCACCGCTTGATTGAAGCAGCCAAGCCTCGATTAAAGCGAGTCCACTTGCTCTTGAACGCTACAGCCCTTAAAGCGCGCGCTTCACGCGATTGATGCATTGCCGACAGTCGCACCGAAATTCTTGCGAACTCTTAATTCTAGATCGACTGGAGATAATCCATGGCCACCGCGCCGCAGCCCCAATTGCCGCTTTTTTACAACGACTTGATGCCGCTCAACAGCCGCGACCACGCAACATGGAAAAGCAGGTCCATGGATTCAGCAGAATGGTTGAAAGGCCAGCATGCGATTCCCTTGACAGTTGACGAATTTGTCCAGTCGCAGCGTGATTTTCCGATTGTCTTTTCTTCTGGCGACAATCCACTGCCATTGGCGCTCATGGGCCTGAATGAAGGTGTAAACACATTTGTCGATGACAAGGGTAAGATCAACGAGCCGGTTTACCTTCCTGCTTATGTTCGTCGCTATCCATTCATGCTCGCCAAACTGACACAAGACGGTGAAGACCTTTCGCTTTGCTTCGATCCGACCAGCGGTTCTGTTGGTGAATTTGATGAAGGCAACGCGCTGTTTGACGGCGAAGGAAAGGCTAGCGAAGCCACTCAGAATATTCTTCAATTCTGCGAGCATTTTGAAAGCGCCGGTCAACGAACAAAGGTTTTCATCGATGAATTGAAAAAGCACGAATTGCTGATGGACGGCGAAATTTCAATTTCGCAGCAGGAAAATCCTGAGAAGCCATTCGTGTATCGCGGATTCCAAATGATCAATCAGGAAAAACTGCAAGATGTTCGCGGCGATGTCCTGCGCGAATGGAACAAGAACGGCATGATCGCACTTATTTATGCGCACATCATGTCGCTAGATCTGATGCGCACGATCTTTGCTCGTCAGGTTTCGCAAGGAACGGCACCTACTCCTTCCGAGCCTGCTGCTTAAATAACCTTCAAATTGTGGAATGGCCGGGGTTGAAATACTCCGGCCCGCACCCCAAATTTAAGGGGTCTGGACGGCCCCTCCCCCTTATTGCCGTTCGGACTGGCGCGTTTCACGCGCCAACTCCCTGAACCTTGGCCACCTCGTGCTAAGCACGAGGTGGTTTTTTCTTGGCGCTAGTGAATAAAAAAGCTCAGTTATTCCGCGGCTTGTAGAGGAAAGCTGGGACGATCCAGCCTTGCCGCAACTTCACCGAGTCTTCTTACCAATCTCGTCACGGTCGATACGAGGCGTCCGGCATTTTGAGACAATTCCATCATCTCATCGTCGAGATACAGCGACCGGCACATTTCAACCTGGATCGCGTGAATATTCTGTCCGGGAGCGGAATGCCGGTCCAATATGAACCCTCCGGCATACGGTCGATTATGCGCGACGGTTAGACCCTGCTCAGCAAAATGGCGCAAGGCAGAGGCTACTAACCTATCATCCGCCGATGCACCAAACCTGTCGCCTATCACAAATTCAGCTGGCACATCCCCAGCATTCGACTTTTTCAGCGGCGGCATGGAATGCAAATCTACCAACAACGCCACTCCCCAATGGTCTCGCAATCGCTGAAGCCCTGCCGCTAAAGCTGCGTGATAGGGAGTGTGAACCTGCCGGATGCGAGTGCTTAGCTCCGCATTAGAAAGCCGCGAGGACCATATTTCCCCCAGCCCAGGTAATCGGCGCGGCACAAGCCCCAAGCCACTGCGTGCACGCCGGTTTGCAGCGGAATGCCGAGCACCTTCTGGCGAGCCGTCTGCCACCATATCCCAATCAACATCGTTGGAGTCGCGGTTTAAATCAAGCATCGCCCTTGGCGCATGTGATACAAGCAGGGCAGCGCCTGTTTGGTGCGCAACTTCGGCTGCCATACGGTCTACATATCGATCTTCGAGACGTATTTTTGAAAATGCCGGTTTTCGCATCCTTTCAACCAGCGATGCCGGATAATCTCTGCCAGCATGCGGTACCGCAATAAGCACCGGAATCGGCATGTCTTCCGGTAGGCGCATAGAAAATGCCGCACGGCGAGTTGATGGAATCAGCCCGCCCTGTTCGGCGCCCAACTGCCTCAGCGATTCGCTATCCATTTGCTGGCTAAAATCCATCACGTATTGCGGTGAACGACAGATGCTGCTGTGTCAAAGCAGGTCATATGTTACAAAGCGAAAGATTTCTTAAGCCTTGCGGATTATAGCCCGCACCATGACGCAAGCAAACGCCCCCCGAATCCTTCTCGCTGAAGATGAAGACGCAATGCGCAGCTATTTATGCCGCGCCTTGGAAAAAGCTGGTTATGAAGTTGTTGCAGTCGATCGAGGAACCGAGGCTGTCCCTTTGCTTGAGCAACAGCATTTTGACTTGCTGCTGTCGGACATCGTCATGCCCGAAATGGATGGCATTGAACTCGCCCAAAGATGCAACGAGATCAGCCCTACAACAAAGGTCATGTTCATCACAGGATTCGCCGCAGTCACACTTAAAGCAAGCCGTGAACAACCCTCGGCAAAGGTCCTGTCAAAGCCATTCCATCTTAAAGACTTGGTTATGGAAGTAGAACGCATTTTCGAAGACCAGGCCCAAGCGAGCCTCTAACTGTCTTCACCCGTTAGATTTACAGAAACACCCTCTTGCGCGGTAAGTTTGTGGCGGCTAGAGGGCGCTCCTGCTAATAAGGCAGTTCTCGATGGTGCGGGCGTATAGCTCAGTGGTAGAGCACTACATTGACATTGTAGGGGCCGGGAGTTCAACTCTCTCTACGCCCACCATCGTTCAAAAAGGCGCTGTGAAAACGGCGCCTTTTTTGATTCGAAGCTTGATTTGCTGTCCCCCACCTTGCCTCAGCCCCCTCCTCTGCTAAAGCGCGACAGAAACCTAAACAAAGGCAAGTTTACCACATGGCGAAAATCACCGTGAAGAACCCCGTTGTCGAGATCGATGGCGATGAAATGACCAAAATCATCTGGCAGTGGATCCGCGAGCGTTTGATCTTGCCTTATCTCGACATTGATCTGAAATATTATGATCTGTCGATCGAGAAGCGGGATGAAACCGACGACCAAATTACCATTGATTGCGCAAACGCAATTAAGGAACATGGCGTTGGCGTAAAGTGCGCGACAATTACTCCTGACGAAGCACGGGTAGAAGAATTCGGTTTGAAGAAAATGTGGCGTTCGCCCAACGGCACAATCCGTAACATCCTAGGCGGTGTTGTTTTTCGCGAGCCAATCGTGATCGACAACGTCCCGCGGCTTGTTCCGGGATGGACCGACCCCATCGTGGTTGGCCGCCATGCGTTTGGCGACCAATATCGCGCAACCGATACTCTCATTCCTGGCGCAGGTAAGCTCCGGCTCGTGTTCGAAGGGGCTGACGGCAAGAATATCGACCTCGACGTGTTCGAGTTTGAAAGCCCGGGCGTCGCGATGGCGATGTACAACCTTGACGATTCGATCCGTGATTTTGCGCGCGCTAGCCTGTCTTACGGGCTTGACCGCAAATGGCCAGTTTACCTCTCGACGAAGAATACGATCCTCAAGAAATATGATGGCCGGTTCAAAGATCTGTTCGAAGAAGTCTTCGAGAACGAGTTTAAGGCCGATTTCGATAAGGCAGGCATCAGCTATGAGCACCGTTTGATCGATGACATGGTTGCAGCGGCGCTGAAATGGAGCGGTAAGTTCGTTTGGGCTTGTAAGAACTATGATGGCGATGTTCAGTCGGACATCGTGGCGCAGGGCTTTGGCTCGCTCGGTCTGATGACCTCTGTTTTGATGACACCAGACGGCAAGACCGTCGAAGCAGAAGCGGCACACGGCACCGTGACGCGCCACTTCCGCCAGCACGAACAGGGCAAAGCGACGTCGACTAACCCGATTGCGTCGATCTTCGCATGGACACGCGGCCTTATGTATCGAGGCAAATTCGATGAGACTCCAGATGTTGTGAAGTTCGCAGAAACGCTTGAGCGTGTTTGCATCGAGACGGTCGAAAGCGGCCAGATGACCAAAGATCTCGCGCTTCTTATCGGCCCACAGCAAAATTGGCTGACCACCGAGCAGTTCTTTGAAGCAATTGTGACCAATCTTGAGAAAGAGATGGCTGCCTAATCTGCTTCTCAACTTGATTTCAAAAGGCGGATGTCGTGAAACCCGACATCCGCCTTTGTCATTTTCAGCGCCGCCAAAAGCAGGGACCAGTACGTGACCGATCGCAAAACCAAATCAGCCAAGCCCACACCGCGCCGCCCTGCCGCACGCAAAACGGCCGAGAAATTTGGCAAGCGCCGGTTAGAAATACGAAACGCTAGGGTCAAAGACGTCCGCAGCATCTCAGCTTTGGTGCGCCGTGCTTATGATGATTTGCCAGCCTATACGCAGGGCGAAATTCGCGGGCAGATCAACAATTTTCCAGAAGGTTGCTTTGTCGCGCTCCTTGACGACGAAATGGTCGGCTATTGCGCCTCCATGCAATTGCCAGAGCCGGTTGCATTCGCCGACCATAATTGGGACGAAATCTCTGGCAATGGCTACGGTAGCCGGCACGACCCCAATGGCGACTGGTTGTATGGTTATGAGATGTGCGTTGATCCGAAAGTTCGCGGCGTACGCATCGGGCGCAGATTATATGAGGAACGCCGCGCATTAGCCGAAGAACGCGACCTGAATGGCATCGTGTTCGGCGGAAGAATGCCACATTACAAGCGCAACAAGCGTAAAGTTGACGGCCCCCAAGACTATCTTGACCAGGTGCTCGCTGGAAAATTGCACGATCCAGTTTTGCGATTCCAACTCGCCAACGGCTTTGAACCGGAGCGGGTCTTCGAGAACTATTTGCCGGAGGACAAGAGGTCCGAGGGCAATGCGGTAATGATGGTGTGGCGCAACCCTTATGCTGAACAAGATCAGCCAGCGAAGAAGCGACTGCCTCGCGGTGTCGAAGCCGTGCGCGTTGCAACCTGCCAGCTACAAGCCAGAGCGGTTGCCGATTACGAAGAATTCATGCGGGCCATCGAGTATTTTGTCGATGTTGCAAGCGATTACGAGTCAGACTTCATAGTTTTTCCCGAGATGTTTACTTTGATGCTTCTCAGCTTCGAGAAGAAGGAATTGTCGCCTGTCGAAGCGATTGAGCGTCTGTCAGAATATACCCCTAGACTGAAAGCCGACATTTCGGACTTCGCCATGCGCTATAATATTAATATCATCGCTGGGTCACACCCGACGATGATGGATGACGGGGACATTCACAATGTCGCCTATGTTTGCCTGCGGGACGGATCCGTACACGAGCAAGAGAAGATCCACCCCACCCCAAACGAGCGCTATTGGTGGAACATCAAAGGCGGCGATTCAATCGACGTTATTCAAACCGATTGCGGGCCGATTGGAGTGCAAATTTGCTATGACAGCGAGTTTCCAGAGCTGTCCCGGAGGCTTGCCGATGAAGGCGCTCGGATAATTTTCGTCCCGTTCTGTACAGACAGCCGTCAAGGCTATTTACGCGTGAGGTATTGCGCGCAAGCTAGAGCGATCGAGAACCAGTGTTATGTGGTTCTTTCAGGCAACGTCGGAAATTTGCCCAATGTCGCGAATATGGACATTCAATACGCTCAAAGCTGCATTCTGACCCCTTGCGATTTCCCTTTTGCCCGGGACGGGATCGCAGCGGAGGCAAGCGAAAATGTCGAAACGCTCACGATCAGTGACATCAATCTCGCAGATCTGAGTTGGGCGCGCGCAGAAGGCACAGTTCGCAACTTGGCCGACAGGCGCTTCGATCTCTACCGTATTGAATGGGACGATTCAAAAACTCACACAGCCAGGCCCAAACCGCGCCGCGAACCAATCGGCACGCACTCTGCTGGGGGTGGATGAACTTCAGCAGCGCAGTGACATGCATGCTTAGGCGCGGTAGGTTGGAATAATGGCAGGAAATCTCGACACTTCGTCAATGGGCGATGCATTGGTGATTCTCGGCGCTGCCGGTCTCGTCATACCCGTATTTACGCGTTTCCGCATTACTCCTGTGATCGGCTTCATTTTGATTGGGATCGCAGTCGGCCCCTTTGGCCTTGGTCAGCTTGTCTACGATGTTCCGTGGCTGACACACGTAACAATTACCGACCCAGAGGCGTTAGAGCCGTACGCTGAATTCGGAATAATCCTGCTGCTGTTTACCATCGGTCTCGAATTGTCATTCAAGCGGTTGTGGCAAATGCGTAAATTGGTCTTTGGACTTGGCGCGATGGAACTGATGATCATCGGATCAATCCTGGCGATTGTGCTGGCGATGATGGGCCAATATTGGACCGGTGCGATGGCTCTGGGCTTTGCCCTAGCATTCTCCTCGACTGCGATTGTCCTGCCGATCTCCGGCACCCAATCTCCGGTCGGCCGCGCCGCGCTTTCGATGCTGCTGTTCGAAGATATTATGATCGTTCCAATCATCTTTATCCTAGGCGCGATGGCCCCAAATGCACAGGGTGACGGGTGGGAAGGCCTGTTCGAAACGCTATGGCAGGGCGGTTTGGTCGTCGCTGCGTTGCTAATATTGGGCCGCATTGCGCTCCCTCGGTTATTCGCTCAAGCGGCCCGCACCAAAAGCCCGGAGCTGTTCTTGGCTGCCAGCCTGCTGGTCGTGATTGGCGCGAGCCTCGCCACCGCAGTGGCTGGGCTTTCACCAATCGTGGGCGCGATCATTGCAGGCTTGCTGATTGCTGAAACCGAATATCACAACGAAGTCGAAGGGATTATCGAGCCCTTCAAAGGTCTCGCTCTTGGTATCTTCCTGATTACGGTCGGTATGAGCATTGACCTGACAACGATTTGGGCGAATTTCGGCTCAATCCTGCTTGCCGTAGTTCTGGTCCTAACTTTCAAAGCTTTGGTAACAGGCATTCTGCTGAGACTGATGGGCGCGCGCCGCAGCACAGCTGCTGAGACGGGAATTTTGATGGCCAGCCCATCAGAAACGACCTTGATCGTGCTGGCAGCAGCTAGCGCTGCATTGCTGATTCAGCCCGGCACGGCTCAATTCTGGCAAATTGTGACTGCTATCGGCCTAACGATTACACCAATTCTAGCCCGCCTTGGCCGTATAATCGCGCGCCGTGTTGAACCAGTTCCTGTGCTGGAAGACGATGATCGAACCGAACCGCGTGTGATTATTGTCGGAGTAGGCCGTGTTGGCCGGTTGATCGCGCAGATGCTTATGCGTCACGACAAGCCCTATGTTGCAATCGATTCTGACGCCGATCTGATCGAAATGGCCAAACGTAAGGGCTATCGCGCAACCTTTGGCGACGCCGTCCGCGGCGATGCGCTGAGCAAACTCGGGATAGAGACTTCACCCGCCGTCGTTCTAACCATGGATGAGCCGGTTCTCGCCGAACGGTTGACCCGAAAATTGCGCAAAGAATATCCCGATCTGCTAATCGTTGCCCGCGCCCGCGACACTGCACATGCAGCGGAACTTTACCGGGCCGGTGCCAGCCATGCGGTTCCTGAAAATCTTGAAAGCTCGCTACAATTGTCGGAAGCGGTTCTGGTCGATATCGGCGTCGCGATGGGGCCAGTTATTGCCTCAATCCACGAAAAGCGCGATGAATTCAGGAGCAAAATCGAGCAAGAAGGCGCCTTGGATTACAAGCCAAAGCTACGCACATCAACGGCTGAACCAGTCAGCAACTAACCCGCGATAATCGCCCTGACCGCGTTAAGTGCGTCGTCGGCCTTTGCGCCATCGGGGCCGCCGCCTTGCGCCATATCAGCACGGCCGCCTCCACCTTTCCCGCCTAGAACTTCGACTCCTGCGCGAACCAATGCGACAGCATCAAATCTCTCGGTCAGATCATCGGTGACCGCAATTGCGAATGCTGCTCTGCCGTCATTCACAGCAACAGCGGCAGCAATACCTGAGCCGAGCCGGGTCTTGGCATCATCGAGAACTCCTCGTAATTCTTTAGGGTTGAGGCCGTCCAAAACTTGTCCTGAAAACTTTACTCCGGCGATTTCTTCATCTTCTGGCCCGGACCCGGCCCCGCTGCCGCCAAGTGCCAATAGCTTTCGCGCCTCGGCAAGTTCTCGTTCCAGCGTTTTTCGTTCGTCGACCAAGGCAGTGACCCGAGCAACCGCTTCATCTGGCGATGTCTTAAGCGCTCCGGCGACCAATTTAAGCGTATCCTCTCGCCCCACCAGCCATTGACGCGCGGCCTCACCAGTTAGCGCTTCGATACGCCTGACGCCTGACGATACCGCGCTTTCAGAGATGATCCGAAACAGTCCAATATCGCCTGTGGCTTTGACATGAGTGCCGCCGCACAGTTCGACCGAAAAATTGAGATTACTTTGCCCGACGCGGCCCATCGACAATACGCGAACTTCGTCGCCATACTTTTCGCCAAATAGAGCCATTGCGCCAGCTTCGATTGCATCATCAGGGCTCATCAAGCGCGTAACCACCTGCTCATTGGCGCGAATTTCGGCATTTACTTCCGATTCAATGATCGCAATGTCGAGATCGCTGAGCGCCTTGGGGTGAGAGAAATCGAACCGCAGACGATCGTCAGCCACAAGCGATCCCTTCTGTGTGACGTGACCCCCCAACTGGTTTCGCAAAGCCGCGTGAAGAAGATGCGTTGCAGAATGGTTAGCACGTATCCGGTCGCGCCGTCCTGCATCAACGTCGAGGTGAACGGTATCGCCGACAGAAATACTGCCCGTCAAAATTCGCGTATGATGTGTATGCAGCCGGCCAAGAGGCTTAGCAGTGTCGGTTACCTCCCCCTTCAATCCCGAAGGAGCCCATAATGTCCCTAGATCACCTGCCTGGCCGCCGCTCTCACCGTAAAATGGGGTTTGGTTGGTAAGCACGATGACTTCGTCACCTGCCGCTGCCGAATCGGCTTCTACGCCATCCTTAACCAACGCAACAACCCGGCCTTCACCGCTGGTTGAGGCATATCCGGTAAACTCGGTTCCGCCTTCGCGTTCTGCGATATCGAACCATACTTCATTAGATGCCGCGTCGCCCGACCCCTTCCAAGCAGCGCGGGCAGCCGCCTTTTGCAGCGCCATTGCCCGGTCAAAACCCTCTCGATCGACCCCGATGTCGCGCTCTCTGAGTGCATCTTCTGTGAGATCATAGGGAAAGCCGAAGGTGTCATAGAGTTTGAATGCGGTCTCACCATCGAGTTCGTCACCAGCGGCCATCGTTCCAGTGGCATCATCGAGCAAACGCAGGCCTTTATCCAAAGTCCGGCGGAACTGGGATTCTTCGCGCTCCAGGACTTCTTCGATGAGGGCTTGGCCACGCTGCAGCTCTGGGTAAGCTTGCCCCATCTCTGCTACCAATTCGGGCACCAAGCGGTGCATCAACGGGTCATTCGCACCGAGTAGGTGAGCGTGCCGCATCGCACGGCGCATGATCCTCCGTAGGACATAACCTCTTCCTTCATTGGAAGGTAAGACACCATCTGCCAGCAAGAAACTGGTAGAGCGCAAATGGTCTGCAATGACGCGGTGGCTGGCCCGGTTAGCTTCATCAGCGGCAACGCCTGTGAGGGTCTCGGATGCAGCGATCAGCGCCCTGAAAGTATCAGTATCGTAATTGTCATGCACGCCCTGCATAACCGCCGAGATCCGTTCGAGACCCATGCCGGTATCGATTGATGGCTTCGGCAATTCCGTGCGAATGCCAGCAGCGTCCTGTTCGAACTGCATGAAAACCAAGTTCCAGATTTCAATGAAACGGTCGCCATCTTCTTCGGGCGTCCCCGGTAACCCGCCTGGAATATGATCTCCATGATCGTAGAAAATTTCACTGCACGGGCCGCAAGGTCCGGTGTCACCCATCGACCAAAAATTGTCGCTTGTTGCAATGCGGATGATCCGGTCTTCGGGAAGTCCGGCAATTTTCTTCCATAGTTCAAAAGCTTCATCATCGGTATGATAAACCGTCGTGATTAACCGGCCAGCATCGAGGCCCCATTCCTTGGTCAGAAGTTCCCAAGCATTCTCAATCGCTTGTTCCTTAAAGTAGTCCCCAAAGGAAAAATTCCCAAGCATCTCAAAAAACGTATGGTGTCGCGCAGTGTAACCGACATTGTCGAGATCATTGTGCTTGCCGCCAGCTCTGACACACTTTTGCGAGCTAGCCGCACGCGGCGATGGGGATGTCTCCAAGCCGGTGAATACATTTTTGAATGGAACCATGCCCGCATTCACAAACATTAAGGTCGGGTCATTATATGGGACCAGCGGCGCGCTTGGCACCTCGGTGTGGTCCTTGCTCGCAAAATAGTCGAGGAACGAGCGGCGAATATCGTTGGTCGATTGCATGATCAGGCAGTTAAGCGTTCACTGCGCCAGCGACAAGCGGATTAACGCAGTGCTTCGTTCGTAACCCCAAGAAAAATGTCTAGCGCCGGCCCGGTCGCGCACTGACAATCCATGCGCTTGCGCGCAATGCAATGATGTTGCCGTCTGCATTGTTGGTCAAATACCGGCGAAGCCTAGCAAGGAAGTGACCGTGCTCGTCGGGAGTTAGCTGAGCGGCGGCACGCGCCGCAGGCCCAATCCTAAGAAAGTAACTGACTGCGTCATCCACAGCGTCTGACCCAGTTCCGGCGATGTAAGCATAGTCGACGGGCAAGAAAGACACATCAATCCAGCCCGCATCCTGCAGGATACCAGCCACGTGAACTTGGTCAGCAAACGCGAATGGACCTGGCGAAAATCTATCGGGCGGAAACACGGATCCAGGTGGCAGAAAACCCGCGACACGCTCGGCCCAGGGGTTCTCTTCGAACGAGCGGAAACACGAAAAGACCAAACGCGCATCTGGTGCGGCTAACTTAGCGAGATGTCCGAAACTGGCAATTGGATCGTCAAAAAACATGACGCCATGGCGTGAAAATATAAGGTCGGGGGCAAAGCCGCCTCTTGTCCACTGCCCTGCGTCGCCTAACTCGAAAGTCAGATTAGGAAGGTGCAGTCCGCGTTCCTTGGCAATTTCAACGAGATTCTCGCTGATATCGATTCCAATGACTTCTGCGCTCGAATGGCCCCGGGCCATCGCCAGCGACATTTCACCGGCGCCGCAACCGATGTCGAGTGCCCTCATGACCGGGCGCTCGCTCACCTTTGCCATCAAGTGATCGGTCAATCCGCCAAAGCTACGGTCGGTACGTTGCCATTCTTCAGCCCAAGCCTTGCCGACCCGGTCGCGCCATTCATTACTGTTCGACATTCGGAGCCTCATCGCGGTCTAACACCATGAGCAGAGGCTTGCACATTAGTGAGAGCAGCGGTCAAGCCCTCTTGGTTCCTCAATCGTCAGCCAATCGACCCAAAAGCTGCGGCCCGCCCGAAACAAAGAAAAACCGGAGCGGGCCAAGAAGGCACTCGCACCGGTTTTCCGTTTTCCCGAATGCCGGGGAAATGCCCCGTCAACGCATCCGCTTAAAGAGAGATGTCAGTCCTCGTCGCCGGCCTCCGCATCAGGGCCTGCCATCATCTCTTCGGCGACTTCGTCGGTGCGGCTGCGAATCGCAGCTTCCAACTTGTCGCGCATCTCAATATTCTCGTCGAGGAAGGTCTTGGAATTTTCACGGCCCTGCCCAATGCGGACGGAGTCGTAAGAGAACCATGAGCCCGACTTCTCGACCAATCCGGCCTTAACGCCCAAATCGAGAATCTCGCCGGTTTTGGAAATGCCCTTGCCATACATGATGTCGAATTCGACTTGCTTGAATGGCGGAGCAACCTTGTTCTTGACTACTTTGACGCGGGTCGAGTTACCAACGACTTCATCACGATCCTTGATCTGACCAGTGCGGCGGATATCAAGACGGACAGAAGCGTAGAATTTCAAAGCATTGCCGCCCGTGGTAACTTCGGGGTTGCCATACATCACGCCAATTTTCATCCGTAACTGGTTGATGAAAATAACCATACATTTGGACCGATTGATCGAGCCGGTTAGCTTGCGCAAACTTTGCGACATCAAGCGTGCCTGTAGGCCAACGTGGCTATCGCCCATTTCTCCTTCGATCTCTGCGCGAGGGACAAGTGCAGCGACCGAGTCGACCACTAACACATCAATCGCATTGGAACGAACCAACGTATCGACGATTTCGAGCGCTTGCTCACCTGTATCGGGCTGAGAAATAATCAGCTCGTCAATGTCAACGCCAAGCTTCTTGGCATAGACCGGATCGAGCGCGTGTTCCGCATCGACGAAAGCAACAGTGCCTCCGGCCTTCTGAGCCTCAGCCAGCACGTGCAATGCCAGTGTCGTCTTACCCGAACTTTCAGGGCCATACACTTCGATAACGCGGCCCTTGGGCAGGCCGCCAATGCCGAGCGCAATATCCAATCCGAGAGAACCGGTTGAAATCGATTCAATATTCATCGCTTCTTTGGAGCCCAGCTTCATAGCTGAACCCTTGCCGAATGCGCGGTCAATCTGTGCGAGCGCCGCATCGAGGGCCTTCTGACGGTCCACCTTTTTTTCCTTACCTTCTACGAGCTTAAGACTTGCTGCCATGACACGGCCTCCTGTGCTTGCCTAGGGGCATGGTATGATTGACCCCGAATCTTCGTCTGACCGAGTATGTACCCAGTTTGTTCTCAAAGAACAAGAGTGGAACAGAAGTTTTTTTGATCAAGTCATTTTGTGACACATACAAGGTGCGAGACTGCTAGTTTTCGTCGCGATAGGCCTTGGGTCGGCGGATGTTCCCGTCGGTTTTTCATTCTGAATTCTCCGGAAGATCAATGTCGATATTCAGGTGGCCATCTTTGATTGGCGGTTACTTGCGAGACCAGCGAACATCCCATTCGCCGGCCCGGCCCGTTTTCTTCTTCATTATTCAAAGTCAGGTGGAGCATGGTTTTATCCATGTCGCCGACATGATCAATCTCGCCGGATATATCGTAGGCGTCGCAGCGTGCGATATACAGAAATTTGCCGTGAACAGCGAATTGGCGAGGAAGGCAGCCTGTTTAATGCATCTGCCTAAGTCATCGGTCCGCATAGGCACGCGTGCACTGGAGATTTACCTACAAGGTTGGCCGCGCACGCAAAATAGTCGGCACACGGTCAAAAATCACGCGAACAGGCATCCCGTCATCGCGCGGCATCTCTATCCGTTCGCCGATCTGGATCGCTACGCTGCCTAGGGTCGAAAGCACATCGCCCTTTCACGGGTTTCCGCCCGACTGGTCCGCAGCAGGGTGACGGTTTGCCCAATGGCTTTAGCCATTAAGGGTGTCGGGGCAAGCAAGTCGCAATCGAAACTCTGCTCGTCAATCGCGGTATCGGCCGCAGCGAAACTGTGTGTTTCAGCAAATAATTGAGTAGAAACATCTGGAAATTCGATCCGGCAAGCACCCGCCGCAATATTCAATTGGCGCACGTCCAGTACCAGCGATTGCCCGTCTAGATTGATGGCTTCCGCTACGTGGCCCTGCGCGGTCGAACCGACAGTTCCCATTTCGGCCTCCCAAACTATCGCTTAGCCCTGACATTTGGATCGTTAATCATCGTCGCATAATATTTGATTTTGTCCAAACACGGAAAAAGGGGCGCAACCAACGTTCCGCCCCTTCCTTTGATTTATTACCAAAGCTTAGCTTCTCGATGGGAAAATCCCTTGTATCGCAACACAATAACGCATCGCCAAATATGGTTGCATATTGTTGGAAGACTGGCCGCCGCCATTGTTGTTTATGACCAATGTATCAGGGTGGAATGCCCCCGCCGCTGTCGGCGCTGCAGCGTCAGAATAAATTAGCTGCGTGGAGCGCGCGATTGCATTTCCCGCAGGGTTACCAGTATCGGCAATCACTGAGCTTTCTGCCCTAACTTGCCCGGTATGGTTGTGGCTCGGCATTTGCGCGATCGTTAGGGTTGTCCTTTCCTGTCCGCCCCTATTGCCTATACGATAGGGTGACAGCCCCGGCCCCTGGCCCTCGCTAATGGCAGCGCGACCCCTAAGGTCCGGCATAGCGAAAGTTGTACGGCCGTCACCACCATAGAACGTTCCGTACAGAGAAAACAACGCCTGGAATTGAGAGATAGACAGCAACTGACCCTCGGCACCCGTGTAGCCGCGAGGGCAGAAATTGAACCCGACCAACATCACTTCGCCGAGATAAGTATCGGCCCCAGCAGAAACAGGTGCAGGTGTAGCCATCATCGCGGCAGGTGCGGCGGCCATCGCCGCGCATTTCAAGAACTTCTTCATAAACTTTTCCTTACCAATAACACGAATGAAAATCCGGGGCTGAGCGGCCTTGCACGGTCGCCCATCCCCAAATTTCTAATCAGCTTCTCGATGGGAAAATGCCTTGAGTCACAACGCAATAACGCATCGCCAAATATGGTTGCATATTATTGGACGACTGGCCGCCGCCATTGTTGTTTATGACCAATGTATCAGGGTGGAATGCCCCCGCCGCTGTCGGCGCTGCAGCGTCAGAATAAATTAGCTGCGTGGAGCGCGCGATTGCATTTCCCGCAGGGTTACCAGTATCGGCAATCACTGAGCTTTCTGCCCTAACTTGCCCGGTATGGTTGTGGCTCGGCATTTGCGCGATCGTTAGGGTTGTCCTTTCCTGTCCGCCCCTCTCGCCTATACGATAGGATGACAGCCCCGGACCCTGGCCCTCGCTAATAGCAGCGCGACCCCTAAGGTCCGGCAGAGCGAAAGTTGTACGGCCATCACCACCATAGATCGTTCCAAGTAACGAAAACAATGCAGTGTTTGAGCTGATTGCCAAAAGTTGACCGTCAGCACTGGCACTAGAGCGCGGGCAGAAATTGAACCCGACCAACATCACCTCGCCAATATAGGCATCTGTTCCAGCGGAAACTGGTGCTGTTGTTGCCATTAACGCGGCAGGGGCCGCTGCTAGCATCGCGATTTTGGATAATTTCGTCATATTGTTTGCTCCCTCAAAAGTTCTGTTAGTATTTGAAATATGGCTGGTTGATTGTTTCATCGTTCAAGCTTCGTCCGGCGCTCAATCTGATATTCGGCTTCTCACCGAAAGACGACTTGCTGTCGTTGGCAGATTCGTGCCCCAGCGGTTGCCGTTAAAGCAATCTCAGCTTGTCCTAAAAGTACGTAAATCTGTGACCATCATAGCTTCCCTTGATTTCTTATTCTTTTGGGCGACCTGGAGGGAGACTACCATAGAAACGGGGTTCGGCAAGCTTATGCAGAATTTTGTCGTTTTCATACAAAACATCACATTTCTGCAAAGGCGGGTTTGCCCTAAACAGTCACTGGCCCTGAACAGTCACTGGCCCTGAACAGTCACTGGCCCTGAACAGTCACTGGCCCTGAACAGTCACTGGCCCTGAACAATCACTGGAGAGCATCACGGCCGCAGTGATTACGGAACGGCGCTGCTATCAGGCGCCTTCCCTGATAGAGTTGATGGCCCCTCAGGCCTTACTATCAGGTGGAGCGCGAACCAGCGAGGACTTGGCCTACTTTATCGCCAATTTGCTGCACGCTAAACGGCTTGGGAATGAAATGCATATCGTCGATATCAATTTCCGAACGCAGTTGCTCCTCTGCATATCCGGACATGAATATAATCGGCATCGCAGGGTGCAAGTTACGCAGAGCCTTCACCATGGTCGGGCCGTCCATACCGGGCATCACTACATCAGATAGAACCAAATCGAACGGCCCAGCATTGGCGATTGCCGCCAAACCTTCTTCGCCATCGCTCGCGGTGGTCACGGTGTAGCCAGCTCGCGATAGGGCTCGTTCCGCCACTGCTCGGACCATATCTTCATCCTCGACCAACAAGACCTTGCCTCCGCCAGACCAATCACTGGCACTGGCAGGCTCCTCGGCGATCCGTTTTGGGGCCATTTCGCCTTTGTGGACAGGCAGATAAATCGTGAAGCGGGCACCTTCTGGCCTATTATCGGCACCAATCACATTCTCGGCAAAAATGAACCCGCCCGTTTGCTTTACGATGCCATATACCGTCGACAAACCAAGGCCGGTACCCTTGCCCTGCTCCTTTGTGGTGAAGAACGGTTCGAAAATCTTGCCAAGCAATTCTGCTGGAATGCCGCCGCCAGTGTCTTGCACAATAAGCACAGTATAATCAGCAACCGGAATAATCTCCGAGTCCATGCTTCGGATATCTTTAGCTGAGACACGGCGCGTAGCCATGGTCACCTGCCCTTTTCCCTCACCTGCCGATTGAATGGCATCGCGCGCGTTCACGGCCAAATTAATGATCACTTGTTCCAACTGCTGCGGATCGGCCCGCACTGGCCCAAGATCGCGGTCATGGCGGACTTTGAAGCTAACCTTTTCACCCATTAGCCTCTTAAGCAATTGACTGACTTCACTAACGACATCAGGGACTTGCAGAATTTCAGGGCGCAAGGTCTGCTGGCGGCTAAATGCCAGCAATTGCCTCGTCAGACTGGCCGCCCGGTTCGAGTTTGCGCGGATTTGTTGGATATCATCATAATCGCTGTCACCGGGCGTATGGCGCAACAGCATCAGGTCGCAATATCCGATTATCGCAGTCAGAACGTTATTGAAATCATGGGCAACGCCGCCAGCCAATTGGCCCACAGCTTGCATCTTGGTCGCTTGCGCAACCTGTCGCTTCAACTTTGTTTCTTCGGTCGAATCTGTGAGACTCAACAGCACCGATGCGTCACCCAAACCGCGCACTCCGGCAAGCCCCAGCGAAACTGGCTCATCGGGCTGGCTGCGTAAACGAATGGCCATATCGCCATTGCTTGACAGCCCTTTGCCAAATCGGCGAACTCCGTCTGATAAAGCGCTTTTATCTTCCTTCACCACAAGATCAGATGGATATTGCGGCAGGCCCTGACCTTCCCTGTCAACCGCGCGCAAAAATGCCTGATTACCGAAGAGGAACCGGCCATCGCGGTCCGTCATCGCGAGACCAAGCGGCAAGGCGCCGAGCAAAGCTTCCAATTGCGGCGTTGCTGCTGCTCCGGAATTCTGCGAACCACCGCCAACGCCTGTGCCGCTTTCTACCAACAACATCAGCGACGCCGCCTCATTGGCTGCTACGTTACGACTAGCCGCTAGGTCAGCAAGCGAGATTTGGATCAGCGTCTGGGACGGCCCCTTGCGGCCTTCCCTCGCGAAATAGATGTGATCGCTATCATCACTCCTCAATTGGCTGACGAATTCTTGACCCGCAAGCGTTGCATTCGTGTCGCCTGAGGCCCTGCCAGCAAATCCTTTACTTGCAGCACGAATAATGCCGTCCGGGGATACGACCGCCGCTTCAACCCCTGCCCGAGACAGCAATTGGCCAAACTGACCCGTTACCCAGCCAATTATGCTCTGCGTCGGATCAGCGGAAGATGCGTCGGTAAATCGCCAAATCAGATAGTCTTCGCCTCGCCCCGCGCGTTCGGCGCTGGCGTGCCATCCGGCCGTTCCATCGGCGCGTACAAGCTCCTTCGCCTCAGCCACCCCATCGCGCCATGCCTGCCGCGCTGTTCGTGTCAGCTTTTCCAGCGAAGCCCTATCCAACGGCAAATTGGGAGGAGCGGTGCCCGCTTCAAACCAACTGACAAATTCAGAATTTGCACAGGTTAACCGGTTAGCCCGATCGGTAATTGCAACCGCTACACCTGGCTGCTCAATGGCTGATACAGTCACCGACCAATCAGGCGGCGCAAGATCCTGCGCTGCAGTTGGCACCGCAATCCGGCTGAACATAAGTCCAGCCAGAACCAGAATTGTCGTTCCGCCAAGGAAGGTAGCAGCGAGGAGCAAGCTATCGCCGACGAAAAATATGACCGCAGAGCTTGCCAGGATTGCAACCGTAAGTCCGATAAACGGCAGCGGTCCGCCCAGCCCATCCTTGAGCACAGACAGTGATTTGGGCGCAGCACTCATGGCCGCTTGGCCTTGAGTTGCTTATCGAGCCGCGCCTCCATACGTTTAAGGTTTTTGTGCCGCCGCTTGGCGACCATGAAGCGCCATACAAAGCTGGACAATAAATATCCTATGGCAGCTCCTACTACCGCCAGAACAACGAAGCCGAACACTGTTTCCAGAACAGTGACACCCACGCCTTCAAACATCTCAAAGAACCAAGACCAGCGTCCGCTCGTCATTTCTGTTTCGGCTGCGCCGCCGGTTCCAGCCCTCTCCAGCTTAAGGATGAAGTCCCCGGTCCGGTTTGCCACAACTGCCCAGAACGGGAATGTAAATGGGTTGGTGATGAACGTAACTAGCGCGGACAATGGAACATTTGCCCTCGCCGGCAAGGCCAAGAACGCAGCCAGAAAAATCTGGCCGACCGGAATGATAAATCCGGCAAAAATGCCCAGCGCTACTCCGCGTGGCACCGATCGCCGGGTAAAACGCCACAGTTCCGGCGCAAGAAACCGGTGCGCGATAGGCGCAAGGTACTTATTGCGCGCCATTTGCTCCCGCGTCGGGGTGTATTTGCGGATCAAATCGGCTAGGAAAGTCTTGGAGCGTGGGCTGGTCATGATTGCCAAGCTGCATTGCGCTGCAGCACGTCGGGACGCAACCCCATTGAAGCGCTGTTAATCGTATTTTTTGGCCAAACGGTCATTGGTCGGATGTGGTTATCATTCATCCGATAACCAGAGGCTGAAGGATCCGCCTTAGCCCTTTTCCCGCATCAAGCGCGCCTTGTCCCGCTTCCAATCGCGATCTTTGATATATTCGCGCTTGTCTTGCGACTTGCGTCCTTTGCCCAGCGCCAACTCAACCTTCGCGCGTCCGGTTTTGTTGAAATAAATCGACATAGGCACCAAAGTCATGCCTTTCCGCTCAACTGCGCCGACCATCTTGTTGATTTCACGCTGGTTAAGCAACAGCTTACGCGGCCGCTTTGGTTCGTGATTGAGTCTGTTGCCGTGGCTGTACTCGGGGATGTTGGAGTTAATCAGCCAAACTTGGCCATCCTTTACCTCGGCATAGCTTTCTGAAATAGTCGCCTCACCTGCCCGCAAAGCCTTAACCTCGGTGCCTTGCAACATCAGGCCCGCTTCAAATTTGTCCTCAATCGAATAATCAAACTTCGCCCGACGGTTTTCGGCGACCACTTTGAGTTTGTCGAAGGTTTCGGGTTTGGGTCGGGCCATAACGAAACCGCATGTAGTGCGGACAATGGATTATTAAAAGGTCAGGCCGCTCCTCATCATTAGAAAGTAGCCATCAAAATCACACCAACCCGGCATGCTCCAACGCTTCGTCCACTGCCTTACGTGACGCTTCGCTGGCGCTGACCAGCGGCAGCCGAACGCCGTCTTCGATCCAGCCGTGGACGCGGGTGAGAGCGTATTTAACTGGCGCCGGACTTGCGTCGGAGAACATTGCGTAGTGGAGCGGGAACAATCGGTCATTAATCTTTCGCGCTGTGACCAGATCGTTGGACGCGATGGCTTCGTGGAATTCGGCACACAGCGAGGGC
Source organism: Pontixanthobacter gangjinensis (assembly GCF_009827545.1). NCBI lineage: Bacteria > Pseudomonadati > Pseudomonadota > Alphaproteobacteria > Sphingomonadales > Erythrobacteraceae > Pontixanthobacter > Pontixanthobacter gangjinensis. Next base: position 1,563,336 of record NZ_WTYS01000001.1, on the reverse strand, counting down.
GCTACATTGGCAGTGACAGAGATACAGCCCCGCCCACCTGCCGCCGAATGCGGCAGCCACAATTCATCATTACCTGATAATTGGCAAAACTCGCGACCAATACCCATCCGGTGATCCGCCACCCGGGACAGGTCACCGCTTGCATCCTTGATTGCTACAATACGATCTGGATATTTTGTGACCAATTCGACAACCGTTTCGTCTTCGATATCGGTCACCGTCCGCGCGGGAACATTGTAAAGCACAATCGGCAAATCGCTATTCTCCGCAAGGAAACTAAAATGTGCGATCAAGCCCGCCTGGCTGGGGCGATTGTAATAAGGCGCAACACACAGACCCGCCGCTGCGCCTGCTTTTCTGGAGAAATTCATATGCAGCAGCGCATTTCGCGTATCATTGCTGCCACAACCTGCAATCACGGGAACCCGGCCTGCGGCCTGTTCAATGCACACTTCAACCACTCTGTGATGCTCCGCATTGGATAGTGTCGATGCTTCTCCGGTGGTGCCACAAGGTACCAATGCTTTGCTCCCGCTTTCGATTTGCCAGTCAACCAGACGGCGAAAAGCGGCCTCGTCAAACGTTCCGTCGCGAAAAGGAGTCACTAGAGCCGGAATTGAGCCGGAGAACATTTGCGTAATCCTTACGTTGGCCGCATGGGAATTTGAGAAAATCATCACCCAACAGGCATTTCATTCAGCGCCTGATAAGGAGCCGTGACCCATTATGTCCAGCATGGACCGTAAACCACTCCCCTTAATCGCCCTTTTTGCCATCCCTGCAATGGCATTCTCCACTCCTGCTTGCGCGCAAGATCCAGCCACGTGGGATCAAGCGCGCCAGCAGATGGCGGCAAAATCACCGACCGGAATGGCGCGAACAATTGATCGCTGGCAGTTCCTGACCGGTAACGACCGGATGGGGTTTGACGATTACGCTGGCTTCATCCTCACCAACCCTGGTTTTCCCAAGCAGGACACGTTGCAAATTCGCGCCGAGAAAGCACTTGGGGATGAAGCCATTAGCGCCGAGAGGGTAGTCGCGTTTTTCGATCAATTTCCCCCAATTACAAACCCAGCCAAAGCGCGGTATGCGCTGGCATTATCCAACCAGAACCGCCCAGAGGCGACTGCGATAGCTCGCGAAGCTTGGCGTGGCGGCGAGATGAGCAGCCCTTCTATTGCCTATTTAGAAGGCCTGTTCGGATCGCAGTTTAGCCAAGACGACAACGACACTCGTATGGATGCCTTGCTTTGGCAGGGCGAAGAAGAAGCTGCGCGTCGCCAAATCGCCAAAGTTAGTCCTGCCAAGCAGGATCTGTTCATGGCTCGGTTGGCTTATTTGAAACGGCAGGAACCCGATACGGTTGGATTGAGCGTGCCGGCAGAAGCAACCAAGGATGCTGGATACCTCTATAATCGTGTCCGGTATTTGCGTGGATCGGGGCAAGGCAGCACAGCAGTTTCGATTCTTGCAAGTCGCCAAACCTTTGATGCATTGCCCTTCGATTCCGAGAGCCTGCTATCGGAAATGCTCCGCCTCGCAAGGACCGGCAATGCACGCCAGGCCCAACAAATCGCCGCAAAAGCCGACGATATGTTTGAAGCTAATGTCGATATTCGCACTAAAAGCTACCGCGTTCGCGACGATTACACGTCATTAATGTGGTTGGGCGGCACGGAATCATTGTGGAGTCTGGGTGATGCGGCTTCAGCCGCTCCGCTGTTTTACCGATATGGCGCTGCCGCGCAGACGCCGCAAACGCGGTCAAAAGGATTCTACTGGGCCGGCCTCGCCGCTTACCAGGCGGGTGATATGACCGCAGCAAACCGTTATTACGAATTGGCTGCTGCCTATCCAGATCGTTTTTATGGCATGCTGGCGCTCGACAAACTGGGCCGAACCATGCCGGATCTAAAAGCGGCGCCCCAAACTATAGTAGCGGGCGAGGCTCGCGCCAAATTCCTGGCAACCCCATTGGTTCAAGCGGTGAAAGAGGTTTCGCGCGATGCCCCTTGGAGCACGGGCATCCAATTTTACCGCGCCGTTGCCCAACAGGCCCACACAGACGAGCAACACCAGCTTGTTGCAGAGCTTGCACAGGAGATCGGACGCCGCGATCTGGCGGTCAATGTGCATGACGCAGCTGGCGCTGACGGCATTAAGAATTTTACGCAGTTTGGTCACCCCACTCTACAAACTCCTCCTGGAACAAATTGGACTATGGTCCATGCAATTTCGCGGCAGGAAAGCCAGTTCGCCCAGAACGCAATCAGCCATGCTGGCGCTCGCGGGCTGATGCAATTAATGCCTGGCACCGCGCGTGAACAGGCTGGCAAATTGGGCATGAGCTATATGTCCGCTAATTTGATCAACAGCCCGAGCTATAATATTCAACTGGGCGACGCCTATTTTGCCCGGATGCTGAAATATTATGATGGAGCGTACCCATTGGCGGTTGCTGCTTACAACGCTGGTCCGGGCAATGTGAACAAATGGCTTCGAGCCAATGGAGATCCACGCACCGGTTCAATCGACTGGATAACATGGGGTGAGCGGATACCGATTTACGAGACCAAAAACTACGTCCAGCGTGTGCTCGAAAACGCAGTTGTTTACGAACATCTCTATCCGCAAAATGCGAGATACGGCTCTCCTCGTGTGCTGAGGTCATATCTCCGGTAATAGGCCGATAGGGTGAAGCCTCCGTCCAATCCGATTACGCCTGCTGGTATGCACGCTATGAAGGCGCGTTATGAGCATCTTTTCGGAACCGAGCGGCCTGAGATTGTCGAGATCATTAGTTGGGCTGCCGGCAATGGCGACCGCAGCGAAAATGGCGACTATCTTTATGGCCGTAAGCGTCTGCGCGAAATCGACCGGGAAATCAGCTATCTTTCGAGGAGGATGAAGGAGGCTCGGGTGATTGATCCTGCTCAGCAGGTTGACCGAGAACGAGTGTTTTTTGGTGCGAAGGTAACCTTGGCCGACGAAAACGACGAAAATGCAGAATTTACTCTTATCGGCGATGACGAGCAGGATGCATCGGCAAGGCGAATTGGCTGGAGCTCCCCAATGGCTCGTGCCCTGAAAGGCGCACGTGTCGGCGATGTCAGGATCGTCGCGGTGCCAGCTGGTTCGCGAGAATGGGAAGTCATGGCGATCCATTATCCGCCCGCCAGTTAAAGCCATCAGCGGCGGCGTAATTTGATCAAGGGCGGGACAATTTCCTGCCCCGCCACATGTTTCTTAAGTTCCGATCTGTTCAATCAGATCTGATCAATCAATCTCACCCGTCGCAATTACCCAATCGTTTGCCGGACATTTTCATGATCATGCTCGCAGTGCCGCCCGGCATTGACGGATCCTTAATGTCAGCTGTCATGGTCATCGCCATTTCTGTTGACGAATGCGTACCGTCGATTGTCATTACCCCAGAACCGCCGCCTTCATTAGTACAAGTGACTTTGCCATCGATTTTGCCACCTTCCATCGAAAATTTCTCTGAAGTGCACCCATCTTCACCAATCGACCCAGTGGCCATCTCTTCAATCTTCTTGGCCGCATCTGCGGTATCTTCCTTGGTCATACAGGTTTCGGTTGTCTGCTCTTGGCCAACCATTGCAGCGAACATTCCTGCGGCCTCTGGTGGAGCGCCGGGCATATCAAATTTCTCGATGACCATGGTGTTAGACCATTTGCCAGCTTCCATTGCTACTTCGTCATTGCCACCACTTACGTTGCCGCACGATGCCAAAACCAAAGCCAGTGCTGGCACAATTACAATACGCATGTGAGATTCCCTTATTTGGAGTTCGCGATTTATTTCGGCGACTATGCTAAGCGTTTAGCTTGCTCGAGGACAGCCCCTATTTTATGGTCGCAATATGACTGACCAGCCCCAACGCGCCGTGCCGCCATTTCGGGATATGTTCAATATTATCCGAATGACTGTATTAGTGGCTTTGTGCTCGATAGCTTTCGCCTCGCCATCAACCTCGTTTGCACGCGACAGTTTGGGAGTTTTTTCAGACTGGGGCGCATTTCGTGATCCTGCAATTCCACGCTGCTATGCCATCGCTAAAGCTGCGCCCAGCAACCAACAACGCGACAACGACCCCTTCGCGAGTGTTGGCACTTGGCCCAGCAGCAATGTACGCGGCCAGTTGCATCTTCGACTATCACGCAATTTGGCTAGGGGGTCATCTATAACGCTCACCATCGGCAGCAAGAAATTTACTCTTACTGGCTCCGGCGGGAATGCCTGGGCACAAAACCGTAGTATGGATTCGGCGATTGTCGCTGCCATGAGATCGGCCAGCCGGATGACCGTCAGCGCAAACGACACGAACCGTCGGCGCTTTTCCAACAGCTATGATCTTGACGGAGCGGCAACTGCAATGGACGCCGCCACAGTGGGATGCGCACGGGCGGGATGACGCGCCCCAGCCAACACCCGATGGTCGCAGCCTGATTTTCGATTAGGAGAATTCGCCAAACTAGCTTTCGTGGGCGCCCTCGCCTATATCGCTCCCAATCATGGCAAATACAGCTCTTATGTCGATCCCGGGACAAGTTGACCCGGTCCCTGTGGCGCGTGACATCACGCCGCGAGAGGATGGTCGCGTCGACCTTCTAGGCCTGCCCAAGGCGCGCATAAAGGAGCTGTTCGCAGAAGCGGGGCTCGAACCGAAACAGGCAAAGCTGCGTTCAAAACAAATCTATCATTGGCTCTATCACCGCGGTGCAACTGACTTCTCTCAGATGACCGATATTTCAAAGTCCATGCAGCCCTGGATGGCTGAACGGTTTGTAGTGGGCCGCCCGAACATTGTTGAAGCGCAGCATTCTAACGACGGAACGCGCAAATGGCTGCTGAAAACCGATGACGGTCATGAATATGAAATGGTTTTTATCCCAGATGAAACGCGCGGCACATTGTGCGTCTCGAGCCAAGTCGGCTGCACTCTGAATTGCACATTTTGCCATACTGGCACGATGCGTCTGGTTCGCAATCTGACACCCGGTGAAATTGTCGGCCAAGTCATGCTTGCTCGCGATGCGCTCGGCGAATGGCCCAAAGGCAGGATGGATGTCGCAGACGTCAACGAGGATAGCGAAAGCGAGAGCGAATACCGCGCAGATGGGCGATTGCTAACCAACATCGTGATGATGGGCATGGGCGAACCGCTGTATAATTTCGATCATGTCCGGGATGCACTTAAACTGGTTATGGACGGTGAAGGTCTCGCACTTTCAAAGCGGCGGATCACGCTTTCAACCAGCGGCGTTGTGCCTATGATGTACAAGTGCGGCGAGGAAATCGGCGTGAATCTTGCGGTCTCGCTCCATGCTGTGACGAAAGAGGTTCGCGATGAGATCGTCCCGATCAACAAGAAATATGGCATCGAGGAGTTGCTACAGGCTTGCGCCGATTACCCTGGAGCTTCCAACGCGCGGCGCATCACTTTTGAATATGTGATGCTGAAGGGTAAGAACGACAGCGACGATGACGCACGCGAGTTGATCCGCCTGATCCGTCAGTATGATCTGCCTGCCAAAGTCAATTTGATCCCGTTCAATCCTTGGCCGGGCGCGCCCTATGAATGTTCTGAACCTGCACGCATCAAAAGCTTTTCCAACATCGTCTTTGATGCGGGGATTAGCGCACCAGTTCGCACGCCCAGAGGCCGCGACATCGACGCTGCCTGCGGACAATTGAAAACTTCGGCCATGAAAAAAAGCCGCGCGCAACGCGACCGTGAGGCAGCGGGAACTGCAGAGTGAGCGATGCGGCGACCATCGCGTTCTATGAGGCGAATGCCGCCCTTTACACAGAAAAATTCGGCCAACGTCCAAGCCCCCACCTTGATCCCTTCCTGGATCTGCTCGAACCTCGAGCCGCGATACTTGAACTCGGCTGTGGTAGCGGTCAGGATTCAGCCCGGATTGTGGAGCGTGGGTTTGACTTGGATGCAACAGACGGCAGCCAAGCGATGGTTGCAAAGACAAAGGAACTGCGCGGCATCGACGCGAAACTGATGCGTTTTGAGGAAATCAGCGCGGTCAATGCATATGATGCAGTCTGGGCACATGCATGTCTGATCCACGTTGCTCGTAATAATTTTCACCAAGTGCTCTCAGCGATTCATCGTTCGCTACGACCGGAGGGACTACATTTTGCCAACTACAAACTTGGCGCTGGCGAAGGCCGCGATCCGCTTGGCCGCTTGCACAATTTCCCGAACGAAAACTGGCTTGAAAATGCTTACGTTGCAGCTGGCTTTACTAATATCGAGTCCGGGACTTATCGCGGGGAAGGCGCAGATGGCGTGATCAGGGATTGGTTCGCATTAACCGTTCGAAAGCTCGTGGGATGATGCAATCCGTCCACTCACTTTGTATTGGCAAGGCGAGGCTTTTCAAAGGTGGCTCGAAAAGTGCGATTGCGAAACAACCTATTGCCGGCATCGTTCGGATCGGAACGCAGGGTCTTGAAGGAGATGTCCAAGCAGACCGCAAAGTCCATGGCGGCCCTGATATGGCAGTGCATCAGTACCCACTTGATCACCACGCGTTCTGGCGCGAGGAAATCGGGAATTTGGCGCTGCTCGACGATTTCGGTGCATTCGGCAGCAATCTTGCCGTACTAGGAATGCTCGAACATCAGATTGGTATCGGCGATCGGTTCCGCTTCGGCACTGCGCTTCTAGAAGTCAGTCAGCCTAGGCAGCCTTGCTGGAAGATCGAGCACCGTTTCCAGAAGAAAAACATGGTCGAAGCGATCCTTCGGTCCGGCCGTTGCGGTTGGTATTACCGTGTAGTCGAAGAAGGTCAGGCGCAATCCGGGGAGGCGTTAGCACTCGAATATAGCGCTGCAACCGATTGGACAGTAAGCCGAGTTTTCAATGCTTTATGGGGCGACCCCGAGTCCGTAAATACAGCACAGCTAAAGGAACTCTCGAGGTTACCCGCACTAACGCCCAAATTGCAGGCCAAAGCTGAGGGGAAGCTGGGGTAAGGTAAAAGTCCGAATAGTTCTTGGCACATCGCAAACAGGCCAGCTATCGATCGGCGCAGCACATGAAGGGGCATGATTGTGAATTTGGTTTCAAACATCTCGATATTGGTCGTGCCCCGCTGGGTCCGCAACACCGTTTTGATAATCTTGGCGACGTTATCAGCAGCCTATTTCGCTCTGGCGATTATCGGTATCGTAGATCACCAGCGCCCCGGTTGGATCGAGGCGGGAACCTACATTTTGGGCATTTTGATCCCGTTTCTCTTGATCGGCCTTATCGTCTCGTACAGCCAATCCGGTGTGGAAGCCTTGATCGCGCGCTCGGCACGGTTTCTTGACGAGACAATTCCATCGCTTTGCACCCTATTCAATGAACCTGATGGCGAATTCCGTAATATTGGCTCGAGAAACAAACCTTCAGCGATGAAGCGCCCTGATATTCTGGTACAGTCAGCCCAAGACCTTGCGATTGCCAATTATATCGTAACTGTACGGCCTCAGGCCCCGTTCGATGCGAATGCTGATGCAAGCGAGCGACTTGTGCCATTCAGAATTGAATTAAATGCTCATAAGGCGAATGTGAATGTGCTGTTGAGTTGCGAGGCCGTGGGGTCGGGCCGAGCCGCAGAATCTGCGAAGGACTTGTTCCCGCATAGCATCGGCGGTGCAGAACACGAAGGCTATTGGTTTGCCAAAGGTTTCATCGAACGGGAAATGAACGATAAACACTATTGCGCAATAGTTGCGGTCAAACAGCTGCCTGATGACTTCCTTTCGAATCCGATTGCGAGGCTGGCGTTCGGCCAAGACTTGATTTTGATGCTCAGGGCCATGTTGGCTGAACGACCAGACTTGTTCCACCTCGCCTCGTCAACTGCGCCATGAAACGTCAAGCAGTATTAGTTACTGGCGGCGCAATCCGTTTGGGGCGAAGCATCTCAGAAGAGTTCGCTGCGCGAGGTTGGCATGTCATCATCCATTATCGCAGCAGTGCAAGGGAAGCGCAGATTTTGGCGGATTCTCTGCCGAGCGCCGAAACGATCACTTTCGATCTCTGCGATCACCACGCAGTCGAGCGCGCCGCAATCGATCTAGCCAACCGAGTACCTGAGTGGCGTGCATTAATTTGCAGCGCATCTTTATTCGAACCTGACAGTGCCGATCAAGCGAACTGGGAAGTCTGGGACAAAGTCCAGAATGCCAATCTGCGGGGGAACGTTGCGCTGGCGCAGACATTTTTGAAGCGAAGCCAATTTGGAAACGCCAAATCGGCAGTCTTTTTGCTCGATCAGAAACTGGAAAATATGAATCCCGATTTCTTCAGTTACACGCTTAGCAAGGCAGGGTTGCACGCAGCAGCGCAGATGATGGCAATGCAGGAGCAATTTTCTAAGGATCGGATTTACAGCCTCGCGCCAGGCCTTACCCTGCCCAGCCACGACCAGACCGAAGCCGAATTTGCGCGCAGTGCCAGTATGAATTTACTACAGCGCGTAACGCAGGCTGAAGAAACGGCGCGTGCCGCTTGCTTCCTCGCAGACGGGCATCTTGCGTCGGGAGGGACGCTGCTTGTCGATTCAGGGCAGCACTTACTCAACCATCGCCGAGACGTGATGTATCTGGTACGTGAGGAAAACTGATGCGTTACATAATCCATCTCGACCGTCTCGATGCGCAATTTTCTATTGGTATCCATGATTTTGAGCGGGCTGAACCGCAGCGGCTGCAAATCTCGGCTAGATTGGTCATAGAGATTGCCGGACAACCCTCTGATTCCATCGAATCCGTTTTTAACTATGATGGTTTGCGAGACGCAATTTTGGCTATCGCTGCCGAGGGGCATCACGATTTACAGGAAACTGTCGCTGCAAAAATTGCCGAGTTTTGCCGATTTTCTAAGCACATTGTCGGTGGAATCGTCAGAACCAACAAACCAGACGTATACCCCGATGCTGCTGGCGTCGGCTGCGAGATGTCTTGGGGCGATGACGCCGCCCTCACCCTGCTCGCTTGCGGTTTCCGTTAAGCACACGTAACTTTGCTACCTAACAGTTCGAATGGCTCTTTGTGTGCAGGTGATGCGCCGCGCGAATGTTGCTAAGGGGAAGCAGGCGATGGGATCAAAGACAAAGCGTCACGGTTTGATAACTCGCGTTTGGCATTGGCTTAATCTGGTCTGCGTGGTTATCTTGTTCATGTCGGGCCTGACGATCAGCAACGCCCATCGATATCTGTATTGGGGAGAATGGGGCTTTTCGCCCGATCAGGCGTGGCTCTCGGTCCCACGATTCCCTGGCTGGCTGACGATACCCACCAATTATAATCTCGCCGAAGCGCGAGATTGGCACTTATTGATGGCTTGGCCTTTCGCGGTCGGCCTGCTGGTCATGTGGATTGCCATGTTGATTACCGGCCATTTCTGGCGCGACATAAGAACCCGTCTACGCGAGTGGAAACCTACTGCGATCTGGCAAGATATAACGGAACACCTCAAGCTGAATTTTGATCACGAGGTCGGTAAATACAACTTCCTGCAGAAATTGGCTTACGGTGTTGTGCTTGGCATATTCTTACCGGGAATGGTGCTCAGCGGCTTGGCGATTAGCCCCGGCTTTGAGCCCGCTGCTCCTTGGATTGTAGAGCTATTGGGAGGCCGCCAAAGCGCGCGCTCAATCCATTTTATCTTTTCATGGGGCTTGTTCGGCTTCTTCGTAATCCATGTCGCTCTCGTGATATTGGCCGGACCAATCGGGCAAATTCGTGACATGATAACCGGCGGGAACGCTGCTGAGGAGAAGCAGGTATGAAATACGCTATAGGACGTCGTAGCCTGCTCGCGGGAATGAGCGCCTTGTTCGTGGGCGCGTGCAGCAAAGTTGCCGATAGTAGCGTTGGCCGGAGCTTGTTTGACGCGTCGCAGCGCTGGCATCAATCCGTGCATCGCTCGCTAGCAGACCGCATGGCATTGGCGAAGGAATATTCCAAAGCAGAAATTTCGCCTTTTTTCCGTGGCAATGGTTCACTGACGGTAGATACGCCGGAATATGAGGCATCGGTGGTTAACCAGTTTAAGGACTGGACATTGGAAGTGCGCGGCTTGGTCGATACGCCGCTAACGCTGACGATGGAGAATATTCGCAGCCTAACTCAGCGGACTCAGATCACCCGACATGATTGCGTCGAAGGATGGAGCGCAATCGGAGAATGGACCGGTCCGCAACTTTCAACTTTGCTCGAGGCGGCAGGTGTTCAAAACGACGCCAAGTTCGCAGTCTTTCGGTGCGCTGACACGCTGGCTGGCCGCCAATATTACGAAAGCGTCGATTTGGTGGATGCAATGCACCCACAAACGATCATCGCCCATGAACTCAACGGTGAGCCGCTGGAAGTGCAGAATGGTGCGCCGCTCAGAATGAGGATCGAGCGCCAGTTAGGCTATAAACACGCCAAATATCTGACCGCCATCGAATTGGTTGCTGACCTAGCTGATCTTGGAGAAGGAGAAGGTGGATATTGGGAAGATCGCGCCGGGTACCAATGGTATGCCGGGATTTAGCTGCCGCAAACATCACTCAGGATAGAGCCTGTTCATCGTTGCCCAGTCTTCAGCGATCATCTCTTCCAACACTGCCATATCCACGTCTGCTAGCTTGTTGATATAGAGGCAGCTTTTCCCGCGAGAATATTTTCCCAGACGTTCCAGTTGGAAATCGCGCCTCTTGCCGGTCAATTCATCACAATATCCGCCCATCAGATAGACCGAATGCTTGGCTTTTCTTGGGCTGAATCCTGTGCGCAACCAATGCACATCGCGGCCGCTCTCGTAGGTAGTGCGATATGAGCCATAGCCAATGATCGATGGCCCCCACATTGCCGGTTTGCACGCCGTCACCCGCCGAAAAATCGCATCAAGGGTTTTAGCTTCCTCGCGCTTCTTCTCGTGCTCGACGCTGTCGATAAACTCTTTCACACCAATCGAAGTTGGCCGTGTCTTTGCCTCTGCCATGGCGACAGAGTGCGGCGATAGAGACTTATTTGCAAGGGCAGGCGCCGGGCAGCTAATGAACTATGAAATTGCAAGCCAATGATCGGTGATTTCCTGATTTCCTGGAGCCAATTGCAAAGCCCGTTCAATCAGCAAACGACCTTCAGCGCTGTTCTTGTCGATCTGAACCAGGCTCCAGCCTAGCGTATCCATCACGATCGGATCTTCCTGCGCCAAACCGAAAGCTTTGCGTGCGAGCGCCAACGCACCCTGCTTGTCGCCAAGTTTTAACCTAACCGTCGACGCATTGTTCAAAACAATAGGGTCAACCGCGCCGCCGTTGGCAAGCACTTTACGATAGATAGCGTCAGCATCTTTCCATTTTCCGGCGCGGATATAACCGCCCGCTTTCATCATCTCGCCAGCGTAAGGCACTTGCGTTTTCGCAACTTGCGCGCGCTGCGCTAATTGTGCTTGTTCCGGTTTTCCAAGCTTTCCTGCGATTTGTGCGGCCAGACTCAGCGTTCCAGCATCTAAATTGGCACCTGAAAGGACGGGTTGGAGGGTATCCCAAGCCTTTTGAGTAGCATTGGTTTCCGCATATTGTTTCGCGAGAATTGCGCGCGCCATGCTGTTTTCACCACCCAGCCGAAAGAAACGCTCCAGTTCGCTGATCGCAGTGTATGTCTGCCCTTGTTTTGCAGCGATGAAACCGCGCAACATTCGTAAGGCCGGAAATTCCATTTCCTGCTTGCCCGCCGACTGCACCAGCATATGGGCATCTTCAAGATTTCCGGCATCGAATGCCATCTGAGCCGCGAAATAGACGCCGACGGGGTGCCCCGGTGCAATTTCCTTGGCCCTAGCAATCCAATCACCAGCGGTCTTCTCATCACCTTGATCGCGCGCGATTGCAGCCAATGAAAGGATCGCTGGCAGATTCCAAGGGTTGGACTTGATGACTTGACCGAAATGCTCCTTCGCAAGATCTAGCTTGCGTTCGTGCATCTCTACCCGCCCAGCCAATAGGCGCGCTTCAATCATGTTGGTGTGGTTGGCCAAAACTTTGTCCAACAGGCTGCGTGCTCGTGCGATATCGCGCACGTCAAAGGCGCGTTTCGCATCTAGCACGAGCAGATCAACCGAACCTGGGAATTTGGCCAAGCCTTGATCAAGCATCACAAGAGCCTTGTCGCTATCGCCTTCGCCAAGCCGTGCCACCACCCCAACCGCATAAGCCAAACCGTTATTCATCCCCGTGGCCTCAAGCGTTTCGAGAGCCAAAGGAGAATTGCCAGATTGGAGGTATGCCTTGGCAAGAAGTGCATTGGCTTCATTTGTGAGATCAGCATTACCAACTAGCTTTTTGAATTGCTCTGCCGCACCCTCGGGATTTTCAAGCGATAGTAGGGTCTTGCCAAGCAACATTATCGCATCTTGATTGGCAGGATCTTGCTCCATCAGTTGTAGCAATTGAACCCTGGCCGCTTGCAAATCGCCTTGCTCGATGGCCTGCTCAGCTGCCGAAAAAGGATCAGAAGGCGCTTCCGAACAGGCTGAAACGAATACAAATGCAGCCGAAGCTGCTGCTGTTAGGAGCTTGCGGCTAAACATGGTGCGCTGCGAGCGTTCGGTCAGGTGTGATTGAGCCTTTTTCATAGCTAACGCATATCGCAAACAAGCCTTCCATTTTGGTTAACCCAAACTCGTGGAACCTTAGGGATGGCGACGTGGCACCCAGAACATCGTCAGAAAATCTTACACACGATCTATGCCAGCACTCCCCGTTAACCACTGCAAATGGCGGAATTGGCGGGGTTGAGGCATTCTGGCACGAGTAATGCTTTACCTTACCCAGACTGGTTTGGTTTTTCTAACCGGATCGAGAATTATATGAATTGGCATTCTAATCGTTGCCTGAAATTGGAAGTGGGGAAGACAATGAAATTTACCAAGAACGCAATTATGGCTGCAGGGCTTCTTGCCGCTGTCGCAGCCGCGCCAGCTTCAGCTGCCACGTACGAATATGTAATGACTAACGGCGATGTTCTGACCATCGATACCGATACTTCGAGCGCTTCGTTCAAAGGCAGCAAGATCGATGCAACAATGACCAGCGCAGCTTTCGCCAGCTTCACTGGTGGAGCGACACCAACATTCAGCTTCGTTCTTGACTCACTTGACGGCACACGCCTTATCAATGGTGTGCAGACGACTGACAATCCGAAGAATTCGACAACCACTCACCCGCAAAAGTTGATTGCTTACGGCCCGTCAGCCAACAACAAAGTCAACCTTTGGGCATGGTGGGGTGATCCAATCATCGGTGGTGACTACATCACCTACATCAAATCCTACACAGCGAAGGTTCCTGAACCAGGTGCGCTTGGCCTCATGGCCTTCGGACTCGGCGGGCTGGCATTTGCCCGTCGCCGCCGGAAAAAGCTGGCTGCTTAATCCTTCTTTCCGAAATCGAATTAGAAGGCCCTTCGTCTCACCGAGGCGGGGGGCCTTTTTCGTATGGGCTCGGTTCTGCTTTTCGAAACCCTTGGCGAACCGCTAACCAGCCAAAGAGATTGGCAAAGGAAACCGAACTGCTGGGAAAGGCTTAATTCGTTGAGAAGTTGGCGCTCGCCTGATACCGGCGCACCCTAATTCTTGTTATCTGCCAGCGGAGCCGCACTCATGTCCGAAATCAAACGTGTTGTCCTTGCCTACTCAGGCGGACTTGATACGTCCGTCATCGCCAAATGGCTGGAGGTCGAACGCGGTTGCGAGGTAGTAACCTTCACTGCCGATCTTGGACAAGGTGAGGAGATTGAACCAGCTCGCGAGAAGGCGCGGGCTATGGGAATTCCCGACAAACATATCTTTATCGAAGACGTCCGAGAGGAATTTGCTCGCGACTTCATCTTCCCAATGATGCGCGCCAATGCGCGTTACGAGGGGGATTACTTACTTGGCACATCAATCGCTCGTCCGTTGATCTCCAAAAGGCTAGTTGAAATTGCGCGCGAAACGGGTGCCGATGCTATTGCACATGGCGCCACCGGCAAAGGTAATGACCAAGTCCGGTTTGAACTATCGGCTTATGCTCTTGCACCTGACATCGCCGTGATTGCACCGTGGCGCGAGTGGGAGTTGACCAGCCGCACGGCGCTGATTGCTTGGGCAGAAAAGCACCAGATCCAGGTGCCTAAGGATAAACGAGGCGAGAGCCCGTTCTCCACCGATGCGAACATGCTGCACACCTCCAGCGAAGGCAAAGTACTTGAAGATCCGTGGGAAGAAACCCCGGATTACGTGTATTCGCGGACCAACAATCCAGAGGATGCGCCCGATACACCCGAATATATCACCATAGATTTCGAACGAGGTGATGGTGTAGCTCTTGGTGGTAAAGCGATGAGCCCTGCGGCTTTGATTGAAGCACTCAACGAGCTTGGCCGCAAGCATGGCATTGGCCGGCTCGATTTGGTCGAAAACCGTTTTGTCGGCATGAAAAGCCGCGGCATGTACGAAACACCGGGTGGCGAAATTTACGCCCGTGCGCATCGTGGTATCGAGCAGATCACACTCGACCGCGGGGCGGCGCATCTCAAGGACGAGTTGATGCCCAAATATGCCGAGCTGATCTATAATGGCTTCTGGTTTAGCCCTGAACGCGAAATGCTGCAGGCTGCAATCGACCACAGCCAGGTGAAAGTCAGCGGGACCGTTCGGCTGAAGTTGTATAAGGGCAATGCCGATGTCGTGGGCCGCAAATCGCCCAATTCACTTTATTCCGAACAGCACGTCACGTTCGAGGATGATGCTGGAGCCTATGACCAGAAGGACGCCGAAGGGTTTATCAAGTTGAATGCGCTGCGATTACGTTTGTTAGCTAAACGAGATCGGTAAGCTTTGGACGAACGGTTGATTTATCCACCCCTGTCCACAAGCAATATCGCCAAAAGTGGATAAGTCTGGGTTGCAACGCTTGCGCGACTCATTCTTGAGGAGCAGCTTCAAACCATCGAAACGGCGAGAATAATTGTTCAACCTAGGGTTTAATAACTTGAAATTGAATAATTGATCAAGCTGGATAGATATAGCGGTTACTGTCCACGCGGTCTTTGAGGAGTGATTGCAGCCGGCTTCGGCCCGATGTGAGAACACCGTTTGAAAGGAACGCGAAAGCATACCGTTATCGGTCGGGTATTCCGGCCTTACATCGAGAAAATGCAAAAGCCTCCGGCTTGTGCGCGATCGTTTGAGAGGTAAGTCCAACACGGAATATTTGATTGCGGAACTTGAATGCAATGGATGCGATCTTCGGACCGTAGCAATTGCAAGAAAGAACCGGATGCCGGCGCGAGCCGACAGTGTCAGAACCGAACCAAAGGCCAACCGCAAGGCTGGAAGTAAGTTTGGAACAGCATCGGAAGCGAAGTGCTTTTTTGAAGATAAGCCGCAAGGCAGATCATTTAGAAAGTCCACGCGCTGGTAAGAGTGGGGTCGGTAGCAATACTGGCCCCATTTCTTTTGCTGACATGATCGCTAGACGCTGTTGAAATGACAAGACCACAATGAGAAAGACTTGCACAACGCCGATCTATCGAGGCGTCCGCGCAACTCTGTGGCAATTGGCGTTGTTGTAGGACAGCACTTTTTGATCTCCGCCAACCTAACTCGAGAACTTCAGATTTTGCGGCATATTGGCCGATTCTCCGCATTTCTCGACTTGTAAAAAATCTCACAACACCCCGTTTTCTGCTCCAATCACCGATGAACCGAGCCCCAGTTGCGGCAAATGGTTTAGGCGATTTGGAACCCTTAACCTGCAAGCAGTAAAGGCGCCCCACCAGTTTAACGGGCTCCCAGCCTGACAGGATGTTTGATGTCTAAGCGTAAGTTCAACCTAACCTTCTCGCAGCGCTTTGCGCTGGTTGCGCTGGCGGCTGCCTTGCCATTGCCTTTACTTAATGGCGCCTTGGCGGAGGAGGCGAGTGAGGAGACCGCATTTGAACAGACCTTCGAGAAATTCGAGGAACTGCCAGATACACCAGCGCTTGAGGGCAATGTCGTTGACATTACCGAGATTGAGCCCCCGATCGAGATCGAGGAAGTGCCTGCGGTCCGCTCGCTAGGTGCTGGCGTTGCATCCTATTACGGCCGCCGCTTCCACGGCCGCCAAACCGCCAATGGAGAGCGTTTCAACATGAACGCCATGACGGCGGCGCATAAGACATTGCCGTTTGGCACCCGCGTGGTTGTTACCAATCCCAGCAATGGCAAGTCGGTGACCGTGCGGATTAACGACCGTGGTCCCTATGCCCATGGCCGGACGATTGACCTGAGCCGCGCTGCAGCACAGAAGATTGGCCTTGTCAGCCGGGGTCACGGCAAAGTTGAGCTAGACATCGTAAGCTAGGCACCTTCAAGCTAACGCGCCTTCCCGATCGCCTGGCGCACGCTGTCCATCTTGGACAGAGTATCGCCAACCAGATTTGCGCTGCTTTCCTGCAAACCAATCGCGGTATTGCATGACCCGCATTCGATCTGCTTTCCCGCCAACAGCGCCTTGGGATCAAGCGCGATTGTCTCACTGCAATTAGGGCAAGGCATGGCAGGCATCGCATTCATGGGGTAGTTCTCCAGCTTTGATTTGACCTGCTTTGCCCAAGGTCGCCAGCCCCCGTCTTGGATAAATGCGAAATCCGGCTGCCCGAAGGTCACACATCTTGCGCACCGCCCGAACCACCGCCCGCACCCACCGCCGCGCCCTCAAGCCGCGCCTCGGTCAGCGCGTCCAGATCAGCCGCGCTTTCCACTGTCCACCATCTGTCCAGCCCGCATTCAAAGGCATCTAGCTGCACCGCCGAGATCGCATCCGCCGCATCCACGCCCTTCGCCAGCTCGCCGGGCCGCTTCGCCCCCGCAGGCCGCGCCATGTCCATGCGGTCGAGCCTGTTGCCCAGCCACATGCAATGCTCCGGTGCCAATTCCGCCAAACGATTGTCGCACGGCCCGCCGCACGTCGCACAAGGCGGCACCGCCTCCCCATGCCCATGCCCATGCCCATGCCCATGCCCTTGCCCGTGCCCGTGCCCGTGCCCGTGCCCATGCCCGTCAAGTGGAACACATGGAACACAGTCCAGGCCATCATTCTCACCGGCGCATTTCTCCGCCCCAACTTCCTCCCAATTTTTCCCTAAATTCTCCTCGCCCCGCGCCAGCGCATCAATCGTATCGTCCAGCATGGCGAGCGCGCCCGCCATATCCTCCCGCTCCGCAATCCGGTCGAGCCGGCCAAGATGCGCCAGCAACAACCGGTCGGAATAGCGCCGCCGCCGCCCGACCTCCTCGCCGTGATAGAACACCGGCTCCTCCACCCCGCGCAATGCCCGATCGGCCAGCTCCCCCTCCGCATGGGTCCGCGCCGCCAGCAACGCCGCATCCCACATCCGCGCAAAACCGGGCTGCCGCCGCCGCTCGCGATAGGCCGTCTGGCGAGAGACACAGCCGCGCTTGCACGCGAGCCGCACATTGCCGAATTCGGATAGACTTTCGAGGAAACGCGATTTGAACTGCGGCGTGAAGACTGTCCGGCGGTTTTCCTCGGTGAAGTCGGGATGTTCAATGATGGCGTTGGCGGGGGCGTTCATGCTGCACCTCCCACCTTGAAGGTTTGCGCAAGTCCGGCGAGCGACCAGCAAGCCGCAAGGCCGGAGTCGAAGGCAAAGCCGCAGACGGCCAAAGGCCACCTGCAAGGCCGCCCGAGCTTATGCGAGGAAGCCAAGCGGGCCGGATGGCCCGCGCCCGGCGTTTGAGGGTCTAAACAAACAAATTTCATGGCCCGGTCTCCGTAAGGAACAGTGGACCGATTCAGATATTCAAGATGGGGGCTGTAGGACAGATTGAAATCGGATATGCTCGAGAAATGTCAAACTATACTTATCAAATTGCGATTCTCGGTGCGGCGAATGATAATCGCGATAGGATCAGGACCGGGCTACTCGCGCGAATGGCCGAAATCGGGATCGAGAAAACGAGCGTTTCAATACTTGAGGATGAGGAATGTTTAAGGATAGACCCAAAAGCAGCGACTGCAGCCGTATTTTTAGGCTATGAAGGTGCAATAAACGATACTTTTCCCGCCCTTGAAAGGCTATTGGCTGACACAATCCCGATTATTCCAATTGTCGAAGATTTGAATCTCTACAAGATGTCAGTTCCACCTGGCCTTCGCGCAATCAATGGGAAAAAGTGCCGCACCGAAACTGAAGTTGCCGAAACGGTTTCACTGGTACTAGAAAACCTCAATCTTCTCAGAAAAGATCGCCGCCTTTTTGTAAGCTACAAGCGTGATGATTCAACTGGCGTCGCAGAACAGCTTTCTGATGTTTTTACAGAACATGGGTTCGACGTATTTCTCGACACTAGATCGGTTCGCCCATCTGACAGCTTTCAGGATGAGCTGTGGCATCGAATGGCAGATAGTGACGTTGTGATACTGCTCGACACGCCAAATTTTCGCGAGAGCGAATGGACCGTTGCCGAGTTAACTCAAGCAAACTCAACAAGCGTTCAGATACTGCACCTTCTATGGCCGGGTATTGCGCCCGAACCGAATTCGGCATTTAGCGTGTATAGTAGGCTTCAAAATCGCGACTTTGCATATATCGAGAAGGCACCCGATAGACTTAGCAGGCTCCAACCTGCTACGGTTGACAAAATTATCCTGCAGTTAGAAAGCCTTAGGGCACGAGCCATTGCAGCGCGTCACACAGATTTGTTTGACAGCGTTTCCGACGCCGCACTGGAAGTGGGAGCGCAGGCGACTTTGCACCCTCAGAGATACATGACGCTTCGAAGAGGAGGACGTGATGTTGCAATTCTCCCAACAGTTGGCGTCCCCTCATCGCCTCGGCTACATGGCTTTTTGGACGTAATACGCGACGAACATGCCGGATTCGAGTTGACGGCAATCTACGATGAGCGTGGCGTCCTCGATAGCTGGCGTAGTCATCTTAGTTGGCTAGCAGAGCACCTGCCAGTCAAGACAGTTGAGAATGGTCAGTTTCTCAACTGGCTGTCTGAAGGGAGCGCGGAATGAACATTTTCCTTTCTGCTAGTGTGCCGCTCCCCGATAGAAACCCAAGCTATTTCGAAACAGCTGATGTCGTAGCTATCCGCGATTCTGTGAAAGCATTGGTACAAACATTTGCAGAGCACGCGGTAATCCATTTCGGAGGGCATCCGGCTATAACGCCGCTAATATCGCTGATGCTACAGCGTCATCCGAACGTTCGTTCTGATCGCATTCGTCTTTATCAGTCAGACTATTTTGCTGAGCGCTTCCCTTCAGAGAATTTTTCGTTCGTGGAGCAGGTGGTTACGCCTAAGGTCGGCAATGATAGAGACGAAAGCCTCGCCTTGATGAGACGAAAAATGCTGACTGACCATCCCCTTTCCGCTGCGTTCTTCATCGGCGGAATGGAGGGCGTGATCGACGAGTACAATCTAATAAAAGAACTACAACCAAAGGCAATATGCTATCCGGTTGCTAGCACAGGCGGGGCAGCTCTCGAAGTTTTTCAGCACGGCGACTTTGACCCTGAACTGCTCACGCAATTGACATATCGGACCCTTTTTAGGCGCCTATTACGCGGCCTTTCGTAATCTGATCGCCTCTTCTACCCATTCCGCTATATTCTCAGATATATATTCATAAACATATTTACTGCTTGTATAGGGCGTATCATAAGACTTTGCATACTTCGTCATCGCCTCGTCGCCGATCTTGAATTTGGCAAATGGGTTCGCGCCTTTAGCGGCTTGCTGCTCTTGCGAGTTCTTTAGTCCGTGGATGTGAACACCAACGACGCCCTTTCCATCGTCCCAAGCCTTCTTAATTTCATAGTCAATCCATTTGCGCCCAGCGGTGCTTGCGCCGATAAGAACCACCAAACACGATTTGCCTGACATTTCGTCATTGATCCACTTCTTGATGGCCGCGTCACCACCGCCCTTGACTTCCTCCCATTTATTGGAGCTAAGCAGCGGCTGACCTTCGATCGCCCCCATCTTCTTGACTGTTGATACCCGCCAATTGTCAGCCTTATAATAGAAGCTGAAAAACACTCGTCGCGCCATGTCACCAGACCTTTTTACAAAAAACAAAATACAAAATAATCAATAGAAGTTAATTACAGGTATCTTGGAATCAAATAAAGCGCAATCCGGTCTAAGAAAAAAACGGGGATAGGAAGAATAAATCTAAGTCATGGCGAGAATCAGCCGCCACAGCCTCCCCATCCTACATCTATGCCAAATCTCCCCTAGTATAACTCCGCGTCTCCGTCGCCACATCCTCCAACATCCCCTGCGTCATCCTGAAACAAGTTCAGGACAGGTTCTCACCGCTACTTCGCCAGCATATCCTTCAGATACCCGCCGGTGAAGCTGCGCGGTTCCTGCGCGACCTGTTCCGGAGTGCCCTCCGCCACAATTTCGCCGCCGCGTACGCCGCCTTCCGGCCCCAGATCAACGATCCAGTCGGCAACCTTAATCACATCCAGATTGTGTTCGATCACCACCACCGAATTGCCCTGATCGACCAGCCGCTGGAGGACTTCGAGCAATTTGCGCACATCTTCAAAATGCAGGCCGGTGGTTGGTTCATCCAGAATATACAGCGTCTGGCCGGTGCTGCGCTTGCTCAATTCCTTGGCCAGTTTAACCCGCTGCGCCTCCCCGCCGGATAGCGTGGTCGCCTGCTGTCCGACCTTCACATAACCAAGCCCGACCTCGTTCAGCATATGCATCTTGTCGCGGATTGGCGGAACGGCTTTGAAAAACTCCTCCGCATCCTCGATCGTCATGTCGAGCACATCGGCGATGCTGAGGCCCTTGAACTTCACTTCCAAAGTCTCGCGATTATAACGTTTTCCGCCGCATTCCTCGCACGTCACATAGACATCGGGCAGGAAATGCATTTCGATCTTGATCAGCCCGTCGCCGGTGCATTTCTCGCACCGTCCACCCTTCACGTTGAAGCTGAACCGGCCCGGCTTGTACCCGCGCGCGCCGCTTTCGGGCAGGCCCGCGAACCAGTCCCGGATATTGGTGAACGCGCCGGTATAGGTCGCGGGGTTGGAACGCGGGGTGCGGCCAATCGGTGACTGGTCGATCTCGATCACCTTGTCGCAGAACTCCAGTCCGGTGACCTTGTCATGCTCACCCGCGATCACCCGCGCCCCGTTCAGCGTGCGCGCGGCGGAGGCATAGAGCGTGTCGATGGTGAAGCTGGATTTGCCGCTGCCCGATACGCCGGTGATGCAGGTAAACGTGCCCAGCGGGATCGCGGCGGTTACGTTCTGCAGATTGTTGGCGCGCGCACCGTGGACGGTCAGCTTGTGCCCGTTACCCTTGCGGCGGGTGGCCGGGATCTCGATCTTGCGGCGGCCGGTCAGATAATCGGCGGTCATCGAATTCTTGGCCTTGAGCACCTGTTTCAGCGTGCCCTGCGCCACAATCTCGCCCCCGCGAATACCCGCGCCCGGGCCGATATCGACCACATGATCCGCCTGCCGGATGGCATCTTCATCATGTTCCACCACGATCACGGTATTCCCCAGATCGCGCAGCCGCTTCAGCGTTTCGAGCAGCCGGTCATTATCCCGCTGATGCAAGCCGATGCTTGGCTCGTCGAGCACATAGAGCACGCCTGACAGACCGCTGCCGATCTGGCTGGCGAGGCGTATCCGCTGGCTCTCCCCGCCGCTCAAGGTCCCGCTGGTCCGGTCCAGATTGAGGTAATCCAGCCCGACATTGTCGAGGAACCCCAGCCGCGCGTTGATCTCCTTCAAAATAGCCTTGGCGATCTGCTGCTGCTGGTCATTCAGCTGGTCATTCAGCGCGAGGAACCACGCCTTCGCATCGGACACCGACATCCGCGTGGGGTCGCTGATATGGGTGCCCGCGATCTTCACCGCCAGCGCCTTCTCATTCAGCCGCGCACCGTTGCAAGTCTCGCATGGTTGCGCGGTCTGAAACTTGGCCAGCTCGTCGCGCATCCACGCGCTCTCGGTCTGGCGCAGGCGGCGGTTGAGGTTGCCGATCACACCCTCAAACGCCTTGCTCACGGTGTAGGTCTTGCGCCCGTCCTTGAATGTCAGCGGCACAGCCATCCCGCCGGTGCCATGCAGAATGATCAATTGTTGGTCCGGCTCCAGCTCGTTCCACGGCGTGTCGAGACTAAACTCGTATGCCTTCGCCAGACTGCCCAGCACTTGCATGTAATAAGGCGAAGGCGGGTTGGACTTGGCCCACGGCACCACCGCGCCTTTCTTCAGGCTCAGCGCCTCGTTAGGCACAACCAGTTGCGGATCGAACAGCTGCTTCTCGCCCAGACCGTCGCAAGTCGAACACGCCCCTTGAGGCGAGTTGAACGAGAACAAGCGCGGCTCGATTTCTTCAATCGTAAAGCCGGAAACCGGGCACGAAAACCGCTCCGAAAACACTATCCGGTTTGCAGGCAGGCCAGCGCCTTTCATTGCACCGCCAGAGGCATCTTCTTCCTCACGCCCCGGCACGACCCCGTCGGCCAAATCGACATAGGCAAGCCCGTCAGCCAGCTTCAGCGCGGTTTCAAAACTGTCAGCAAGGCGGCTTTCCAGCCCCTCCTTCACCGCTAGCCGGTCAACCACAACTTCGATGTCATGCTTGAATTTCTTGTCCAGCGCAGGCGCAGCCTCGATCTCGTACATCTCGCCATCGATGCGCACGCGGGTGAAGCCAGCCTTCTGCCATTCGGCCAGCTCCTTGCGGTATTCACCCTTACGAGCGCGAACGACCGGCGCGAGCAGATAAAGCCGCGTCCCCTCGGGCAATTCCATCACCCGGTCGACCATGTTGGACACAACTTGCGCCTCGATCGGCAGGCCCGTTGCGGGAGAATAGGGCACACCCACCCGCGCCCATAACAGCCGCATATAATCATAAATCTCGGTTACCGTCGCAACGGTCGAGCGCGGATTGCGCGAGGTAGTCTTCTGCTCAATTGAAATCGCCGGAGACAGGCCATCAATGTGCTCGACATCAGGCTTCTGCATCATCTCCAGGAACTGGCGCGCATAGGCGGACAGGCTCTCGACATAACGCCGCTGCCCCTCGGCGTAGATCGTATCAAACGCCAGACTTGATTTGCCCGAACCGGAAAGGCCCGTGATTACGATCAACGCATCACGCGGCAGATCGATATCGATACCTTTGAGATTGTGCTCACGAGCACCGCGGACAGAGATTTGGGTAAGAGCCATGCAAGCGCATTTGGGGTGTGCTTGGGTGAGAGTCCATAGGGGGGATTTATGGCGAGTGGTTTATCCCAATGTTCTTGTAATGTTCACCCCCGATCCTACCTGCCAAAATCGAGGCAAGACGGCTTTTTTATGTGATGTGATCTGTGTCACACGCATTTTAAGAAAATTTGATCCTTGTATGGACTCCATTGAAGCTCACTTGGATGGAGTGCTGAAGGTGAATATGCAGAGCACAGGTGGCACATTGATCACTAGCACTAATTTTGGGACGAAGGTTCTTCGCAACAGACCTCTTCGAGTGACTGCGAGGTGGGAGTACCCATAAAAAATCCCGATGCTCCAAGCGCGAAAGTCCATTCTTCAACTGAGTAGCTGCACGATTATAAATGCGGGTTCGACGGCAAGAATTGCGAGATCGGTCATTGGCCAAAGAGAAGTGCGGCTGGCGCACGGCTCAAGAGCGCCTAAAATTGAGGGCAAAAACTTGGCGCAGCACTCATTATTCCAATTGCACTATGTATAGTTTTTAGCCATATTATCGTGCAATTACGGGTCTTTGGGGAATATCTTTGAAAAATATCGGTTTGGCTGCAGTCAGC
This sequence comes from Pontixanthobacter gangjinensis, assembly GCF_009827545.1. Lineage (NCBI taxonomy): Bacteria > Pseudomonadati > Pseudomonadota > Alphaproteobacteria > Sphingomonadales > Erythrobacteraceae > Pontixanthobacter > Pontixanthobacter gangjinensis. The sequence continues at coordinate 1,539,426 of NZ_WTYS01000001.1, read as the reverse complement.
TTTGCAGCAATGTCATGTGCGCTTATTGCACAGCCTGCTTTTGCGCAGAGCACCAGCGCAGATGATGATCTGATCGAAATTGGCGGAGATCGTTCTGCTCGGCCAGCAATTGCAGATGTCCCCGCAATCGATGCGCCGGTTGAGAGCCCCTCTGCAATTTCGGTTCCGTCCGATCCGGTGGGTATGGCCCGCAAGCGCGCGCCGATGGCATTGACCGAGAATGACGAATTGTTGCTCGACCGGTTGAAGAGCAAAGACATGGTTCACCGCCTGCGCGGAATTGATGTTCCGTTCCGCTTACTGCCGCCACAGGGAGGCCAGCCCGATGCGAGCATTTGGCACAAGGGCCCGATGCCGAGCAAAACTCTGCTGGCGCGGCTGAGGACGACGACACTAAGCGAGGCGGCAACGACCATCGCCACCACAGCCGGCGAAACTGGCGAATTGCGATTGGCAGAAGCAAGCTGGCGTTCAACCGGCGACCCAAAACCGACTTATGCTCAAACAGGTTTGCTATACTGCGCTCGTGATGCTCAAATCGGCGGCAGAAAAACAGATTCCGCTGCCATCAATCTTTGTCTGGTGGACGAGGATCGTGACGGAATTTTTGATGCCTATATGGGCGCAGAGGGTGATGCCAAGGGCACGGTCCATTCACTTTATCTGGTCGGGCCGCCATTGCCGCTGGCGGCTCCGCTTGCGTACACGGTGGACAAGGCCAACTCGCTGGTCAGCACGGCTGAGTGGCACACATGCGGCAAGGATTGGGACTTACCCTATTTCCGGCCCTATCTGCTCGAAGGCGAAGTCGAGATCGGCGCGCCATCGAGGATCGATCCGCGCCGCCAGGGCACCTATTGCGACAAGGCAGAACTCGCGAGTGCGCTTGTTCCGGTGGAGAAAGGCGCGACAACCGCAAAATTGGGCGCGCTTGGTTTTGAAATCGGCTCCAAAAGGCAGGGCGCGAAGGCCACTGTTCGCGAATTGTACCAACCCGATCAGATTTATCGGGAGGAAGATGGCAAAGTCGTCCCGATGAGCGTTGGCATGACCCCCACCCATGTACAACTCGCCACCGCGCAGGAATTTGACCAGCGCCCCTATAAATTCAATGGCGATGCGACTTTGGAAGAAGCCAAATTCGGTAAAGGCGATGTCTTCCTGACGATGGGCTTTGACCATGGCTATACCGGAGTGGTCACCGCCGACATCAAGATCCGCACATTGCTGTCCAGCCGCACAGTGTCCGCAGGGACTCCGGTTTATGGGGTGCCCGCTGAACAGCGCCAAGTGCTCGTCAATTATTACGGCGGCGAAACGATTTTGGGCCCGCCAATCAAGCGCGCGGTCAACACCGCAATTGTATGGTGCCTACCAGTGCGGGAAGAAGAGGAGGTGCTCAACCAGCGCCGCGAACCAACCGGCGAGATCAAGATCATCTGGAGCGCCACCTGCTTGCCAACCAACAGCGCTGGCAATCACACGGTGCTCAAGGATCAAAGCCCGGCTTTGGCGGTGCGAAACATGAGAATGGATGCGGCGATCAGCACCAATGACGGGCCGCCTCCGGTCAATGAAGCCAAGGTCGCCGATTTTGGCGCACCGATGAGCTTCCGGTACCGTGTCAGCAACATGGGCGGCCGCTTGGTGACTTTGACCGAGGAATTGATGCTGGGCGACGAGGTGACTTCTACCAAGGAGGTGCTGACTATGATTCTGGGCAGCGAAGCCCCGTTCACAGCAGGCGGCGGGAAGTTTCTTCTGAAAATTGTCGAAGGCAAAGAGACCGATGAACCGGTGTTCCAGATTGAAAAACTGACCGATATGCAAGTGGGTGAAAGCGCGCCTATCACCGGAGTGGACTTCGCCGCTCTGCTGCGCGCTTTGGCTGCGCAACGCTAAGCTATAGCGGGCGGTGGCGCCCGCCATTCGTCGATAGATAAAGTCATTCAGCGAAAGGCGGGTAGTTTTGCGCACCCCGCATCCTTGCATTTACGGTCAATGTCCTGTTCAAGCGGCTTCTGCTAATAAGGACTGCACTAAGCCTTGCGGGACAGAATGTGCCCGCTGACAATCCTTCGACCATAATTCGAATGCATAGGGAGCATATATGAAAGCCCAACTTTTGGCCGCAGCCGCTGCAAGCGCGCTGCTCGTCGGCTGTAACGCCCAAATGAGCGACGAAGTCGCAAGCGCAAACGAGATCGCTGAAACGGAGACAATTATGATCCCCGAGGCAACCGGCTATTTCGCCCAAGCGAGCGACTTGCCGTTCTATGCGCCCGACTTCACGAAAGTTTCCGACGATGATTATCTGCCAGCCTTCGAACAATCGATGGCAATTCATACAGCGGAAATCGAGCAGATTAAAACCAACAAAGCCGCGCCGACTTTCGAAAATACCATTGTCGCGCTGGAACAATCAGGTGCCATGCTCACCCGCGTGGCTACAATATTCTTCGCGCTAACCGGGTCCAATACCAACGATACGCTCGATGCAGTTCAGGCCGAAATGGGACCAAAGCTGTCGGCGCATTCTGATGCGATCACGCTCGATCCGGTTCTGTTTGGCAAGGTCAAATCGATCTATGATCAGCGCGCCGCGCTCAATCTGACGGGTGAAGACCTCAAGCTGCTCGAAGAGACCTATGACGGCATGGTTCAAGCTGGTGCGCTTCTAACCGAAGCCCAGAAAACCGAGGTCAAAGCGATCAACACCAAACTTTCCGAAGTCACCAATGAATTCAGCAACCGCGTGCGCGAAGGCACCGTGGCAAATGCACTGGTGGTTAATACCAAGGAAGAACTCGCAGGGCTGTCTGACAGTGCAATTGACGCGGCGGCAAAACTGGCTGCGGATAAGGATATGCCGGGCAAATTTGCCATCGCATTGCAGAACACCACGCAGCAACCCTCGCTGCCTGCGCTCGAGGACCGGGCGACGCGTGAGAAACTGTTTAAACTCAGCTACAGCCGCAACGATCAGCCGGGCGAGTACGACACGCGCATGCTGATCGCCGAAATCGCCCAATTGCGCGCACAAAAGGCAGCTTTGTTCGGCCAGCCTGACTGGGCCAGCTATGTCATGTTCGACCGGATGGCGAAGAAGCCGCAAACCGCGCTCGATTTCATGGAGCAGATGGTCCCTGCCCTCGCCGCAACGCAGCGCCGCGAAGCTGGTATGTTGAATGAGAAAATCGCAACCGAAGGCGGCGATTTCGAGGTGAAGCCTTGGGATTGGTATCGCTATGCCGAAAAGGTCAAGGCGGAGAAATACGCGTTTGATGAAAGCGCAGTTGAGCCATATTTCCAACTCGACAGAGTGCTGGAAGACGGCGTGTTCTATGCTGCAACCAAGCTCTACGGCATCACCTTCAAGAAACGCACTGACCTGCCTGTCTATCACCCGACAGTGACCACTTACACCGTCTATGACCGTGATGGCAGCGAGCTTGGCGTGTTCTACTTCGATCCGTTCCAGCGCCCGTCCAAACGCGGCGGCGCCTGGATGAGCAATTTTGTCGATCAAAGCTATCTGAACAAAACCAAGCCGGTGATCTATAATGTGCTGAACATCCCGCAAGCTGCGGAAGGCGAAGTGCAATTGGTCAGCTTCGACAATGTGAACACGCTGTTCCACGAATTTGGCCATGCGCTGCACGGCTTTTTCGCGGACCAGAAATATGCGTCGATTTCGGGCACAGCCACTGCGCGCGACTTTGTCGAATATCCAAGTCAGGTGAACGAGGTTTGGGCGACTTACCCCGAAATCCTGTCAAACTATGCCAAACATTACGAAACCGGCGAGACAATTCCGACCGAACTGATCGAGAAGATCGAACGCGCTTCGAAATTCAACCAGGGCTATGATTTCGGTGAAGTTGTCGAGGCGGCGCTACTCGATATGAAATGGCACGCGCTTAGCCCGCAGCAAGCTGCAGCAATCAAGACACCGGCAGATGTCGATGCGTTTGAACGCAATTCGCTTGAAGAACTCGGCCTTGAAATCGGCCTGGTTCCGCCGCGCTATCGCAGTTCCTACTTCAATCACATCTTCTCCAGCCCCGCCGGCTATAGTTCAGGCTATTATTCCTATCTGTGGACGGAGATGCTCGACCGTGACAGCCGCAAATGGTTCATGGATAATGGCGGCCTGACCCGTGCCAATGGCGACCATTACCGCGCCACAGTGCTCAGCCGCGGTGGAACGATGGATTATTTCGAGATGTTCCAGAACTTCGCCGGGCGTCAACCTGATGTAACGCCAATGCTCGAAGCGCGCGGGCTAACCGACGCAGCGGAATAGGCGATACGCTAACAAGGAAAGGCCCCGCTTCTCAACCGTGAAGCGGGGCCTTTTTTGTTTCGCGTGTTGCGCGCAATTCCAGATGTTCAATGTCCGCGATTGGGCCGTTCGGAGACGAACCAACTATTGTGAAACCAAAGCCTTCGCCCCTTCTTCTCCAATCCACTTCGCTTTAACACCCCATACGTCAGCGATGACCGCCTCCGACAGAGCTTCTTCCGGTGTCCCGTTTGCAGCCAACCTGCCTTGATCGAGCACCAACACACGATCCGCATGGTTCATCGCCAGCGCAAGATCGTGCAGCACGATCACAACCCCGGCGCCATCATCGGCCACTTTGCGCAGATGGCCGATCAAAGCGAGTTGGTGGGCAATATCGAGCGCCGCGAGCGGCTCATCAGCGAGTATCCAATCCGGCTCCCCCGCAAGCACACGTGCCAGCAAGGCCCGGCCCCGCTCACCGCCGGAAAGTTTGGATATCGGCCTGTCTTGCAGAACGGCGAGATCAAGCGCCATGATTGCTTGGTCGACCGGCGCTTGCGCCGCGTCGCCATGGGGAATGCGCCCGAGCGTGATCAGATTGCGCACCGCGACATCCCACGCGACCTCCCCGTTTTGCGGGAGAAAGCCGATCCGCTTGGCGCGCTCCCTTGGTGCCAGATTGGCTAGGCTGTCTCCGTCAATCCGGACTTCGCCGCTTTCGGATTTAAGCAACCCCGCGAGCGCCGAAAGCAGCGTCGATTTACCCGCGCCATTGGGGCCGCAAATAGCGGTGATCTTGCCCGGGGCAAAAGCGGCGGACACATCCTGCAGCCGGCTTGTAACCGAAAGCTTGTGAACACTCAGGATCATGCCAGCCCCCTTCTCATCCGCAGCAGAAGCCATAAAAAGAACGGCGCGCCGATCAGGCTGAGTGCGATGCCAAGCCGCAATTCTGTGACCAGCGGCAGGATCCGCACGACGCTATCGGCCACCAGCACCAGCAAAGCCCCCGCCAAGGCGCTCGGAATGATAAGAGAGGATGGTTTACGGTCAGTCAGCGGGCGAACCAGATGTGGTACAATTAGCCCGACGAAGCCGATGATTCCGGCCACTGCAACGCCGCTGCCTACGGTCAATCCGACACCGGCTATAAGCCAGGCTTGCAACACAGCAGGCCGCATACCCAGAGACCTTGCCGCAGCATCTCCCAGAACCAGCGCGTCGAGGTCTTTTCGCCCCATCCAGAAGCACGCGATTCCGGCCAAAGTTAGCGGCGCAGCCAGATAGACATCGGACCACGCGCGGTCGGTCAGCGCGCCCATCAGCCATGTCACAATCTCGCTCATCGCAAAGGCGTTGGGAGCGAGGCTGATGGCGAGGCTCATCATCGCACCTGCGAGACTGGCAATCATCATTCCGGCTAGCGTGAACAGGGCAATCCCGCCAGTCCGTCCGGCAATCAGCGCCAGCAGAGCCATTGCTCCAGCCGCTCCAGCAAGCGCGAATACCGGCAACAGCCATGCGCTCGCGGAATAGCCGAACCAGAAACTGGCCACCGCGCCCAGTGCCGCGCCCGGCGCGATGCCAAACAGCCCCGGGTCGGCCAAAGGATTGCGTAGATATCCCTGCATGGCAGCACCTGCGGCTCCTAGCCCTGAGCCGACAATAATCGCGAGCAGCGCCCTCGGCAGCCGCAACTCGCTCAGGATCACCATCGCGTTTGGAGTCAGTCCAAAGTCAAGCCAGATACGGCCGGCGAGGAGCGACAGCGGCAAGGCAACCGCCACCACAAAGAATAACAGAAGGAGGTTCAGATGCTTCACTGTATTCCCGCCCTGATTTCGCGCAACCGCTCCATTGCGCGGATAATGGTCGGCCCGCCGCAATAGAGCAGCGAGCTATCAAATGACGCCTTCCTTGTGCTTGCCAGCCGGTCGATTGCCGGATGGCGCTGCGAACGTTCCTGCCCCGCCAGCAACAGCAATTGCGGTGGGTCCGTGAGCATTTGTTCGAGGCTGAGATAATCCGCCTGTTTGAACCCGCGCGCCGCGCTGTGGCTGGTAAATCCAACACGGCGGATCAATTCGCTGATCAAAGTTCCCGCGCCCGGTACAATCCCGTCCGCCTGCCACAACACGGCTCTTATCGGCTTGAATCCGTCTGCTGGTTGCGCATTTGCAATCGATGCAGAGATGCTCTTAACCAGAGCCTCACCAGCGGCTTGGTCGCCTGCCAATTCGGCCAGTTCGCGAATTTGCCTATCGCTGTCTGCGATAGTGGAAGCGATGCCATATGTTTCGAGTCTGATGCCTTGAGCCTGCAAGGCCTGCCTCGTCGCAGGAGCGATGAAATTGCTCGCGACAACCACATCGGGTTGCAGCGCCATAATCTCCTCAACAGTGCCGCCGGTGACTGCATATTTTCGCGCATCGGCAAGGTCCATCGAGGTCGAATCCGGCGATTGGCTGTAATGCGAAATCGCCAGCAATTGCCCCGGCGCAGCAACCTCCGCCAATATCGCATCGGTGCAGGGATTGAGGCTGACGATTGTCGGCCTGTCTTTGGGTGCACGTGCGACGGGCGGCGTAGAGCATCCCCCCAGCAACACCGCCGCAATGATAGCGAAGCGGATCACATCTTCACTCGCGCCCCGACAAATGCCCCTCGTCCTGCGGTGCTATAACCTGCTGCCGTTTGATATTGCTCATCGGTCACATTCTCGATCCGGCCGAACAGTTCCAAATTATCGCCAAGCGGCATCGAGGCACGCAGAGTCATCACCTGATAGCCATCGAGCCGGGTGAAGTTCCCCGCATCGTCAAAACTGTCGCTGACCATCCGAATATCACCACCAACAATCATTCCGGCGAGCGGCGTTTCCCAATCGGCGGCGAAGGTCAGCGCGTGATTGGGTCTGCGCGCCAGATCATTTCCGAAATTGGCCGCGCTGATTGTGCGGTTTTCACTGTCGACGAATGCATAAGCCAACTTCACACCGAAAGTGTCTGAAGGGTTCGCTCCAAATTCTGCCTCAAATCCATATGCACGGACTTTGCCGACATTGTCGTAGGTTCCGAACTGGCGGTCGGTGCAAATACCTCCAACCACTCCAAAGCAACTCACGAATTCAATCTGGCTTTCGGTATCGCGGCGGAATGCGGTGATGCCTGCATAAAAGAGATCGTTGCGGTTGTTCCACGCGATGCCGAGATCATAGCTAGCACTGCTTTCCGGCCGCAGAGCCTCGTTGCCGAAATCGGAAAAAAGCTGGAACAGGCTGGGGGCTTTGAAACCCTCGCCAATACTGGCCCGGACGCGAACATCGTCAGCAACTTCGTAGCTAATATCCGCGCCGAAGCTGGTGGTGCCGCCAAACCGCGCATGGTCATCATGCCGCGCGCCGAGATGGCCGGAAAGCCCGCCAAATTCTATGCCAAGCTGGGCGTAGGCGCCGCTGCTGCGCGTATCCTGCGGCGCATCAAAATTGGTTTCGAACCGAGTCCATTCGCTCTCAGCGCCAAAATTGACGATCAGCGGTCCGATCGCTCGCCATTCTCCGCGAAATTCGGCGCGGTCCGAATGTCCATCTGCAACAAAACCAGGCCCGGCACCGAATGCCGGGTTGAAATTCATCCGTTCGGTATCGGCAAAGGAATAGGCGGCCGTCAAATATAGTGGGCCATTGTCATAAGCCGCGCCCGCCGATGCAGAATATTGTACCGCCTCCTGAAATTCAGCTGTGTCGATCAAGCCGAATGGCGCAGCATTTGCGAACCCGTCTGTATCAAGCGTTCCCTCAGCATAGCGCCCGCGAGCGAACAGGGTGATTTGGTCTGAGAGATAAAGGCTGGTGCGGCCCGCCAGTGCCCATTGGTCAAATCCGTCCGCTTCGGTGCCATTTTCAGCGGCGGAAAACCCATCGGTGGTGATAGAGCTGGCGGACAGTCCGAGATATGCAGAGTCTGTTTCCAAACCGCCAGTTGCCGTACCGAAGAACGTATCTCGCGCGCCATATTCGGCGCTCGCCTGGACGCCGGTTTCGTCGCGTGTTGTGACCGCCAAGACTCCGCCAATCGCATCTGAGCCCCAAATTGTGCTGTTTGACCCGCGTAGCAGGTCAATCTTGTCGATATTGCCGGATAGCAGGTTGCCAAAATCGAACCCGCCCGCCGGGGCCGCAGGATCCGCAACGCGAACTCCGTCAATCAGGACCAGCAATTGCTCGGCCTCTGCTCCGCGGATGCGAACGCCGGTAAAGCTGCCCATGCCCCCATTGCGGCTGATCGCCACGCCGGGTGCGCGCTCTAAAACGCGGCCTAAATCAGCGCCCTGCACTGCCTCGATTTCATCACGGCCAATAATAGTTACGGCTTGGCCGGTGTCTTCAACTTCGCTGCGGCTTCCTGTCGCGGTTACGGTTATCTGGGCATCAGGCGTTCGAAAATCGTCGAGCCTGAACACATCAGCTCCGGCATCTCCACCAGTGTCTTGTGCTGACAGAGGAACCGTGACTGTCGCCAGGCCACAACTTAACAATAACAGATATTTACGCATATAAACTCCAATCACAAACGATATCGCTCATGATGAAGCAGGCACACGTATTCGCGCCTCTTGCATCTGCCATCGGTGCACCCCGCCCGCCAGCTCGAACGACCATCATTGGCAGGTCTCCTGGCTTCCGGATCATCGCGCCGCTTCCGCCTTCCCAGCTGCCCGAAGACGCACCAGTGGCATAGTGGAAGCAGCCCTCCCCGGTCACAGTTGCGGGGGCAGCGGATGGTTTGGGATTATCCCTCACACCCTTCCCTCTTAGGCCTGCGATGTGCAGGCAACCTATGACGTCCACTTCCCGATACGCTTGGACTTGGCATCGGGCAAGCCTTGCAACAGCCAAGCTTGGATCAACACTTTGTTCAGCATGGCGCTTAACCCAATTTTGCAGTGTGTGCTGCCATGGGACAGTCAGAAATCCCGCGTCGTCAACATAAGCCTGACGGTCTACGCGCCAAGGCGCGCATTGGGCACACCGCCGGCGCGGACAATTGAAGGATACGCTTGGACCAATATTCCGCCTTGACAGCAGAACAGCGCACAGCCGTTTTCCAATCCCGGATGAACCGGAAGAAAATGCCTATGCTTGCTCGGATGAAGGCGAAACTTGGATTTCCATTGGGCTCAACCCTCGGGACAAAACATCGCGGCAGACGGCTCGCGGCTTTGGCTGTTGCAGTCGGCGTGCCGGCAATGGCCGCTCCAGGTCAGTGGGAAGCATTCCAATTGGCCAATGCACAATTGGAAATGGCTGTCGAGGTTCAGCCGATGGGTTTTGAACAACCGGGCATGAGCTTCCCGGGATCGGCGTTCTACTACATCGAAGACAATCAATTGACCGTTGCCGACTTGGAGCCGCGAGAATTGGCGGTTTTCGATGTGACCGGCACGGGAGATACCGAAGCAGCAGAGCTGGTCGCTGCAAAGAATGCCGGAGCAGCAGCCCGCGCCTTCGCCTTGTCCGGTGATGGCATAGGAAAATCGCGCGCGCTGCAATGCATGACGCAGGCAATCTATTACGAAGCAGCAAGCGAGGCGATCGCCGGGCAAGCGGCGGTCGCCCAAGTTGTGCTCAACCGTGTGTCGCATCCAAGCTACCCCAACAGCGTCTGCGGCGTTGTTTTCCAAGGGTCCGAGCGCAAGACTGGTTGCCAGTTCAGCTTTACCTGTGATGGATCGCTTAGGCGTAAGGCCAGCGCAGCGGCTTGGAACCGCGCACGCGGCGTTGCGCAGAACGCGCTTTCAGGTTCTGTCTATCGGCCAGTCGGCTTGGCTACGCATTATCACACCATCTGGATCTATCCCTATTGGGCACCCAGCCTCGATCCGATCGGCACAATCGGCGCGCACCGTTTTTACAAATGGAAAGGTAATGCAGGCAAGCCAGCCGCGTTCAATTCGCGCTATGCCGGTTACGAACCCGTCGCCGCGCCAAATCCGCGTAGCGTGACCGCAGACGATGATGCGAGATCTGTAGCTGATCCGATATCGCTTGCGCGAGCCTATGAAGAGGCCCGAGTTCAAGCCATCGCGGAATCTGGAAACAAGAGCCCGCAAGGATCTCGGTCACCTGCACCGTCCTATTCAGCGAAAGTCGAAGAACGTGGCGGCGACAAGCTCTATACCGCTGAAAACCTGCCTGACAGCGGCACGGTAAAGCCCGAATACGCGAATAGCGGGCGCTGGATTGCTGAACCGAAATAGTACCCGCTGGTGCATCCACGAACAAGTTAACGCGCTCGAAACCTTGTGTTGGAACCAACCCTTAGGCGCTGTGATGTAAAGACTTGTCACGAGCAGCAGCCGGGCACCCAATCATCCACCGTCTGCGCACCAAGTTAACACCGAAGGTTCATCGCTGATATGACTGTCCAATTTGCAGCTGCCCGCACTGCGGCAACCTCCCCGCTCGCCCGCGCTTTTGTTCGCAGGCGCGTGGAACATGTTGCCAATGATAACGACATTAATGGCAATGAGGATCTGCTGTTGCGTGCGGCATTGCGGCATTTTGCCCAGCACGGCTTGGCCGCCGCAAGCGAGGCGCGCAAACAGGCAGAGGCCGCTTTCTTCAGCGGTGACCGGCAGAATTACGATTGGTGGCTAGGCGTGTGCCGTACGCTCGACCGGCGTATGGCAGAAGAGATCGCGCGATCGACGGCGTAGGTATGAACCACTGGCTGATCTACATATAAAAGTTTGGTAATCGCGCATTAACTAAACAGTGACCTATCGTGCTTATGGCGAAAGTCATGGCAAAAAATGCCCCTTTTCAGAAGGCTCTTAAGGTCTTCGCACGGCTTCGGCGCAATGACCCCCTGTCAGGGAGGGTTAAGCGCACTTTGGTGCGCACACTCTATACCCAACCGACCAGTCTGGCGATTGGGGCAATCAATGGCATCGCTTCATCCGCAATCGCGGCTCTGGTCAGCGGTGAACGGGCGCTGCTGATTGCCTGTCTTGTGCTCAGCTTTATTGCAGTCGCCCGGGTCATTGCCGCTCTAGGCCTGTCGCCCGATGACTCGGGTCGCAGCACGCGCCAGTTGGAAGTGGTCTATGAAATCGGGGCCTTCAGCTACGCTTTCGTCATCGGGTTAATTGCCGCAATATCCTTGCTGCTTGATGTGGGCGCTCCAGTCGAAGTTCTGATGATTGCAAATGCAGCGTGCTATGGGGTCGGCATTTGCGCCCGCAATGCTGGCCGTCCAGCAATCGCACTTGGCCAATTAACTTTGGTCTGCATCCCGATTATCGTGGTGGCGCTTTATATCGGCTCATTGCCGTTCATCTTTCTCGCAATGAATATGATCCTGCTGATTCCAGCGATGGCGTCGATAACTCTGAACGTATTTAAGGTCTTACGCGATTCGATTGCCTCGGCTGAAACCAGTGCACGCCTAGCTGAAAAAATGCGTGTCCTTGCACGGACCGATGTCGTGACCGGGCTGGCCAATCGGGCTGGCCTCAATCATGATATGCTCGAGAAATTGAATGCACTGAAGCCTGACGAGGCGCTTGCGCTGTTCTGGCTCGATCTGGATCGCTTCAAAGAAGTGAATGATCTGCTCGGCCATCCTGTGGGCGATCGCGTGCTTACAGAAGTGGCACAACGCCTTAGCGAAGTTGCCCCGGCATCTGCTTGCGTATCGCGCTTCGGCGGAGACGAATTCATCGTGTTTGGCACTGTTGCAGATCGCAAGGAAAGCGAGAAGCTTGCCAGCGAAATTCACGCCGAGATAATGCGCCCGTTTCGCATTGACGGCGAACGCTTGGAAATCGGCGCGTCAATCGGTGTAGCTTTGCTGCCCGATGATGGAACCAGTGCAGATGCATTAATGCAAAATGCCGATTTGGCGTTGTATCATGCGAAGGTAAATGGCCGAAAGCAAACCTGCTTCTACAACGAAACGATGAGCCGCGATCTGGCTCGCCGCCGCGAAATCGAAGCGGAATTGCGCTCTGCCATTCAAAAGGACGAGCTCTCGATATTCTTCCAGCCGATTGTCGATCTGGCCACAGGCCGTATCCGCACATTCGAAGCGTTGGTACGCTGGTTCCACCCAGAGAAGGGCGAACTTCGACCCGATGAATTTATTCCCGTGGCAGAAGAAACTGGCCTGATCATCACCTTGGGCAATTGGATAACCGCGCAAGCTGCCAAAGCCGCCGCCCAATGGCCGGAAGAAGTCACCATCGCAGTAAACCTGTCACCCTTGCAAATCAAAGCGCCCGGCGCGGCGCTAGGTATAAAGAATGCCCTGCGCGAGGCTGGCCTGCACCCATCACGACTTGAGTTGGAAGTGACCGAAAGCCTGTTTGTTGACGATAATTGCGCGACCGAAACGTTTATGGAGGAATTGTCCGACCTCGGCGTGAAATTCGCGCTTGATGATTTTGGCACCGGCTACTCCTCACTTGGCTACATTCAGAAATACCCGTTCAGCAAGATCAAGGTCGATCGCAGCTTCGTTTCTGGCCCGAATGTTGGCAAGAAAACAGACGCAATCATCCACGCTGTGGCTGAACTCGGCTCCAAGTTGGATATGGCGATTGTTGCAGAGGGGTTGGAGACCATCGAACAGGTTCGCACCGTTCGCGAGGCCGGTTGCACCCTCGGCCAAGGTTACTATTTCAGCCGAGCCGTGCCCGATTATCTGGCCGCCATGTTGCTCGCGCAAGAAGATGAAGATTCGACACCGACGCGCGCTCTGGCTTAATCAGCCAAATCGTTTGCCTGGCGATGCCATCAGCATCGCAGCCGGATCGCTCCCAATTGAATAACGTTTGCAGTTCAAGCATCAGCAGCAAGTGCACGAGATGAAAACTCATCCAATCATGCTTATTGCAATTGCGAACTATTTGCAAAGATAGTTAGGGAAACCAGCCCTTTGCAGTTGCAATCCAAACCTCAGCCGCCTAATTCCAAATTCAAACGCCGGACCCTTTCATAGATGGCGCTTCCCCGCGGGACGTGGGGCGCACCAGACGGGTTCGGATCGGCTTGATGGTCCCGCACGTTTTGGAAGGACTACTCCCCCTATGGCTCGCAACAAGATCGCGCTTATCGGCGCTGGAATGATCGGCGGCACGCTCGCCCACCTCGCAGCGATGAAGGAAATGGGCGACGTAGTCCTATTCGACATCGCCGAAGGTATGCCGGCAGGTAAGGCTCTCGATCTGTCGCAAGCCGCTCCTGTTGATGGGTTTGACGTCAATCTTAAGGGGTCTAACGATTATGCCGACATCGCAGGCGCGGACGTAATCATCGTTACCGCCGGTGTCGCACGCAAGCCGGGCATGAGCCGTGATGACCTTCTGGGCATCAACCTGAAAGTCATGGGCGCTGTTGGCGCTGGTATTAAAGAACACGCGCCCGACGCCTTCGTTATCTGCATCACCAACCCATTGGACGCGATGGTATGGGCGCTGCGCGAATATTCGGGCCTGCCGCATAACAAAGTCGTCGGCATGGCCGGTGTTTTGGACAGTGCGCGCTTCCGTCACTTCCTCGCAGACGAATTTAACGTGTCAGTCGAAGACGTCACTGCATTCGTTCTGGGCGGTCACGGCGATACGATGGTTCCGATCCTCGAATATTCGACCGTTGCAGGCATTCCTGTTCCCGACCTCATTAAAATGGGCTGGTCCACGCAAGAGAAAATGGACGCAATTGTTGACCGCACCCGCAAGGGCGGCGGCGAGATTGTCGGACTGCTTGGCAATGGCTCGGCCTATTATGCGCCAGCGACCAGCGCGATCATGATGGCTGAAAGCTTCCTGAAAGATAAGAAGCGCGTTCTGCCAGCCGCAGCCAATTTGACCGGCCAATATGGTATCGACGATTTGTATGTCGGCGTTCCCGTAGTAATCGGCGCTGGCGGTGTTGAGCGGATCGTGGAGATTGAACTCGGCGAAGAAGCCAAGAAGAACTTTGATGTTTCGGTCGATGCGGTGAAGGAACTTCTCGAAGCGTGTAAAGGTATCGACGGCTCACTGGGGTGATTGGGCCGCTCACATACGCCGGCTGGCTGGGCCTCCTTGCGGTTTTCGCGCTTTGGGCTGCGATGTTCCGCTTTGGCAGGCGCGGCGAGTGGGTGTTGGGGGCAGTGTTTACAGTCCCGTTTGCGCTTCCGCTCGCGTGGCTGGAACTTGCGACTGCGGGGCCGCCAATGTTCGCAGACCCATATGGCCGGATGCTGATTATGATAGTTATCGGGCCAATTTCAATCGGGTGGCTGCTTTTCTCATCAGCCCTTTATTCCCGCCAAATTCAGAAAAATAGATCAGACACTTCGGAGACCGTTCAATGTCCATCCTAATTAACAAAGACACCAAGGTCATCACGCAAGGGATGACCGGTGAAACCGGCACTTTCCACACCCAGCAGGCGCTCGATTACGGGACCAAGATGGTTGGCGGTGTGACCCCCGGCAAAGGCGGCACCACGCATATCGGCTTGCCCAATTTCAACACTGTCAGCGAAGCGGTTGCGGCAACCGGCGCGACTGCATCATGCATCTATGTTCCGCCGCCCTTCGCAGCAGACGCAATTTGCGAAGCTATCGACGCGGAAGTCGAGCTGATCATCGCGATTACAGAGGGCATTCCGGTGCTCGATATGGTTCGTGTGAAGGCTGCTCTTGAGGGCTCCAAATCGCGCCTGATCGGCCCGAACTGTCCTGGCGTGCTGACCCCCGGCGAATGTAAGATCGGTATTATGCCCGGTTCGATCTTCAAGAAGGGTTCGGTTGGCGTAGTTTCGCGTTCGGGCACGCTCACCTACGAAGCCGTTCACCAGACCACCATGGTTGGCCTTGGCCAGACCACAGCGGTTGGCATTGGCGGCGATCCGGTTAACGGCACCAATTTTATCGACGTGCTCGACCTGTTCCTGTCCGATGACGACACTAAATCGATGATCATGATCGGTGAAATCGGCGGAAGCGCGGAAGAAGAAGCCGCCGAATTCCTTAAAAACGAGGCAGCCAAGGGCCGCAGCAAGCCTACCGTTGGCTTCATTGCTGGCCGTACGGCGCCTCCGGGACGCCGCATGGGCCATGCAGGCGCAATCGTTTCAGGCGGCAAGGGTGGCGCGGATGACAAGATTGCAGCGATGGAAGCGGCGGGCATCCGCGTTTCCCCCAGCCCAAGCGAACTCGGCACCACGCTCGACGCATTGCTGAAAGAACTCGTCTGATTTGATGCGGGCGCAAACGCCTCCCCGGGAGCGCCCCCATCACCGTGTTTTCCAGACCGTTTGAGGACGGTGTCAAAGGTGACCCCCATGGGCAACGAAAATCTCGACTTTTCACCTGGTGATCCTACTGCGGAAACGCAGAAGGGTCCGTCATGGGGCAACCCGCGTTGGCCATTAGTTGGCGGCGAGAGCGAGGACGAGTTCACTCAGGCACTCGACCCGACAGCGATGTCGATTGCGGTCAAGGAAGCGGCCAAAACTGCTGGCAAAGCGCTTGACCCTGCGGCCGTTGAAGAGGCGGCAGGCGATTCCATCCGCGCGATGTTGCTGGTGCGGCTTTACCGTGTTCGGGGTCACTTGGCGGCAAATCTTGACCCGCTTGGCCTGTCAGGCCGCGAAGTTCCCGAAGATTTGACGCTGGAATGGCACGGTTTTGCCGGACAAGAAGACAAGCAAGTGTATGTCGGCGGCGTATTCGGATTTGAATGGGTCAAGGTCGGCGATTTGTTCGAGCTGCTACGCCGCACATATTGCGGTCATGTCGGCCTCGAATACATGCATATTACCGATACCGAGGAACGCCGGTTCCTTCAGGACAAATTCGAAAGTCCTGAAGACACCATCCAGTTTACCTCGGAAGGTAAAAAAGCGATTCTTGCATCGGTCATTCGCGGGGAGGAATATGAGAACTTCCTCGGCAAGAAATATGTCGGCACGAAACGTTTTGGCCTCGATGGCGGCGAAAGCATGATTCCTGCGCTTGAAGCCGTGATCAAGAATGGCAGCCAAACGGGCGTGCGCGAAATCATTTACGGCATGGCGCATCGCGGCCGTTTGAACGTCCTCGCCAACGTTATGGCGAAGCCTTATAAGGTCATCTTCCACGAATTTTCCGGAGGCAGCGCGAACCCGGAAGACGTCGGCGGCTCGGGCGATGTGAAATATCACCTTGGCACCAGCACCGATCGGGAATTTGACGGCGTCACAGTGCATATGTCGCTGGTCCCCAACCCAAGCCATTTGGAAGCTGTCGACCCGGTCGTACTCGGCAAAACCCGCGCGCAGCAGGCAATTCGAGATGATTTAAGCAAGCACCAACAGGTTCTGCCCGTACTGATTCACGGTGATGCAGCCTTCGCTGGTCAAGGCGTCGTTTGGGAATGCCTGGGACTGTCGGGTGTGCGCGGTTACGATACCGGCGGCTGCATCCACTTTATTATCAACAACCAGATCGGCTTCACCACCAGCCCGAAATTTGCCCGCAACAGCCCCTACCCTTCGGATGTGGCGAAGGGTGTTCAGGCACCGATCCTCCATGTGAATGGCGATGATCCAGAGGCAGTGACCTTTGCTTGCAAGCTTGCAGTTGAATACCGGCAGAAATTCGGCCGCGATATTGTGATCGACATGTGGTGTTATCGCCGGTTTGGCCACAATGAGGGCGACGAACCCAAGTTCACCCAGCCGCTTATGTATGATGCTATTAAAACACATCCTAAAGTTAGCGAAGTCTACGAAAGCCGCTTAGTCCAAGAAGGCCAGATTGAGTCGGGTTATCGCGACGAATTGATCGCCGATTTCACGTCTTTGTTGGAAGATGAATTCCAGGCATCGAAAAGCTACAAGCCTAACGAAGCGGATTGGTTCGCCGGTCGGTGGAGCGGTTTGCACAAGCCTGCCGATGCGGAAGGCGCACGGCGCAATATCGAGACAGCAGTATCTGGAAAACTGTTTGATAGTCTGGGCCGCACGCTGACAACCGTACCCGATGATGTGACGATTCACAAAACTTTGGGCCGCGTTCTCAAAGCCAAGAAAGAAATGTTCGACAGCGCAGACGGTTTCGACTGGGCAACCGCGGAAGCCCTCGCGTTCGGCAGCCTTGTGACCGAAGGTTACGGCGTTCGCCTGTCCGGTCAGGATTCTGGCCGCGGCACGTTCAGCCAGCGTCATGCCGTGTGGGTCGATCAGACCAACGAAGAGAAATACATCCCGTTATCGACGCTGCCGCATGGCAAGTTTGAAGTCTACGACAGCACACTCAGTGAATATGGCGTGCTCGGTTATGAATATGGCTTCGCACTGGCGGACCCGAAAACGCTTGTTCTTTGGGAAGCGCAATTCGGTGATTTCGGCAATGGCGCGCAGATCATGATCGATCAGTTCATCGCCGCTGGTGAAGCAAAATGGCTCCGAGCAAACGGTCTCGTGATGTTGTTGCCGCATGGATATGAAGGCCAAGGGCCAGAGCATTCTTCGGCCCGTTTGGAACGCTTCCTGCAATTGTGTGCGAATGATAATATTCAGGTCTGCAACATCACCACTCCGGCGAATTACTTTCACGTGTTACGCCGGCAGATGCTGCGTCCGTTCCGCAAGCCGCTGATTATCATGACGCCCAAGAGCCTGCTTCGCCATCCGATGGCCAAAAGCAGCGCAGAGGAATTTCAGGGTGATCACCACTTCATGCGGATCAAATCCGACACGAAAGAAATCGCGGATGACAAAGTCAAACGCCTTGTCCTGTGTTCTGGTAAAGTCGCGTATGATTTGATTGAGAAGCGCGACGAAGTGGGTATCGACGATATATCCATCGTCCGCATCGAGCAGATCTACCCCTTCCCTGGTGAACCGCTCACGGGGCGTATCAAGCGTATGAAAAATCTCGAAGAGATCGTCTGGTGTCAGGAAGAGCCGCAAAATAATGGCGCATGGACATTCGTCGATCGCCTTATCGAAGATGCCGCATTCGCGGCAGGCAAGAACTTGCGTCCAATCTATGCTGGACGTGAACCTGCCGCCTCACCTGCGACCGGATTGGCCAAGCGCCATCAAGCGCAGCAAGAGGGGCTCGTCAGCCTTGCACTCGACCTATCTAACACTGGCAAGACCGCCAAAGTCACCCTTTCCCGACCCAACAATGGCAAGAAGGCCTAAGGAACACAGATTATGGCCACAGAAATCACAGTCCCCGCGCTCGGTGAATCGGTTACCGAAGGCACCATCGGAGAATGGCTGAAGAAGCCCGGTGACGCAGTTGCGGTCGACGAACCGATTTGCAGCCTGGAAACCGACAAGGTCGCTATCGAGGTGCCTTCCTCGGTTGCTGGCGTTATCAGTGAGTTGAAAGCCGAAGTTGGCGATACGGTCGAAGTTGGCGCGGTAATAGCGCTGGTCGAAGCGGGCGCGACACCGGCTGCAACTGGTGAAAACGCAGGCCGCGCCGCGCAACAGCGCGATGAAAGCAAGGCTGCTCCTGCCGAAACGCAAGCGTCCGATGCATCGCAAACGCTCTCTCCAGCCGTGCGCCGCGCCGTATTGGAACACGGTATCGACCCATCGACAGTCAAGGGCACTGGCAAGGATGGCCGTCTGACCAAGGAGGATGTGATCGCAGCTGCAAAGGTTAGGGGCGATACCCCTGCCACCGCACCTGCAGAAGCAGCAGCCCCGGCCACTGCTCCGGCTACCGCCTCGACAAGTGGGCGCAACACTGAACGGGTGAAGATGACCCGCCTGCGTCAAACAATCGCCAAGCGGCTTAAGAGCGCGCAGGATAATGCTGCGTTGCTGACCACTTTCAATGATGTCGACATGACAGCGGTGATCGAGGCGCGGACCAAATACAAAGATCTGTTCGCTAAAAAGCATGACATTAAACTTGGCTTCATGGGCTTCTTCGCGAAAGCCGCGCACCTGGCCTTGAAAGATGTGCCTAGCGTCAATGCCCAGATTGATGGCGACGAGATTGTCTATCATGATTATATCGATATTTCGGTCGCGGTTAGCGCGCCTAACGGTCTGGTCGTTCCGGTTGTTCGCGATGTTGATAAGAAGGGCTTTGCCCAAATCGAGAAAGACATTGCCGGTTTCGGCAAAGCTGCGCGGGATGGCACACTGACCATGGCCGACATGACTGGCGGCACGTTCACCATTTCCAACGGCGGCGTATTTGGCTCGCTGATGTCGACCCCGATCATCAACCCGCCGCAAAGCGCCGTTCTTGGGCTGCATCGGATCGAAGACCGCGCAGTTGTGGTCAATGGCGAGATCGTTATCCGCCCGATGATGTACATCGCCCTCAGCTATGACCACCGCTTGGTCGATGGCCGCGAGGCAGTGACCGCACTGAAAATTATCAAGGAAGCAATCGAAGATCCGACACGGATGCTGATCGATCTCTGAGGAAAGAATAATGGCTGACCATTCATACGATTACGATTGCCTAGTTATTGGCGCTGGCCCCGGCGGCTATGTCGCTGCTATCCGTGCGGCGCAGCTTGGGCTGAAAACAGCCTGCGTGGAAAGCCGCGAAACGCTTGGCGGAACCTGCCTCAATGTCGGGTGCATCCCATCCAAAGCGATGCTGCACGCTTCTGAACTGTTCGATGAAGCCCAAAACGGTCATATGGCGGCATGGGGCATTACCGCGAATGCCAAGCTCGATCTTGGCGTAATGCAGGCTGAAAAAGTCAAAGCTGTCGGCGAATTGACAGGCGGTATCGAGTTCTTGTTCAAAAAGAACAAAGTCACGTGGATTAAGGGCCACGCGACCTTCAAAGACGGCCATACAGTGACTGTCGGCAAAGACACGCACACTGCGAAAGACATCATTATCGCGACTGGTTCCAACGTCACGCCCTTGCCAGGCGTTGAGGTCGACAATGCAAAAGGCCGGATTGTCGATTCCACCGGCGCATTGGAGCTTTCCGAGGTGCCCGAGCATCTGGTCGTCATCGGTGGCGGTGTTATCGGGTTAGAGCTTGGCTCTGTCTGGCGCCGCCTCGGTGCGAAGGTCACCGTAGTTGAATATCTTGATATGCTGCTCCCCGGAATGGACACTGATGTCCGCAAGGAAGCTGGAAAGATATTCAAGAAACAAGGCATGGATCTGAAGCTGAAGAGCAAGGTCACTGGTGCTTCTGTCAAAGGCAAGAAAGTCACTTTGACTGTCGAGCCAGCATCTGGCGGCGATGAAACAACCATCGAAGCAAGCCATGTGCTCGTTTCCATAGGTCGCCGCCCAAACACCGACAAGCTAGGACTCGATGCCATCGGCATTGAAACCAACAAGCGCGGTCAGATCGAAACCGACCATGATTTCCGCACCAAGATCGAGGGCGTTTGGGCCATCGGCGATGTCGTGCCCGGCCCAATGCTCGCGCATAAAGCCGAGGACGAAGGCATAGCTTGCGCAGAGAACGTCGCAGGCCAGACTGGCATCATCAACCATGCGGTCATTCCAGGTGTCGTCTACACCATGCCAGAATTCGCCGACGTCGGATTGACCGAAGACGAAGCGAAAGAAGCAGGCCATACAGTGAAAGTCGGCAAGTTCCCGATGATGGCCAACAGCCGCGCGAAGGCAAACCGCGATACCGATGGCTTTGTGAAAGTCATCGCCGATGCAGAAACCGACCGTGTGCTGGGCGTGCATATCGTCGCCAGCCTTGCCGGAACCATGATCGCAGAGGCAGCGGTGGCGATGGAATTCGGCGCGACATCCGAAGATATTGCCTACACTTGCCACGCTCACCCGACCCACGCAGAAGCGCTGAAAGAGGCGGCGATGGCGGTTCAGGGCAAGCCGATCCATATGTAGGATATGACTATGCGAGCAAGGCTAACGGAACGCATTCCAGCCTTGCTCGCGCTCGCCATTCCAACGATTGCCGGGCTTGCATATTTGTTAGCTCAGGGCGCGCCTTTGCAATATGTCATTGTGAATGGAGCAGCTCTGGCATTGGCGATGCTGTGGATTGTCATCGGCTTTAGGCCGTCCACAGGACGAGTAGCACAGGCCATAATATTTACTCTCTTGGGGCTGCTGTACCTCCCATTTGTCAGCGACATATCCATGAACGGGGTTGCGCGGTGGTTACCGGCGGGGCCGTTTATTCTGAATTCAGGAGCCTTTGCCTTTCCCGCATTGGCGGTGCTTGCAGCTTCAAACCGTGAAATTGCACCAGTCATACTGTTCACGTCGCTGGTTGCGGCATTTCTTCAACCAGACGCGGCGCTGGGGTTCGCCATACTTTTTGCCGCTGCCGGGCTACACGATGTTACAAAGGATTGGCGGCTAGGCGTGATTGCGGTCGTGGCATTCTTTGCGAGCATTTCGATGGCTCTGCGCGGTGAACTGCCACCGCAAGACTTCGCCGAACGCGTGGTAGCCGACTTGGTCATGACAGCGCCACTGCTCGCCGCCGCACTGGTAATTGCTTGGATCACAAGCATGATCATGATCGCGCAAGCTGCGCCGATGGAACGCGGCGAGCGCTTCGCGCTGAGCGGCGCATTATTTGGCTTTGCCTTGATGGCGATACTGTCGCATTATCCAAGCATATTGATCGGCTATGGCGCGTCACCAATTCTCGGCTTCGGATTTGCGCTCGGCCTGATACAAACAAACAGCGAGCCCGCGTGTCGCGAACAGGATCGAGGAACCGTCCCATGACATACACCCAATTGACCAAGGAACCCGGCGCGCTCGAACTCGCTGCGCAGATTCGTAAGGGTGACATTTCCCCACTGGAGGCGGTCGAGGCGGCAATTGCACGGGTCGAGGCGCTTGATGGCCCGATAAACGCGGTGCCAGTACGCGATTTTGATCGGGCTCGGGATTTGGCCAGAGCGGCTGATGGCAAAGCTCCTGCAAGTGACCAACCACTTTTCGGCGTACCCATGACGATCAAAGAAAGTTTCGACATTGCCGGCCTCCCAACCACTTGGGGTCACGAACAGTTCAAGGGCAATGTCGCGAAGCGCGATGCCAAGCTCGTAACTCAACTCAAATCGGCAGGGGCGATCTTGATCGGGAAAAGCAATGTCCCGCCCGATCTGTCCGACTGGCAATCGAACAACCCCGCTTACGGCCGGACACATAATCCGCATGACTTGGCGCGTAGCCCGGGCGGTTCATCAGGCGGCGCAGCGGCGGCCGTCGCGGCGGGAATGGTACCTTGCGATTATGGCACCGACATTGGCGGGTCGGTCCGCGTACCAGCGCATTTTTGCGGCGTCTGGGGTCACAAATCGAGCTGGGGTCTGATCAGCAAACACGGCCATGATCACCCTGCAATGGCTGGAAGCGACGGGCATGACGGTGTGTTGTCTATTGCAGGGCCGATTGCGCGAAATGCGGATGATCTGGATGCCTTGATGCGGATTACCGCAATGATGCCGCTACGCGAACCTCATAAACCGCTTAAGGATTGCAAGTTTCTGCTCGTCGCCGATCAGGATGCAAGCCCGGTCGATGCCGCTGTCAAAGGAGCGATGCATGCAGCGGTTTCAGAGCTTGATAAAGCAGGGGTTTCAGTCGATTATTCGAGCGACTTGCTTCCAGACCTCAAGGCCCAGCACAGCGATTATATGCGGATGCTCGCAATTGCGATGGCGCGCGGAATGCCCGGCCCTGACGGAGAGCGAGCCACCGCAACAGACTGGTTCAATCTGCTCGACTTGCAGGCACGATCAGAAATTGCCTGGGCGCACTTGTTTGAAAGTTACGATTTTGTGATTGCCCCACCTGCCCCAATTGTTGCCTTCGCTCATGACGATACGCCGGTCCGCGAACGCAAAGTGATGATTGACGGGGCAGAGCGTGATTTTGCCGAAGTCTTCGCTTGGGCGGGAATTTCGACTTTCCCGAATCTGCCAAGTACGGTCCTGCCCGTTGGCCAAGGCGACGGGATGCCGACCGGAATCCAGATTATCGGTCCACGCTGGTCTGATCTGGATTGTATTGCTACGGCGCGCGGAATTGGTGAGCTTCTTCACAGTTAGAAATTCAGGATTGGCTGCGTGATGGCGAAAAAACTTTGGATGCAGCGGTTCGCCAAATGGCACATCTGGCTTGGTTGGCTAGTTGGCGTGCCAGTGGTAATGTGGACCGTCACCGGCTTGGTAATGGTCGCGAAGCCGATTGAGGAAGTGCGTGGCAACCATTTACGCGAAGAAGCCGAAGAACAGGCTTTGCCCTCCGATACCAACATCGCAGTTATCCTGCCCGATAGAAGCGACAAGCCTGTAAGATCGGTAACAACCGCCATGCAGGGCAAGCGACCGATCACGTCTTTCGCGTATATGGACGGTTCAATTGAGCGCTTTGGGCCCGATGGAAGCCTGTTGCCACTCGTCGGCGAGGTGGAAGCACGAATTATCGTCGCGGACCAGATAGTTGGCGGCGATAAAGTCGTCAGCTCCGCCTTTTTTAGAAAGGACGCCGTTCCGTTTGATTTCCGGCGCGAAATGCCCGTCTGGCAAATTGCGTTGGAGGATGGCACGCATGTCTATGTCAATCAGCAAACTGGCGAGATTGCCGCCGTAAGAACCCAGTGGTGGCGGTTGTTTGATTTCATGTGGGGCCTACACATAATGGATTTGCAGGACCGCGAAGATACCTCGCATCCAATCCTGATCCTGTTTGCGGCGCTAGGCGTCATTGGCTCATTGCTAGGCTGCATTTTGATGTTCCGCCGCAGGAAGGCCCGGGTAAATGCTTGAACCGGCGATCATATTGACGCCAGTGCTCGATATTCTCGATCTGCTTGGAGTCGCGATTTTTGCGCTATCAGGCGCTTTGTTGGCTGCGAAGGAGCGGCAAACATTTGTAACGATGGCCTTCTTCGCGCTTATTACCGGTGTAGGCGGAGGCACGGTTCGCGATCTTTTGGTCGATGCTCCGGTTTTCTGGGTTTCCGACGCATGGGTTGCAGCGATCTGCCTGATAACCGCGATCATCGCTTGGTTCACACCGACACGGTGGTGGGATGGAAAGCTGATGGACTTTGCCGATGGATTGGGCCTGACCGCCTATGCGGTTTTAGGAGCATCGAAGGCGCTATCTTACGGTATACCGCCAATTCCGGCGATCCTGATGGGCATCATAACAGGCTGTATTGGCGGCGTAATTCGTGATGTTGTCGCAGGTAAACCATCGATATTGATGAAGCCAGAGCTTTACGTGACCGCAGCCGCGCTGTCGGCCAGCCTGTGCGTCGGCGGTTTGCTGCTGGGGCTGCCCAACCCTGTCACTTGGGGGATAGCGACCGCCGCTGGCTTCTCCTTGAGAAGTGCGGCGATCAGCTGGAACCTCGCTCTTCCCTCATACCGCGAAGGTCAGGACGGGATCCAGGAGGGCGAGTAGACGGCTAGCTTAACCGCCCAGGCTATCTTCCTCATATTCAGGTTCGCCATCAACAGGGCCGCCCGGATAGGCAGGTTGCGGACCGGAAGGCTCTACACCAGCGAAGTCAGCCGGGGCATCATCCCCGTCAACATGGTTCCATGCCTCGGCATAGGTTGCATTATCATATTGGCGATCTTCAACCGGTACCGATTGGTAAGCGCCGGATTGATATGATGCAGCTCTTTGTCCGTAAGATACATTGCCAATCCGGCCTTCGTTGTCGATCTGACAGCTGAACCCTTCGCCGTTATAAAGCGTGCCAGCCACGGTCCAACCTTCACCATTGCGAACGACATTATCAACCGAGTCGACGCGGACATCGCGCTCAATCTCACGCATGCACATATCTACTGCACGGTCGATGCCTTGACCGCCGCCTGCGCGGCTGTTGCTGGCTGGTTGGCGGTAATTCGGGGCCTGATCACGGTACCGGCGATCATTGCGATTGTTACGCGAAGCTGCGTTCGCCACCGCGGCAATCCCGCCCAAAATCAGGACGCCCGCGATAACATCACCAGCATCCACCCGGTCGCGGCGATAGCGGCGGTGACGCTCTGCATTCATCGCATCACCATCCCATTGGACCACGCCAACTGGCGCAGATTGTACAGAATTGACCGGGAATTCCGCAGCGGAAACCGGGCTAGCGGACATCGACAAGGCGGCGGCGAAGGCTGTGCCAGCGGAGAATTGTTTGAAACGGGTCATAATGATTGCCCCAAATTGCGAGCAGCTTTGCTCAATTGATGTCAATGTGACTAGGCGGTCCAGGCTTGCTTCAGCCTGAACCGCCCAGTGCTGGTTAATTATCATGAACTTCGATGATCAATTTCAACGAAGGCCACGAATGCCGTTGTAACTTAGGCCAACGACCCGGCCGCGAGAAAAGTCACACCTGAACGTTCCGGCATCATTCCGATAGCCGCGACGATGCTGGTTATAGCCCCGACGATCCTGACGGTCATACCGGTCACCCCGATTGTAATCCCGATTGTAATCCCGATTGTACCCGCGGTTGCTGTAACCCCGCGAGCCATCGACCACGATACGACCCTTGACGCTCCAGCCACCCCGACGTTTATCGACGTCCCGGATTTGGGTTACGTCCGCGAAGCGATAGCCAGCTCTGTGAGCATCCCGCTCGGCGGCGGCAACACATTGTTGCACAGCCCGGCGTCCATTGCCGCGACGATTGTAATTCTGGCGATTGTCGCGGTCACGGTAGCTATACCGGTCGCGGTCACGATTGCCCGAAGATAGTACAGCGGCGATACCGCCAAGGATTACCGCTCCGGCAATGATTTCGCCGGTGGAAATGCCATCATCGTTACGATCACGGGCAAAGGCCGGTGCGGCGGAAGTCATTGCCATCGCGCCAGCGGCGATGGTTCCGGCTAGGGCTTTGGGAATGGTCTTCATGATTAGTTCCTTCATGATGCCGAGGCGACAATGCCTTGGCTTCACAAGTGGTCTAGGCGATTCGCCTTGATCTGAGCCTGAATTGGCTTTGCAGCTGATGTTCAGAAAAGTGTTAGATTTTATGAACGCAGTCAACTTTCGAGCGAAGCAAGCACATCCTTGGTGAAAGCAGCGATGTCGAACCGGCTACCCACAGGATCTTCTCCTCGGCGAACAATCACGATGTCTTTGCTTGGAACAACCACCACATATTGCCCCCGATTGCCGAAAGCGGCGAAAGCGTCAGCCGGAACGCCGTCAGACTTGTTCATCAGCCACCACCCTGCACCATATCCAAACGGCCCGTCAGGCTGGGGGCCGGAGGGAGCCGATATATACTTCACCCAACCCTCGGGCAGGATGCGCTCGCCCTCCCACACACCGTCTTGGAGGTGAAGCTGCCCCAGATCGGCGAGGTCCTCCGCCGTGGTCCAAACTTGGCTCGACAGGATATAGTCTCCTGCCCAATCAGTTTCCGCGACGGTGTTCTTCATACCGACCGAGATAAAAAAAGCTTCCGGATCAAAATCCGAAAATCGATCGCTAATTGCTTTAATCGCCATCAACGTGTCGTTGTTAGCATAGCGGAATACGGTACCCGGCTGCCGGATAAGCGGCCAGTTCGTCGCAGTCTCTTCAACCGTCGAACCACCTGCGTAAAGCGGATCTGTGCGGTTGCCTGGCGTATCAGTGTATCGCCCTGAGGCCATGCGCAGCAGATGATCAACACTAATCTGGCTGCGAGCATCGTCCTTCCACTCACTGCGCAACATCGGAGCGTTGACGTCGATTTGCCCCTTGTGCACCGCCACACCAACTAACGTCGCGGCGATGCTCTTAGCGACCGACCATGTGCGTTGCGGAGTGCGCGGACTGTATCCACCGATCATATCTTCAAACGACTTTGCATCGCTATTCAATGGCGAGACGTAGCGCGAATAACGGCGCCCCTTACTTTGGATAACGACAGCAGTAGTGCGCGCGCCTTCACCATAAGTGCCATCAAACGCCCGATCGACCTCAGTCCTGAGGCTAAGATTCGACGTGCCGAAGATCATCATTGGCGGAAAAGCTGGCGCTCCATCGGAGAGCCGCGGAAAATCTTCAGGAAGCGCTCTTTCAGGAGGCAAATCGGTTCCCGCTGGCTCTGGCGCAACGCCAATCGGGGCCAATCGGCAGCCGTCCTTGTATGACGCTCTGGCATAACGAGGGGGCATATCCTCAGCCCAATCGACCTCGACATGGCTAATCGGGCCTTCCTTCGCCCGTACCACGCGATGTTCGAGTTTCCGAATGATTGGATCGATCTCCGGATAAACACCCGTTAGCTCCCAAGCCACCACGCTGTTAACCCCGCGGTTCACACCGCTGCGTTCTGCATTGGCAATCGCGCTGCACAAAAACAGCGCCTTGTATCCAGCGGCAAGCGCACGGTCATAACGGGCGTCCAGTTGATCCTGCTGGCTTTGGGCTGCAACGGTGCTGGCAAAGAAAACGCTGCCAAGCAGCGCGCCGGAAAATAAAGCTTTTCGTATCATGCCAACGGTCTGCCTCGCACGCCAGCATGAGTCAAAACGAAAAGGGCCGAAGGATCTCTCCTCCGGCCCACTCGGTGATTGTTTGGAAGTCCGCGCTTACGCGTCTTCGAATTCTTCTTCGTCGGCATTCATTGCCGGGCCGCTGTCCTTGCCCTTGGCATCGACATCGCGGTCAACGAATTCGATAATGGCGAGAGGAGCACTGTCGCTTCCGCGATAGCCGGCCTTGATGATGCGGGTGTAGCCGCCATCACGGTCGGAATAACGCTCTGCCAGAATGTCGAACAATTTCTTCAATTGGGTTTCGTCGAGCAAACGGGCTTGCGCCAGACGGCGGTTCGAAAGGCCGCCACGCTTTGCCAGCGTAATCAGCTTCTCGATGTAAGGACGCAATTCCTTCGCCTTGGGCAAAGTTGTCGAGATTTGCTCATGCTTGATCAGCGCAGCAGACATATTGCGGAAAAGAGCCTTACGGTGGCCAGTTTTACGGCTCAGCGTGCGCTGTGATAGACCGTGACGCATAATTCATTCCTTCTGTGTTGCTGACTGTTCTTGGCGGAAAAGCGCAAGCGCCATGTCCTGAACATATCAGCCGTTCGTTATGGGCCCGTATCAGGTAGCCCGTAGCTGGTGACTATTCGGGGCCATCACCGTCGCCCTTTTGTAAGCCCCGGCTCTCGCCGGGGCTTATCAATCAAATTAACCCAGCAGCTCTTGTTCGAGCTTCTTGGCCATTTCTTCGATATTCTCAGGCGGCCAACCGGGGATGTCCATGCCGAGGCGTAGACCCATGCTGGAAAGCACTTCCTTGATCTCGTTGAGCGACTTGCGGCCAAAGTTTGGCGTACGCAGCATCTCGGCTTCGGTCTTCTGGACCAGATCGCCGATGTAGATGATGTTGTCGTTCTTGAGGCAGTTTGCCGAACGAACCGATAGTTCCAACTCGTCGACCTTCTTGAGAAGGTAGCGGTTAAGCTGGTTCGCATCGCTTTCTTCTGGCTGCGCTGCAACACCGATCATTGCTGATGGAGCTTGCGGCACGCCGTCTTCGAAGTGGACGAACAAGGTCAGCTGATCCTGCAGGATGCGCGCAGCATACGCCACAGCATCTTCAGGGGCGACAGTGCCGTCTGTTTCGACAGTCAGCGACAATTTGTCAAAGTCGAGTTCCTGACCAACGCGGGCCTTCTCAACTTTGTAGCTGACCTGACGCACAGGCGAATAGAGCGAATCAACCGGGATCAAACCGATCGGCGCATCGGCCGGGCGGTTTTGGACAGCCGGAACATAGCCGCTGCCGATGTCGGCAGTCAGTTCCATGTTGAAAGTCGCGCCTTCATCGAGATGACAGATCACAAGATCCTTGTTCATCACTTCAATGTCGCCAGTAACAGCAATATCGCCGGCCTTGATTTCAGCAGGGCCAGTCGCGGAAAGCTGAAGCCGTTTGGGACCTTCGCCTTCCATCTTGAGCGCGATTTGCTTCACGTTCAGGACGATGTCGGTTACATCTTCACGAACGCCGGCAAGCGACGAGAATTCATGAAGCACGTTCTCGATCTTGATCGAGGTAATTGCAGCACCCTGAAGGCTTGAAAGCAGAACCCGGCGCAAGGCGTTGCCGAGCGTGAGGCCGAAGCCGCGCTCGAGTGGTTCTGCGATAAAGGTGGCCTTGCGAGTCTTGTCGCCGCCTTCCTTAATCTCGAGGGTGTTGGGTTTCTTGAGTTCCTGCCAGTTCTTGGTGTTGACGGACATGAAATTCCCCTGGGTTCGAATGCGGACTGGACCGAAGCGCTGAGTGATGGGCTCTCAACGCATCCGGTCCGGAAAACTTGGCGGCCCCGAGTGGACCGCCAGAAAACGATGGATCAGACGCGGCGACGCTTTGAAGGCCGAACCCCATTATGTGGGATTGGCGTAACGTCGCGGATCGAAGTGATCGTGAAGCCGACGGCTGCGAGACCGCGCAACGCGCTCTCACGGCCAGAGCCGGGGCCCTTCACTTCTACTTCGAGTGTCCGAACACCGTGCTCGGCGGCTTTCTTGCCGGCGTCATCTGCTGCAACTTGTGCAGCATAAGGCGTCGACTTGCGGCTACCTTTGAAACCCATCGTGCCTGCGCTAGACCAACTGATAGCGTTGCCCTGTGCGTCGGTGATGGTAATCATTGTGTTGTTGAAGCTGGCGTTGATATGAGCGACGCCACTAGAAATATTTTTCTTGTCGCGCTTCCTAATCCGGCCTGGTTCGCGTGCCATATTATCGGTATCCTATTTTCTGAAAGAAGAGAGCGTAAGTGCGGGTTACCGCAGCTTACTTCTTCTTGCCCGCGATGGGCTTCGCCTTACCCTTGCGGGTACGGGCGTTGGTGTGCGTGCGCTGTCCGCGAACGGGCAGACCATTACGATGACGAAGGCCGCGATAGGACCGAAGGTCCATCAGGCGCTTGATGTTCATCGAAGTGTCGCGGCGCAAATCACCTTCGACCTGATGTTCAGCATCAATCGTTTCACGAATCGAAAGGACTTCTGCGTCCGATAGATCCTGCACCCGTCGGGAGTGATCGATGCCAAGCTTGGTGGCGATATCAACGGCCGTTGTCCGGCCGATTCCGTGAATATAGGTCAGCGCGATGATCACGCGCTTATTTGTGGGGAGGTTTACCCCGGCAATACGAGCCACTTAATTCTCCATGCTCCACAGGGGATCACACTGATTTCCGCTTACCGGAAAGGGCGTGCCCCTATCTCATAGCGTTAATTCATTCAGCAGTTTTGGGCTTGCTAACGCAAAAAGCCCGGTTGGCGCACAAAAGGCTGTGGCCTGCCGGACTAACCCGAGACTGTCGAACGAAGGCCGCGCTTAAAAGGATTCGCCCGTCAGGTCAACAGGCAAACGGTCCCTTGGTGCACCACGCTTCGCAACAGCGGGGCAAATGGGGCGCCCGACCGGCGTTTCAAGGGGTTACTACCTGAAAGCAGAAACCCGAATCTTGCCGGTCGCGCTCCTCATTCAGCGTTATACGACCCCAAACGCCAGCATCGCGTCAGCAACCTTTTTGAAGCCCGCGATGTTCGCACCCTTCACATAGTCGACATAGCCGTTGCCATCGTCACCATATTCAACGCATTTGCCATGAATACCTTCCATCAACTCGGTCAGCATATCGCCAAGACGCTCCTGATTCCAACTGATGCGCTCTGCATTCTGGCTCATTTCGAGGCCTGAAACAGCGACCCCGCCAGCATTAGCCGCCTTGCCGGGGCCATACATGATTTTCGCATCGTGGAAGACATGCACGCCTTCCAGCGTGGTCGGCATGTTCGCGCCTTCGGACACGCCCTGCACGCCATTCGCAACAAGCGACTTGGCTTCTTCCTCATTGAGCTCGTTCTGGGTCGCACAGGGGAGCGCCAGATCACAGGTCACATCCCATGGCCGTTTACCTTCGTGGAAAGATGCGCCGGTAAAGTGATCAGCATATTCGCTGATGCGGCCACGCTTAACTGTCTTGAGGTGCTTGACCCAGTCGATTTTTTCTTGAGTCATTCCGTCCGGATCATGGATGAAGCCGCCGCTATCAGACAGCGTCAGCACTTTGCCGCCAAGCTGGGTAATTTTCTCCGCGGCGTGGGTTGCGACATTACCGGATCCTGAAATGACTGCAGTTTTCCCCTCAATGTCCTGCCCCTTATGCTTGAGCATGTTCTGGAGGAAATACACAGCGCCGTAACCGGTCGCCTCGGGCCGCATTTGGGAACCGCCATATTCGATGGCCTTGCCGGTTAATACACCTTCCCAGCGATTCGTGATGCGCTTGTACTGGCCGAACATATAGCCGATTTCACGGCCGCCAACGCCGATGTCGCCTGCGGGAACGTCGGTATCAGGGCCAATATGACGATAGAGCTCGGTCATAAAACTCTGGCAGAAACGCATGACTTCGCTGTCGCTCTTGCCTCTCGGATTGAAGTTGGAACCGCCCTTCCCTCCACCCATTGGCAGCCCGGTCAGCGAGTTTTTGAAAGTTTGTTCGAAAGCGAGGAATTTCAAAACACTCTCTGTCACACTCGGGTGGAAACGAATTCCGCCCTTATAGGGGCCGATGGCGTTGTTGTTCTGGACCCGCCACCCACGCTGGACACGGATATTGTGATTATCGTCCTCCCAACACACGCGGAACGAAATCACACGGTCGGGCTCTGCAATACGGCGGAGGATCTGGGCGGCGTGATATTCTTCTTTATCGTCGATGAATGCGTAAACATCCTGTGCAACTTCTTGAACAGCCTGAATAAATTCAGTCTGACCTGGATTGCGCTTCGTGACGCCTTCCATAAAGGTTGATAGGTCTACGTGGTCAGATACAGCCATAATTGCCCCCTCTCGGCGTTGAACGCAGCGAAAAACGCCCCGCACTAAATTTATAGCAACCCACCTTTGGCACGATGTCCGCACACAAATGGCGACTCGCACTCTTGTTTATGGAACCATGGTAGCGCCCTTTGCGCCCCAGCCAAGCAAACGTTGAAAACTTAATCGCCGTCGGACAGATCACCAAATGCCTCATCGACCGAGATTTTGGGATCTTTGGGGTCTGCTTTTTCTTCTACGGACTCCGGGTCAGCATCTGGCTCGGCATCGTCATTTGTCGCATCGGCATTGTCCGGCGTCGCCGCTCCTTTCGGTGCTTCAACAACCCCAAGCAATTCGGCCAAACCGCTCAATTGCTGGCTCATGACACCATCGACCGCTTTCGAGATCACCGGCACCTTGAAGCGCATAAATCCGGCTACTGCATATTCAAACACGATACGGGTGCCCTCGCCGGTCTCTGAAAGTGTTATGGTCATGATGCCCTGAACCGGCTCGCTTTGCAGCGGCCCGAGGCTGCCGCGCATCCTTAATGCTTGATCGGGAATGGAAAGAATTACCGACATATGTTCGACGCTGCCGCCTAAGCCTACTTTAGTCGCTGTGTCTTCGGCTGGAATCCGCTCGCAGAAACACCCCCCACCTTGCGGGGTCAGGATCATATTCGATGAATCGCCAGAGAATGTATGGGCCGAATTCCACCATTTTCCTGGTGAGATTAACGCGAGCCAAGTCTCACGCAAATCGGCCTTCACTACGGCGCTATCGCGCGTCACAAATGCCGCATCGGTTTGCGCCACAATTTCAGCCTGAGCTGGGCTAGCAAACAGGCAAGCGATTGCCGAAGCAAAGATGGCAAACTTCTTCATTATCAACTCTCCGTATCGCGGCTCTATTCCACGCGGCGAATGAGTTGAAAAGGGGGGGCGCTGTATTATGCCCTGCCCCGCGCAAAGCCTACTGTGCTAGAATTGCGTCGAGCGAGGCGGTCACTTCATCGATGCTCGCCATACCGTCGACCCGCGAAACAATGCCGCGTTCTTCATAGATGGGAAGAATGGGCGCGGTTTTGGCGCGATATTCCTGCATGCGGTTGCGCACCGTTTCCTCGTTGTCGTCAGGCCTCCGCTTAAATTCGGTAGACCCACATTTATCACAAACGCCGTCAGCTACGGGCATCTTATAACGATCGTGATAACCCTCGCCGCACTTGCCAC
Source organism: Pontixanthobacter gangjinensis (assembly GCF_009827545.1). Classification (NCBI taxonomy): domain Bacteria; kingdom Pseudomonadati; phylum Pseudomonadota; class Alphaproteobacteria; order Sphingomonadales; family Erythrobacteraceae; genus Pontixanthobacter; species Pontixanthobacter gangjinensis. Next base: position 1,506,110 of record NZ_WTYS01000001.1, on the reverse strand, counting down.
AAGTAAAGCGGCCAGTGATCCGATCAACCAGAGCGTCTTCATTAACTTCAAGCTCAATTACATGATCAAGCTTACGCCCGTGCTTCTCAAGTATTTCATCGAGGGAATGCGCCTGGGGCTGTGTTCGAGGATAGCCATCAAAGATTGCGCCAACATCGGCAGCCATGCTTCCAAGCTTCGCATCGATCATTGCCGAGACAATTTCGTCCGAGACCAGACCGCCAGAATCCATTACGTCGGCGACTTGGCGCCCAAGCTCCGTATCCGCCTTCCGGGTTTCGCGTAGCATGTCTCCGGTAGACAATTGGAGCATGCCGTGGCGCTCCTCAAGATTGGTTGCCTGAGTGCCTTTGCCGGCTCCCGGAGGTCCCAGAAGAATAATATTCACGCAAGACACCCCTGATTGCTCAAATTACGCTTATTCCCCGGGCCACCGCCTTAGCGGTTGCGGCCCTTCAGCTTCGCCTTCTTGATAAGATCACCATATTGGTGCGCCAAGAGGTGCGACTGAATCTGACTGATCGTATCCACGGTTACGTTCACGACGATCAATAAGCTGGTGCCGCCAAGGAACAATGGAATGCCGGTTTGGGCAATTACATATTCAGGAATAACACAGACAGCAGTCAGATAGATCGCGCCCACCGTGGTGATACGCGTCAGAACATAATCTAGATAATCCGCCGTGCGCTTGCCCGGACGAATGCCAGGAATGAAACCGCCATTCTTCTTCAAATTATCCGCTGTCTCTTCAGGATTGAAGACAACCGCAGTGTAGAAGAAGCAGAAAAAGATAATTCCCGCTGCATAGAGGCCCATATATAATGGCTGGCCGTGCTGAAGATATTGCAGAACTTGCTGCAAGAAACTTCCTCCACCCGAGCTGGTATCGAGCGAAGATCCCGCAAACTGCGTTATCGTAAGCGGCAACAGTAGCAATGAACTCGCGAAGATAGGCGGGATAACGCCAGCGGTGTTCAGCTTCAAAGGAAGGTGCGAGCGATCAGCCTGCATCATTCCGCGCGCACTAGCCCGCTTGGGATACTGAATGAGCAAACGGCGCTGTGCCCGTTCAAAGAAGCAGATCACAAGGATAAGGCCGATGACCATAACACTGAAACCGATAATGAGACCCGCCCCGATCTGCCCCGAACGACCACCCTCGAGCATGTTCGAAACGAAGGTCGGGAACTGCGCGACGATACCCGCCATAATGATCAGTGAAACGCCATTACCAATGCCGCGGCTAGTAATCTGTTCACCGAGCCACAGCAAAAACATCGTGCCACCAACAAGACTGATTACAGCGCCGACACGGAACATATATCCGGGGTCTACCACCGCTGCAATTCCACTAGAGGCACCAAATGCCTCTAGGCCTGCCGCCAAGAACCATCCCTGGATCGCGCACAGAAACACAGTACCGTAACGCGTATATTGGTTTAGTTTCTGACGGCCAGTCTGCCCCTCTTTCTTCAGTGCAGCGAGTGTCGGGTGTAGTGACGAGGCCATCTGCACAACAATCGAAGCGGTAATGTAGGGCATGACACCGAGAGCGATAAGGCTCATCCGCTCCAGGCTTCCGCCAGTAAAGGCGTTTAGCAGATCTGTCACACCGCCCTGCGTCCGTTCAGCCAGAATAGCCAAGGCCTTGGGGTTAACCCCAGGAAGCGGCACAAAACTGAGGAAGCGAAAAACGATGAGCGCGCCGATTGTGAACCAGATACGGCTCTTTAGCTCGGTTGCTTTCGAGAAATTGGCGAGGCTTAAATTGCTCGCAATATTATCGGCGCGTGATGCCATGGTAAGTACTTGATCCTAACGATGCGCCGGCTGTCCACAGAATGGGGCGCCAGCATGGAGAGGATACATAGGGAGCAAGAGGCCCGATGTCGAACCCCTCGCTCTCCTATTTAACCAATTATTTCGCCTTAGCGGCCTTCTCGCGCTCGTGCGCTTTGCCTTTAGGGGCTTTGTCGCCCTGACCACCATCATGCTTAGGAGCCGGAAGAACTTCAACCGAACCGCCAGCCTTTTCAATTGCTTCGATCGCGCCCTTAGACGCGCCATTAACAATCATTTTGACCTTGGCAGTGATTTCGCCCTTGCCGAGCAGACGAACGCCGTCTTTTCCGCCCTTAGCGAGACCCGCTGCACGAAGCGCAACAATGTCGAGGTCGTTCTTGATGTCGATCTTCTTGGCATCAATGAACTTCTGGATCATGCCAATGTTCACTTCTGCAAAATCTTTACCGAACGGGTTGTTAAAACCGCGCTTCGGCAGACGCATGTGAAGTGGCATTTGGCCGCCTTCAAAGCCCTTAACTGCAACACCTGAACGTGATTTTTGACCTTTTTGGCCACGGCCAGCTGTCTTGCCCTTGCCGGAACCGATACCGCGGCCAACACGGATGCGGGTCTTACGGGCACCCGGATTATCTCTGAGTTCGTTAAGTTTCATGTCGTGGCACTCGCTTTCGCTTTCTAGGCCCCAAAAAGGGGTTCGCGCTAATAGGAAGTGGCCCGGTACATAGCCGGGCCACTCAATTCAATAACAAAATCAGTTCAATCGACGACAGCAACCATGTGCGGCAGCTTGGCGATCGCTCCACGAACTTCCGGAGTATCCTGAAGCTCGACGATTTTGTTCATCTTATTAAGGCCAAGGCCGATAAGAATCTGGCGCTGTTTACTGGGCCGGCGGATTGGCGAACCAATCTGCTTGATCTTGATGGATTTCTTGTCTGCCATCTATCTTACTCCGCTACGGCTGCAGCATCGGCCTCAGCCTCTGCTTCGCTAGCGCCACCACGGCTGAGAAGATCTGCGACCTTCTTGCCACGACGCTGAGCAACCGACTTAGGTGAAGTCTGATTGGCCAACGCATCAAAAGTAGCGCGGATCATGTTATAGGGGTTCGACGTGCCGTTGGACTTGGTCACAACGTCGGCAACACCCAGACTCTCGAACACAGCACGCATTGGACCGCCAGCGATGATGCCGGTACCAGGAGGCGCTGTCCGAACCACCACTTTACCGGCGCCGAAACGGCCCTTGGCGTCATGGTGAAGGGTACGGCCTTCTTTCAAAGCGACACGGATCATTTTCTTCTTGGCAGCTGCGGTAGCCTTAGTAATGGCTTCTGGCACTTCACGCGCCTTGCCTTTACCGAAGCCAACGCGGCCTGCGCCGTCACCGACCACAACCAACGCAGCAAAACCGAAGCGCTTACCGCCCTTAACAGTCTTGGAGACGCGGTTAATGTGGACCAGCTTTTCAGCGATGCCATCATCGGGTTCGTCACGGCCGCCACGGCGATTGTTGTCACGACCGCCACGGCCACCGCGGTTGTTACCGCCGCCTTGGTTGCCGCCACCGCGGTTGTTACCGCCGCCACGATTGTTACCGCCACGACCACGTGGGGCCGCATCGGCACCAGCAGGCGCTTGCTCCGTAGGAGCAGGAGGTGCGTCCGCCACAGGCGTTTTCACTTCAGCCGCAACTTCAACCCCGGGAGTTTCTGCAGCAGCAGGTGCTGTGTCTTCAACCTTCGGTGCTTCAGCTTCTGGCGTATTCTTTTCGTCAGCCATAATCAGAACTCCAGCCCGCCTTCGCGGGCGGCATCGGCCAGCGCTTTCACGCGGCCATGGAAAAGGAAACCACCGCGATCGAACACGACAGTTGTGACACCAGCCTTCTTGGCTGCAGCAGCGATATCTTTGCCGACGGTTACGGCTGCATCGACATTCGCACCCGAAGCCTTCGCACCAAGCGTCGATGCGGCTGCAACAGTGCGGCCATCATGGTCGTTGATGATTTGGGCATAGATGTGACGTCCGGTGCGATGCACCGAAAGACGCGGACGATCGCCAGCGCGGCTGCGCAACGCCGTGCGGACACGGCGACGACGGCGTTCAAAGAGAGATAGTTTAGCCATCTTACTTCTTCTTCCCTTCCTTGCGGAAGACGTACTCGCCGCGATATTTGATGCCCTTGCCCTTATATGGCTCAGGCTTACGCCAGCGACGGATTTCAGCAGCGAACTGGCCGACTGCCTGTTTATCGATCCCGCTGACTTCGATTGTAGTCTGGTCAGGGGTTTTAACTTCGAGACCTTCTGGAATTGCGAGGTCGACATCGTGGCTGAAGCCAAGCTGCAATTTCAGGTTCTTGCCCTGAGCTGCGGCACGATAACCAACACCAGTAATTTCCAACACTTTAGTGTAACCAGCGGTAACACCTTCGACTAGGTTCGAAACCAGCGTCCGCTGCATACCCCAGAAATCGCGGGCACGGCGGGTGCTGTTGGCCGGAGTGACAGAAATCTCGCCCTCTTCAACCTTGTATTCGATGTCGTCGACCAAACCCATTGTGAGCGTACCCTTAGGGCCCTTCACGCTGAGCGTGCCATTGTCGATATTGGCAGTAACACCACCAGGGATCGCGACAGATTTTTTACCAATGCGGCTCATCAGAAGACCTCCGCAAGCACTTCGCCGCCGACGTTTTCATTGCGTGCTTCGGCATCCGAGAGCACACCGCGAGGCGTCGAGACGATGGTGATACCCAAACCGTTGCGAACAACCGGAAGCTCTTTCGAACCCGAATAGACGCGGCGGCCAGGCTTGGAAACGCGGGCAACATGCTTGATAGCAGGCTCACCCTCGAAATATTTTAGTTCAATCCGCAAAGCTGGGTGCTTGCCAGAAGTGTCGTCGGAATAGCCACGGATGTAGCCTTCACGTTGAAGCACTTCGAGAACATTTGCACGCAGTTTGGAAGCTGGCGAAAGGACGGAGTCCTTCTTCGCATGCTGTCCGTTGCGGATGCGGGTGAGCATATCACCCAGTGGATCGGTCATAGCCATCTGTCAGTCCTTACCAGCTTGACTTCGTAACGCCGGGAATCATGCCACGGTTGGCAAGATTCCGGAGTTCGATGCGGTTCAAGCCGAACTTCCGATAATAGCCGCGTGGGCGGCCAGTGGTTGCACAGCGGTTACGGACCCGTGTTGGGTTTCCGTTACGCGGGATTTCAGCCATCTGAAGGCGAGCGATCATACGCTCACTCTCTTCGAGCGATTTGTCATCAGCAATCGCCTTAAGCGCCGCATATTTCGCAGCATACTTTTTGACGAGCTTCTTACGACGCTCATTTTTGTTGATGGAACTCAGTTTCGCCATGGACTTAAGCTCTCTTTCTCAATTCTTACCAAGGGCCGGGCTCACGCCGCGGCCTTTTCATCAGCCTGCGTTTCGGCAGGGAACGGGAAACCGAACAAACGCAACAATTCACGCGCTTCTTCGTCTGTCTTTGCAGTCGTGGTCACAATCACGTCCATACCGCGAACCGTCTCGATTTTATCATACGAGATTTCGGGAAAAACGATTTGTTCTTTGAGACCCATTGCATAATTGCCGCGACCATCGAATGATTTCGGGTTCAGTCCGCGAAAGTCACGAATGCGAGGCATTGCAACAGTAACAAAACGGTCGACGAATTCATACATGCGTTCCCGGCGCAAAGTCACCTTGCAACCAATCGGCATACCTTCGCGCAGTTTGAACTGAGCGATCGATTTCTTGGCCTTGGTGATAACCGGCTTTTGACCAGCGATCAGCGCCATCTCTGCGGCAGCGGTTGCAACCTTCTTCTTGTCCTGACTGGCTTCACCGACACCCATGTTGAGTACGATTTTTTCCAGCTTGGGGACTTCAAGACGGTTCTTATAGCCGAATTTTTCAGTCATCGCCTTGACGATCTTGTCGTCAAAGCGCTGCTTCATGCGAGGTGTATAATCAGCCATCGATTGTCTCTCCGGACTTCACAGCAACACGAACCTTTTTGCCGTCCTTTTCTTCGAAACGGACGCGGGTCGGTTTGCCATCTTTGGGGTCAGCCACGGCAACTTTACAGATGTGCATCGCCGCTTCGAAACGATCGATACCACCCTGGGGGTTTTCCTGACTTGGCTTACGGTGACGGGCAGCGATGTTAATGCCTTCGACAATCAGCTTGCCATCTTTTGGCATAACCTGACGGACGGTGCCAGTACGGCCCTTGTCCTTGCCTGAAAGCACGACAACGCTGTCGCCTTTTTTGATTTTAGCGGCGGCCATTAGAGCACCTCCGGAGCGAGCGAAATAATCTTCATGAACCCGCGGGCGCGAAGTTCGCGAACCACTGGGCCAAAGATACGGGTGCCGATTGGCTCTTCGCTCTTGTTTACGAGAACAGCTGCGTTGCCGTCAAAACGGATCACGCTACCGTCTGTCCGGCGTACTTCCTTGCGGGTACGCACGATCACAGCACGGTGAACGTCACCTTTTTTGACCTTGGCGCGCGGCTGCGCTTCTTTGATGGATACGACGATAACATCGCCAACGCTCGCGGTCCGGCGCTTCGACCCACCCAGCACTTTAATGCACTGGACGCGCTTCGCGCCGCTATTATCCGCGACGTCTAGGTTAGATTGCATCTGAATCATGGATTCAGTTCCTTCTCAGTCGGCTTGCAGAAACAAGTTCTGCAGTTCCAAAAAAATCCAGCTTACGTCGTGCTACCGGCGGCAGCTTCAACTTCGAGATCGGCCTCAACAGCCTCGCCCTTGCTTGCATGGACTGTGTCGAGCACTTTCCAAGTCTTGGACTTGGAAATTGGCTTGGTCTCTTCAATACGGACGGTATCGCCCATCTTGAACGCATTCTCTTCGTCATGCGCGTGATATTTCTTCGAACGGCGGATGATCTTCCCATAAAGCGGGTGCTTCACCTTGCGTTCGACCTTTACAGTCACAGACTTGTTCATCTTGTCGGAGGTTACGGTCCCGACGAGGATACGTTTAGGCATCGCGCTTTCCTTACTTCGCCGCTGCGGAGCGTTGGCCCTGCAGCGTCTTGATTTTGGCGATCGAGCGGCGAACTTCTTTAATCCGCGCAGGACGCTCTAGCTGGTTTGTCGCAGCCTGAAAACGTAGGTTAAACTGTTCGCGCTTCAGCTCGGTGAGATCAGCGTTCAGCTGGTCATCGGACTTAGTGCGAAGATCTTCGATCTGGCTCATGATCAACCCTCCAGATGCGAGGTGTCACCCAGACGGGCAACAACCTTGGTTTTGATAGGAAGCTTCATGGCCGCACGCTCGAAAGCTTCGGCAGCCAATGGGCCAGCAACGCCGTCCAGCTCGAACAGGATCCGGCCTGGTTTAACCCGGGCTGCCCAATATTCGACCGAACCCTTGCCTTTACCCTGACGGACTTCGGCAGGCTTCTTGGAAACAGGCACGTCAGGGAACACTCGGATCCACAAACGACCTTGACGACGCATGTGGCGGGTGATCGCACGACGCGCAGCTTCAATCTGGCGTGCAGTGATACGCTCAGGTTCAAGAGCTTTCAGACCATAGGAGCCAAAGTTCAGCGTAGTGCCGCCCTTCGCATCGCCATGAATCTTGCCCTTGAAGGCCTTGCGATATTTATGTTTTTTCGGTTGCAGCATGGTGCTTACTTTCGAATTCTATCAACGGGGCGCTATCAACGGGCCGGGCGAACGCCGGAAGTCTGAGCTTCCATCATTAGCCGGTCCTGAGCGGTTGGGTCATGGCCGAGAATCTCGCCCTTGAAGATCCAGCACTTGATGCCGATGATGCCATAAGCAGTCAGTGCTTCGGCTTCAGCGTAATCAACGTTGGCGCGCAGAGTATGCAAAGGCACACGGCCTTCACGGTACTGTTCAACACGGGCAATTTCAGCACCGCCAAGACGTCCACCACAGACGATCTTGATGCCTTCAGCACCAAGACGCATCGCAGATTGCATCGCACGCTTCATCGCACGGCGAAACGCAATGCGACGAATGAGCTGGTCCGCAATACCTTGCGCAACAAGCTTGGCATCGATTTCCGGCTTGCGGATTTCAACGATGTTCAGCTTGACTTCGCTTTCGGTCATAGTCGCAAGCTTCGAACGAAGCTTTTCGATGTCCGCACCCTTTTTACCGATAATAACACCGGGCCGAGCTGCGTAGATCGAAACACGGCAAAGCTTGGCCGGACGCTCGATAACCACCTTGGAAACTGCTGCTTGCGGCAGAGTGTCCATGATGAATTTACGAATTTGGATATCTTCCTTGAGGAGCTGAGCATAGTTACGCCCTTCAGCGTACCAACGGCTATCCCAAGTGCGGTTGATCTGCAGACGCAGGCCGATCGGATTACTCTTCTGACCCATGACTTACGCCTCCTCCTCATGTTCGCGAACCACGATACGCAAACGGCTGAACGGCTTAAGAATACGTGTGCTCTTGCCGCGGCCACGTGTGTGGAAACGCTTCATGGTGATTGCCTTACCGACGCTGGCTTCTGCAACTACCAGAGCATCAACATCGAGGTTATGGTTGTTTTCCGCATTCGCGATTGCCGATGCCAGAACCTTGGTTGTGTCCTTTGCCATCTGCTTGCGCGAAAAGGCGAGGATGTTCAAAGCTTCTTCAACCTTCTTGCCGCGAATAAGCGCTGCAACCAGGTTGAGCTTCTGTGCGGAACCACGAATAGTAGTGCCGACAGCCAAAGCCTCATTATCGCCAACGCGGCGTGGAGATTTTGCCTTACCCATTATCGCTTACCCTTCTTGTCGGAAGCATGACCCGGGAATGTACGCGTTGGCGCGAATTCACCGAGCTTGTGACCGACCATGTCCTCATTCACGGACACCGGAATAAACTTATGGCCATTATAGACGCTGAACGTCAGGCCGACGAATTGTGGCAAAACAGTGGAACGACGCGACCAGGTTTTGATCGGCTTGTTGCCATTAGTGTCTTGCGCAGCTTCTGCTTTTTTCAGCAGATGGAGGTCTACGAACGGACCTTTCCAGACGGAACGAGCCATCTCGGTTACCTCTTCTTCTTGGCGTGACGCGAACGGATGATCATTTTATCCGTCTGCTTGTTCTTGCGAGTACGAGCACCCTTAGTCGGCTTACCCCAAGGCGTAACCGGATGGCGGCCACCCGAAGTACGGCCTTCACCACCACCGTGAGGGTGGTCGACAGGGTTCTTTGCGACACCACGAGTAAGTGGCTTAACGCCCATCCAGCGCTTGCGACCGGCCTTACCCAGGTTTTGGTTCTGGTTATCAGGGTTCGAAACCGCACCAACCGTACCCATGCAATCGGAACGAAGGTAACGCTGCTCGCCTGAGTTTAGGCGAACAATTACCATTCCGCGGTCACGGCCAACGAGTTGGACATAAGTGCCGGCAGACCGTGCGATCTGACCACCCTTATTCGGCTTCATTTCCACATTGTGGCAAATGGTGCCGACAGGCATCTGACCCAGAAGCATGGCATTACCAGGCTTCGTATCGGTTTTCTCACCAGCAACAACGGTGTCACCTACGGCAAGACGCTGTGGGCAGATGATGTAGGTTTGCTCACCATCTTCGTACTTAAGCAAAGCAATAAACGCCGTGCGGTTTGGATCGTATTCGATCCGCTCTACGTTCGCAGGCATATCCCATTTGCGACGCTTGAAGTCGATAAAACGGTATTTTTGCTTGTGACCGCCGCCAATACCACGCGAAGTGATATGACCTTTGTTATTGCGTCCACCAGTCTTACGCTTGCCCTCTGTCAGCGACTTGACCGGCTTGCCTTTATACAGGCCGGATTTGTCGACGAGGATCAAACCGCGACGGGCGGGGCTTGTCGGTTTAAAGTTCTTGAGTGCCATCAGTCCTGCCCTCAGATTCCGCCGGTGACGTCTATCGAAGGCTGACCTTCAACGAGACGTACGACTGCTTTTTTGAAGTCTGAACGCTTGTAAGGACGACCCTTCCAGCGCTTGACTTTGCCCTTCTGGACGATCGTGTTCACGCTCTTCACTTTCGTGTCGAACAATGCTTCAACCGCTTCTTTGATTTGCGGCTTAGTTGCATCGGTCGCCACTTTAAAAACAACTGCATCGTTTTCAGACAGCAAAGTCGACTTTTCAGTGATGTGAGGAGAGAGCACTACGTCGTAATGACGTGCGTCTACTTCTTGCTTTTTAGCCATTGAAGCGCGCCTCCAGCTTTTCGACAGCATCTTTGGTCAAAACCAAAGTGTCGTGGTTCAAAATGTCGTAGACATTGGCACCTTGCGCCGGGAGCACATTAACACCCGGAAGGTTACCAGCTGCCTTGCGGAAGCTATCTTCAACGGTTTCGCCATCAATCACGAGGACTTTGCCGTTGTAGCCAGCTTTAGCAAACTGGGCCTGCAGCGCCTTGGTCTTCACGTCATCCAGCTTGAGACTGTCGACGATCACAAGACCGCTTTTCGCCTTGCTCGAAAGCGCCATCTTTAGGCCGAGTGCACGGATTTTCTTGTTAAGCGACTGATTGAAGTCACGCTTGCGCGCACCATGAGCCTTACCACCGCCGATGAAGATCGGGGCAGCGCGGTCACCGTGACGGGCAACGCCGCCACCTTTTTGCTTACCAAATTTCGCACCGGTGCGAGCAACGTCGGAACGTTCACGCGTCGGGCGAGCGGTGGCACGGCGGTTTTCCAACTGCCATGTCACGACGCGGTGCAGGATGTCAGCGCGAGGCTCAACACCGAATACGGTATCGTTGAGCTCTACGTCGCCAGCAACCTTGCCGCCGTCGATTTTTTGGACCTTCACCTTCACGGATCAGCCCTCCTTATTCGTGTCGGAGTCAGGTGCCGCGGTTTCCGCGGTATCGACTGCAACTGCTACTGGAGCTTCTTCGACTGCCTCAGGCTTCGGCGCCTTCGTGTCGAGAACCACACCCGGGAATGGTACGCCTTCGGGAAGCTTGAGCTTCACCGAATCGCGAACAACGAGCCATGCGTTCTTGTGACCGGGCACAGAGCCCTTCACGAACAACAGCCCGCGGTCGGCATCCGTACGGACGATTTCGAGGTTTTGCTGAGTGCGCTGACGGTCGCCCATGTGGCCGGCCATCTTTTTACCCTTAAACACGCGACCCGGATCCTGACGGTTACCCGTAGAACCATGCGAGCGGTGAGAAAGCGAGACACCGTGCGTTGCACGAAGGCCACCGAAACCCCAACGCTTCATGGCGCCGGCGAAGCCTTTACCCTGCGTGTGACCGGTTATGTCGACCTTCTGACCAGCAATGAAATGCTCGGCAGAAATCGTAGAACCAACAGGAAGGAAACCCGCATCATCTTCAAGGCGGAATTCAGCGACCTTCATCTTCAGCGGAACTTCTGCTTTCGCGAAGTGCTCACGCTGAGGCTTGGCTACGTTCTTTTGTTTGGCAACACCCGAACCAACCTGAAGCGCGACATAACCGTCACGTTCGGCAGTACGGTGCGAAATTACTTGGCAATCCTCCAGGGCTAGAACGGTCACGGGAACGTGACGTCCATCCTCCTGAAACAGGCGGGTCATCCCGACTTTCTTTGCGATCACGCCAGTGCGCATCGTCAAAACTCCTAATACAGAGGCACGCGGACCATTCCGAGTGCTTGCCAGCCCAGTTTTTAGATACGTCGCCCCGTCCGGGCTGAATGCTCCCCCAAAGGTTTGGGCTTGCTAGACGGGGGACGCAGACCCGGATCAAACTTGCGATAAACAAGCCGTCCGGCGGTATCCCTTATAGTCTTCGCCCCGGCATTTACCGGAGCCGCAGAATTAAGCCAGCTTAATTTCTACGTTTACGCCAGCTGCAAGATCGAGCTTCATAAGCGCGTCTACGGTCTGAGCGTTTGGCTGCACGATGTCGAGCAACCGCTTGTAAGTGCGAACCTCGAACTGTTCCCGCGACTTCTTATCGATGTGCGGGCCACGGTTCACAGTGAACTTTTCAATTCTCGTCGGCATCGGAATGGGGCCACGAATGAGCGCGCCAGTACGGCGAGCGGTTTCTGCGATTTCGCCAGTTGCCTGGTCGAGTACGCGATGATCAAACGCCTTGAGGCGAATGCGGATATTCTGGGCTTCCATGTCCAACTACCAATGAGAAAGAGCAAACAACAAAATTCAGTGGCCCCGCCCCCTCCCGTCTCCAGGGAGAGCGGGGCCACTGATTCTAACTTTTAATTCCGAAATAGTTCGGCAGAGAAAGAAACGAATCTCTTTCTGTTGCGCGGCCTATATTACTTCGAAATCGATCCGACAACCCCTGAACCCACAGTCCGTCCACCTTCGCGGATAGCGAAGCGAAGACCTGGGTCCATTGCGATCGGTGCGATCAGCTTAACGCTGATAGTCACGTTATCGCCAGGCATTACCATTTCAGTGCCTTCAGGAAGGATCACTTCACCGGTAACGTCGGTGGTGCGGAAGTAGAATTGCGGACGGTAGTTCGCAAAGAACGGCGTGTGACGGCCACCCTCGTCCTTGGATAGGACGTAAACTTCTGCGGAGAATTCTGTGTGCGGGTTAACCGAGCCCGGCTTGGCCAGAACCTGACCACGCTCAACATCTTCACGGCCAATACCGCGAACCAGCGCACCAACGTTGTCACCAGCTTCACCGCGATCAAGCAGCTTACGGAACATTTCAACACCAGTAACAGTGGTCTTGCCAGTGTCACGGATACCGACGATTTCAACTTCGTCGCCAACGTTCACGATGCCGGTTTCGATACGGCCGGTAACAACAGTACCGCGACCAGAGATCGAGAACACGTCTTCGATTGGCATCAGGAATGGTTTATCAATCGGACGGTCGGGCTGTGGAATGTGCTGATCGACTGCTTCCATCAATTCGATGATGGAGTTCTTGCCGATTTCATCGTCACGACCTTCAAGAGCAGCCAAAGCCGAGCCCTTGACGATAGCAATGTTATCGCCGTCGAAGTCGTAGCTCGAAAGCAATTCGCGAACTTCCATTTCAACGAGTTCGAGGATTTCCTCGTCGTCGACCTGGTCAACCTTGTTCATGTAAACAACCAGAGCAGGGACACCAACCTGACGCGCAAGCAGGATGTGCTCGCGAGTTTGTGGCATTGGACCGTCAGCTGCGTTCACAACCAAGATAGCGCCATCCATCTGAGCGGCACCAGTGATCATGTTCTTAACGTAGTCGGCGTGACCTGGGCAATCAACGTGCGCGTAGTGACGTGCAGCAGTTTCATACTCAACGTGAGCGGTCGAGATAGTGATACCACGCTCGCGCTCTTCAGGCGCCTTATCGATGTTAGCGAAGTCGACAGCAGCGCCGCCGTGTACTTCCGCCATTACCTTGGTGATCGCCGCGGTCAGCGTTGTCTTACCATGGTCGACGTGACCGATGGTACCAATGTTGCAGTGCGGCTTGTTCCGCTCAAATTTTGCCTTCGCCATTTTTCAATAACCTCTAAGTCTTTGACTAAAATAAATACGGGAATCAGCGGCACCCGCTTCAACAGGCGCCGCCCCTAGACTGAAGCTCGCGCTTAGGCAAGCTTCTCCTTAACTTCTAGTGCAACACTCGCCGGCACTTCGTCATAATGACTGAACTGCATCGAGTAGTTTGCACGTCCCTGGCTGAATGAACGAAGCTCGTTCACGTAACCGAACATATTCGCAAGCGGAACAAACGCATCAACAGTTTGCGCATTACCACGTGTGTCAGTCCCTTGGATTTGACCACGACGTGAGTTGAGGTCACCGATTACATCACCAAGATATTCTTCAGGGCTGATAACTTCAACCCGCATCACCGGCTCAAGGAGCTTGATGCCGCCACGTTCCGCTGCTTCACGCATCGCACCGCGACCACAAATTTCAAAGGCCACTGTCGACGAATCGACATCGTGATACGCGCCATCGGTCACGTGGATTGTGAAATCGATGATCGGGAAGCCAATGAGATAGCCGCTTTCAGCTTGCTCACGGATACCCTTTTCCAGCGACGGGATATATTCCTTAGGAATGTTACCGCCTTTGATGCTGTCCTCGAAGACAATGCCTTGGCCGCGCTCACCAGGGATGAACTGTGCCTTGGCGCGAGCGAACTGACCCGTACCACCTGATTGCTTCTTGTGTGTGTAATCGACGTCGATCGTCCGGCCGAGCGACTCACGATACGCAACTTGGGGCGCACCGACATTCGCTTCGACTTTGAATTCGCGCTTCATACGGTCAACCAGGATGTCGAGGTGAAGTTCACCCATACCCTTAATGATCGTCTGGCCCGATTCATGATCGGTCGACACGCGGAAAGAAGGATCTTCGGCAGCAAGACGATTGAGCGCAACGCCCATCTTTTCCTGGTCAGCCTTGGTCTTGGGCTCAACGCTCAATTCAATAACCGGCTCGGGGAATTCCATCCGCTCAAGAATAATCGGCTTGGCAGGATCACACAGCGTATCGCCGGTTGTGGTGGCTTTCATACCAGCCAGAGCAACGATGTCGCCTGCGAATGCCTCGTCGATGTCCTTACGGTCATTCGAGTGCATTTCGAGGATACGCCCGATCTTTTCTTTCTTGTCCTTCACAGAGTTCAGAACAATGCCCTTCTCCAGCTTGCCGGAGTAGATGCGAGTGAATGTCAGCGAGCCGACGAACGGATCGTTCATGACCTTGAACGCCAATGCAGAGAATGGAGCGTCATCGCTCGATTCGCGTGTCGCTTCTTCTTCTGAGTCCGGCAAAACGCCCTTAATTGCAGGAACGTCGAGCGGTGAAGGCATGTAATCGACAACCGCGTCGAGCAAAGGCTGAACGCCCTTGTTCTTAAATGCCGAGCCGCACAGCACAGGTACGAAGCTCTGGTTGAGCGTACCTTTGCGGATCAAGGCCTTCAGCGTTGCCGCGTCTGGCTCATTACCTTCAAGGTAAGCTTCCATGACGTCATCGTCTTGCTCAACAGCGAGCTCGATCAGCTTTTCGCGGTATTCCGCAGCTTCATCGGCCATGTCGGCAGGAATTTCGCCATATTCATATTCAGCGCCGAGATCTTCGTTCTTCCACGTGATCGAGCGCTGGTTAACGAGGTCAACCAAACCAACCAAGCTGGATTCAATGCCGATTGGCAAATACAGCACAGCAGGTACCGAACCGAGACGGTCGATTATCGACTGAACGCAATATTTGAAGTCAGCGCCGGTGCGGTCGAGCTTGTTGATAAAGCACATCCGGGGCACTTTATACTTGTCAGCCTGACGCCATACGGTTTCGGACTGCGGCTCAACGCCGGCAACGCCGTCGAAACAGGCAACCGCGCCATCGAGAACACGCAGCGAGCGCTCGACTTCAATCGTGAAGTCAACGTGGCCCGGGGTATCGATGATGTTGATGCGATGCTCTGGACCTTTGCGGTCTTCGGCATTCCAGAAACAGGTGGTCGCAGCGGAGGTAATTGTAATTCCGCGCTCTTGCTCTTGCTCCATCCAATCCATCGTCGCGGCACCATCGTGCACTTCGCCGATTTTGTAGGACTTGCCTGTGTAATACAGGATCCGCTCAGTCGTAGTAGTCTTACCGGCGTCAATATGCGCCATAATCCCGATGTTGCGGTATCTGTCTAGGGGATGGCCACGTGCCATATTGAATTCCTCGATTTGCCGGGTTGGGAGGCACCCTATGTGCCGCCCTTCCCAATATAGTTGCAAATGTGACTAGTTAAAGACGCATCCAGCCCAAGCCAGCCACGCCCCAACTCGTCAAATTACCAGCGGTAGTGACTGAACGCGCGGTTGGCGTCGGCCATCTTGTGCGAATCTTCGCGCTTCTTAACCGCATTGCCGCGATTGTTGGCCGCATCCATGAGCTCGCCCGAAAGGCGTGCCGACATGGTGGTTTCAGGACGGCCGCGAGCAGCCGAAATCAACCAACGGATCGCCAGCGCCTGAGCGCGCTCAGGTCGAACTTCAACAGGCACCTGATAGGTCGCACCACCAACGCGGCGGCTGCGAACTTCAACGCCCGGCTTGATGTTGTTCAGCGCATCATGGAACATCTGGATCGGATCAGATTTCGCCTTGGCTTCAACAGTTTCAAGCGCACCGTAAACGATACGTTCGGCGGTGGATTTCTTACCATCGAGCATGAGGTTGTTCATGAACTTCGACAGGATCAGATCCTTGAACTTAGGATCGGGAAGAATGACCCGCTTTTCGGGACGACGACGACGTGACATCGGATAAATTCCTTTGGTCAGGCAGCGCGCATAAAGGGCGCTTGCCAAAAAATCTTACTTCGGACGCGCCCTTACTTAGGACGTTTCGCGCCGTACTTCGAACGGCTCTGCTTGCGGTCCTTGACCCCTTGCGTATCGAGCACACCGCGCAGGACGTGGTAACGCACACCGGGAAGATCGCGTACACGGCCGCCACGGATCAGAACAACAGAGTGTTCCTGAAGATTGTGGCCCTCGCCGGGGATGTAAGTGATAACCTCGCGCTGGTTGGTTAGGCGAACCTTCGCAACTTTACGCAGAGCCGAGTTCGGCTTCTTTGGGGTTGTTGTATAAACACGGGTACAAACGCCGCGCTTCTGCGGGTTTGCTTCCATCGCAGGGACCTTGGATTTGGCCTTCTGCGGAACGCGGCCCTTACGGACCAACTGGTTGATTGTAGGCATGAAGTGCTCTTCACCTGTTTAGGTGGAACGTTTCAGATTTGGAGGGAAGATGTTTGCCCGATATCCCGGCGCGGGCTGGGATCGCTCACCGCAAGCATGACGCCTGCGGAATACGATCCCTGCTTTCGCAGGGACAGGGCTGAAATCTCTCCACCCAAACCTTCCGGCTCCGGGTTACTTTGGCGGCCGCCCCGTGGTGCTTGTTTTCACAACCACCCCAATAGAAAAGAGCCTCAATGCAGATGCATCAGGCCCCCGGGACTAAACCGGCAATGTTCAGCTCTATCTGTCGTCAGCGCGCTTTCGGTGCGAGGGAGCGTGCTTCGGATGGCGGGCCTTTAGTTGGATTCGGGTGGTGGGTCAAGGGAAAGCGGCCACTGTGTTTTGCGCTCCACCCCGCGCTGCTCTTGTGGTAACGGCTTGGCCTATGACTGCCGACAGCCCCTCCGACATTGTCATCCATACCGCGCTGGAAGATGGCTCGAAAGTGTGCATCCGCACCCCGACCAAGGATGATAACGCATTGATGCGCACGGGATTGGGCCAGATGTCGCCCCGCTCGCTTTATTTGCGGTTCTTCTCCGGCGCGCGCACTCCGCCGGATTGGGTAATTGATCGGCTACTGGAAGTGGACGGGCATAATCACCTCGCATGGGGTGCAATCAATTCGGAAGCGGAGGGCAAACCGGCCATAGGCATTGTCCATGCATTCCGCTCACCGGATCAGCCCGAATGCGCAGAGTTCTCGGTCGCTGTGATTGATAGCTATCACGGTCTTGGCCTTGGTAAGCTGCTAACTGCGACGATCCTGCTGGACGCGCGGCGCGAAGGCCTGACCGGATTTACTGCCAACACTTTGGCCGAAAACACCGAGGCCATTGACTTTACCAAATCGCTAGGCGGAAAACTCACCAGCCGCGACGGAGCGGTCAATGTCTATGCGTTTGATATCGACGACGCGCTGGCGGCTCTGAAAGCGGAGTGCGATCCGCCTGGCATAGCCGAGGTCTTTCGGGTTTTGGGATCAGATTAAGGCGATGGCCGGTGAAAGAAAACGGCAAGAGAGTCGCGCCCCTAAAGAATAGCCTACGAGCAACAATCGACTAGAACCAAAAGCGGATTCCGGCGAGGAACTTTACCCCGGTCGGATCATCGCCAGCGGCGCGCGCGATATCGGCTGTGTCGCCCAGCTTGGCCTCATACTCGGCGCCCAGATAGGGCGCGAATTCGCGGGTGAATTCATAACGCAGGCGCACACCCGCCTCCACCTTGGTCAGCCCCGCCCCGATGCCGCGTTCGGGAATGTCACTGGCCGACAGCTCGAACTCTGCGCGAGGTTGCAGGATCAGCGATTGGGTGATTTTTTGGTCATATTCCGCCTCGACACGCGCGGTTAAGTCGCCGCGATCGGATAGGAACAAGGCGGCATCGACGTGCCACATATAGGGAACAAGGCCCTGAATACCGAGCACAAGATGGCTGCGCGTTTCGGGCTCAATATCCAGCCGCGCACCGGCCTGTAAATCAAAGAACGGCGCGATTGCATGGGACCACAAGGCCTGAACTTCGAAATCCTCCACCGAGCCGCCTATTTCGCCCTCGCCCTCCGTCTTGAGCCAGATTTTATCGATATCACCGCCATACCAAGCCTGTGCATCCCACAGGTAGCCTTCCTCGCCATCGGCAATTCGTGCCTCAAACCGCTCGACCATCAACGTGCCGACTTCCATCTCGCCATGGTCTTTGACCAGATTATCGCGACTTGGCTGCATCGCTTCCGAACCCCAAATCGCATCGGCAGCATGAAGCGGCCCCTCAAGTGCTCTCGCGGGCGGAGTTTCATCTTTGCTAGGCGCGGTAGGCATATCATGCCCCATTGCCGCGTGTCCCATCTGCGAATGGTCCATTTGGGAATGATCAACTGGTGCCGCAGGCTCCGCTTCAGGGGGCGTCGTATGCCCCATCGCAGCGTGATCCATCTGCGAATGGTCCATTTGGGAATGATCAACTGGCTCTTCTGGAGCTTCAGCGGCTTCCGGCTCATTCGCCTTAGGCATAACATGGCCTGCGTGACCCGAATGATCCTGCGCCTTCAGCGGGGTGGCAAGGCAGATTCCAGCCGATGCCAGCGCAGCTATCGATAGAGCGCGCCTCATGCTGGAAACGGCCTGACGGTCACGACCTGCATCATTCCGGCGTGCATATGATAAAGCAAATGGCAGTGGAACGCCCAATCGCCCGGCTCGTCTGCAGTCAGGTCAAACGCCGCTTTGCCTCCGGGTTGAACCACCAGCGTATGTTTGCGCGGCTGGCGGGTCTGTTCGGCACCGTTGACGATTTCAAAGAAATGTCCATGCAGATGTATTGGATGCGCCATCATCGTGTCATTGACGAGCGTAACCCGGACCCTCTCGTCAAATCCGAAGCGGATCGGATCATCCTTTACCGCAGCATATTTCCTGCCATCGAAAGACCACATATAGCGTTCCATATTGCCAGTCAGATGCAATTCTATCTCGCGCTCGATTGCGCGCACCGGATTAGCCCGCTTGGCACGCAAATCAGTATAGCGCAGAACGCGGTGGCCAACATTTTCGAGTCCGAGACCGGGATAATCCATCCGGTCAACCGGCATCGGCGACACCATGTCAACACCCGGCCCTGTCGCCACATCTTCGGGCAGAATGGATGTGTCGCGCATGGAATGACTCATCTTTGAATGGTCCATCGTACCGCCGCCCATTTGTCCGTGTCCCATAGCGCCATGATCCATTCCGTCCATGCCCGACATTCCGGCCATCGCTCCCATCTCCATACCCATGCCCATATCGGCCATGGTTAGCGTCGGAGTTTCACGCAGAGCAGGCGCGGTGGCTTTGTGCCCCGGGTGCGAAGTGAGTGATGCGATTGCCATCCCGCTGCGGTCCATTGCCTCTGCCACCAGCGCATGGCTGCCATCGGGCGGGGTCACGACCACATCATACGTTTCCGCGACGCCGATCTGCAGTTCGTCCACTTCGTGATTGAGTACATCCTGACCATCGGCCTGAATGACCGTCATCGGCACACCTGGGATGCGCATATTGAAGAAGGTCATCGCGCTGCCGTTGATGATCCGCAACCGGACCCGCTCACCCGGTTTGAACAGATATTCCAGATCATCTGCCGGACCATGTCCGTTCATCAAAAAGGTGTAGGTCGAGCCGGTTACATCCGAAACGTCGCGCGGATTCATCCGCATCGCGCCCCACATCCGGCGTTCGTCACCAGACATATTGCCATCGGTCGCAGATTGCATCTGGCGGTTGAAATAATGCTCACCTACCTTCAGCTTGCGCATAATTTCATGCGGGTGAACCGGGGTAAATTCGCTCAGCAAGACAATGTAATCGCGGTCAAAACGCGCATCGGAACCGTCACTGGCTTCGATCACGAGCGGTCCATAGAGTCCCGCCTGTTCCTGCAACCCCGAATGGCTGTGCCACCAATATGTGCCCGCTTGCCGTATCGGAAATTCGTAAGTGAAAGTCTCATGCGGCTTGATCCCCGGGAAACTGACTCCCGGCACGCCATCGAACTGGAACGGCAGAAGCAAGCCGTGCCAGTGGATCGAGCTGTCTTCTTCCAAATGGTTGGTCACATGTAGCCGAACGTTCTGACCCTGTTTTAATCTGATTAGCGGCCCTGGCACAGACCCATTAACTGTCTGCGCATGCCCCGAACGGCCGCCAGTTGAATAATGCGAGTTTTGGATATCAAGACGAATGTCTTCGCCCGACATGGTGCCGAAGCCTTTGGCAGCGTGTTGCATAGACACGCCCTTGGCCCAAGCCGGCACTGGCAGCGCGGTCGCGCCGATAAGTCCAGCGGTTCCCATCAGGAACCTGCGGCGAGGCAATAACGAAGAGGATTTGTCGTGGCTTGCTAGTTTCATGATGGGCTTTATATATACCCCCCTAGGGTATTACAAGAAGAGTTCTAGTGTATGCATCCAGATAGCGCCAAGAAGAAGGTCAACCGCCTCAACCGCATCGCCGGTCAAGTTCGCGGCGTTGCCCAGATGATTGAAGGTGGCCGCTATTGCATAGATGTGCTGACCCAGATTCAGGCCGCAAAATCTGCCCTCGCGAAAGTCGAGAGTGAAGTGCTGAAAGACCACGCTGCAACCTGCGTAGCCGAAGCCATCGCCAGCGGTAACGAAGCCGAACAACGCCAAAAATTTCATGAGCTAATCGATCTACTCGAGAAGAAGAAATAGGATGACCAAGACCGCTCAGCTTCACCGGATGGTAATGGAAACCCATACTTGCCCCTACGGCATTAAGTCAAAGTGGCTGCTGGAACGACATGGCTTTGAGGTGGCAGATCATCACCTCACCACCCGCGAGGAAACCGACGCGTTCAAGGCCAAGCATGATGTGAAGACCACTCCGCAGACTTTCATAGATGGCGCGCGAATTGGGGGTTATGACGATTTGCGAATTCACTTCGGGCTCGACCAGCCTAAGGACCAGCGCAGTGACACCACCTACCGTCCTGTAATTGCATTATTTGGAATGACTTTTCTGATGGCGCTGGCCGCTGCTTTTGTGGTCACTGGGGAGCCTGTCTCGGCATTCACCGCGGAATGGTTTGTCGCCTTCTCGATGTGCGGCCTCGCCTATCTAAAACTGCGCGATGTCGAGGCCTTCTCCAGCATGTTTCTCAATTACGACCTGCTTGCCAAACGCTGGGTCCGCTACGGCTATATTTATCCTTATGCTGAGGGATTGACGGGCGTACTAATGATCGCAGGCGTGTTTATGTGGCTTGCAATTCCAGTGGCGCTGTTCATCGGAACAATCGGCGCGATCTCGGTCATCTACGCGGTCTATATCCAGAAGCGCGAATTGAAATGCGCTTGCGTCGGAGGCGACAGCAATGTTCCGCTAGGCTTTATATCGTTGACCGAGAATGTGTTTATGGTCGGCATGGCGGTATGGATGCTGATTAAAACGCAACTTTAGAATTACGTTTCAGGGGTTTAACCTTTCGCGAATTTCAAGCATTGGGAGGTTCATGCCGTCATACCCCTAAGAAGGCCATTGCATTTGACCCGCCAGAAATCCCGACTGTTCAAAGCTAGCGCGATATGGATGCTGCGCGCACTCGCCGTCGCGCTCATTGCCGGTTCGCTTCTCAGCACAACCGATCTTAATCAATGGTGGGTGCGTATCTGGGACTTCCCGCGAGTGCAGATTTTGGTGGCCATGCTGGTAATGGCCGTATTGCTATGGCTGTTTGATCGCAAGTGGCGCCCGTATTCTTCACTTGTGCTGATCGGTCTGGCGGCTTGGCAACTATACCGCGTCCATCCCTACACGCCGCTCGCCGCTGCCGAAGTTGCCAAGACCGAAAAGCTCGCCCTCGAATCCGACAAATGCTTTAGCGTGATGAGCTTCAACGTGCTGCAGAAAAACCGCAATTATGCTGCCACAATCGAGATGCTTGAACGAGAGCAACCTGACATTCTGTTGCTTCTGGAAACCGATCAGAAATGGCGCGATGCGCTAGCTGGCGTGCTCGCTGAATATCCGGAGAAGCTGGAGCGCCCGTTGGATAATACATACGGGCTTTTGTTTGCCACCCGTCTGCCGATGACGGACGGTTCGGTACAGGATTTGGCCGAGGAAGACACACCATCAGCTTATGCGACCCTGACAGCAGGGCAGAAGTTTCGCCTAATCGGCTTGCATCCTCGCCCGCCCCATCCCGGACAAGACACAGAGGAACGCGACGCTGAAATCGTGTTGGCGGCCCGTCATGCCAAAGACCAAACCATGCCGGTCCTCGCTATTGGTGACTTCAACGATGTAGGCTGGTCAGACACTACGCTGCTATTCAAGAGCATCGGCGAGTTTCTCGACCCACGTATCGGTCGCGGCAATTTCGCGACATTTCCTGCTGACAAAACCTGGCTCGGCTGGCCGCTCGATCATCTATTCGTGACCGAAGAATTCCTGCTGCGCGATATCCGTGTGCTGGACAATGTCGGATCGGATCATCGGCCTGTAATCGCCGAACTCTGCCTTGCCCCGGCTGCCGCGCGAAAAGTGAATGACCGGACCGAAGAACCGGATGCCGAAGACCGGGCCGACGGTAATGAGGCAATTCAGGATTACCGCGAAGACAGCGCCGAAGAGGCAAATTAATACGCCACTGGATTTCACTGGCCCGAACTGTAGCCGGCAACAAATTCGTCGAGTTAAGCTGATTTTTTCGCACCGTCTTGTAGGCTTCTTATTGCCTTGCAAGAATTGTCAGTGCATCGCGGTGACCGGAGCAATTGATGACAACGCCAACAGAAACAACTTTTTTGGACAAAGTCAGCGACCACATCGTTACTGGCATCACGCTTGATCTGACCCGTTACATGGTTGCGGCCAGTCTGATGACTGTCTTGCTGCTGGTGTTTAAGCGCTGGGCGGACAATCGCCGTATCCAGAAACGGCGCGCCATTCGCAGCGATTATATCCGCGAGTTTTTCTCCTCGATGCGGACAGTCGTGGTGTTTGCGATCACCACGATTACAACGCTCGTTTTGCGCGAATATGGCTATATCGAATTCAAACTTGAGGGTGCTTCGGTAGCTCTGATCGCGTTTCAATTTGCGATAATGGTGCTGGCGCATGATGCCTATTTTTATTGGATGCACCGCGCGTTGCATCACAAGCGCTTGTATAAGGCCACGCATCTTCATCACCACAAATCGCGCACCCCTACACCGTGGACGTCATACAGCTTTGCCACTGCAGAGGCGGTGACCGAATCGATCTTTATGCCGATCTTTTTGCTCGCCGTTAGCACGCTCGGCGTTGCCTATGCCGGATGGGCAATTTTCTTCTTCCTGTGGCACATGATCTTCCGCAATGTGATGGCGCATGCCGGGGTCGAGTTGTTCCCTGCAGGCTGGACAGACAGCAAATGGACAGACTGGATTTCCACCACCACTCACCACGATTTGCACCACAGCGAATTTCGCCACAATTACGGCTTTTATTTCACGTTTTGGGACCGGTGGATGGGCACCGAGCACCCGCAATACAAAGCACGCTTTAACGCGGTCGCAAAGCCGACTGTCATGACGCGCCGGTTCGCCGCAGGGGGTACCGCCGCAATATTGGCCGGATTGATGGTATGGAGCGTCTTGCCGACCGGTATAGCCTGATTTTTCGAACGCCGTTACCGACAGGCTTTTTGGGCCCACACCTACTTTATGCGAAGATATTGGACGGCAAGCGAGGCACGAATTGATGGCGATTTTCAAGCGGGTAAATGCGCTAAAGGGCGCTGTGCCACTCGCCGCTTTAGCGCTCGCTGTTTCAGCCTGCTCCGCCCCTAAAACCCGCGAACAGGTTTCTCAAGAATTTGAAGAAGGCCTGCTCGCCGCGCCGGACACCAAAGCATTTTGGGAAGCGGTCAAGCAGGATTTCCCTGCTGAATTCGATGAACTGGTTGGCCGCGGTGTCGATGCCGAGATGAAGAGCTCGCTTTCCAAGGACGACGGGATAGCAATTGGCAAGCAATGGCTTGGTGAATTGGAAGCAATGCATGGACAGTCGGTAAAGCTGGCACCGAACGCGCAGATTGCAGCATTGCTCGACAGCACGCTCAATCTGATGAAAACCTTTGAAGTCAGTGACAAGCCGAGCTGCGCCAAGCTGGCCGTTGGCGAGACTTTCGATACTTCACTAATGTCGTCGCGCGTTCAAAATGCGGTTCAACGTAACAAAGTAGATTTGATCCGCGCAATGGCCGGCGGACAATCCCACCCGCAGCCGCGAAGCGAACCGGCAGAAGGTGACTACCAGGCGCTGTATGCCAGGATGCGCGGCTTGGGCACGGATGAGAGATTGATGAAAATTCTGGGTGATGAAGGCCGCCTAATGCGCGCCGCGCCCGAGGACCAATGCAGCATCGGAGTGTTCTTGTATGAAGCAATGGACCAACTACCCGAGGACCAGTCAGCACGACTTGGCGCGTTCTTGCTTTCGCCTGCGTGAGGTGAACTTACCGTGCTTTCCAATCAGCGGCTGACAGGGTCCAAATCAGGCTGTCGCACCAGCCAATATGTGTTTCCACCGCATTGATGATACGCTCTTCTTCGCGGAAACCGAGCGTTTTCAGCAAGCCGTTTGATGCCGTGTTGCGCGGATCGACATCGGCCCAAATCCGTCCAAACCCTTCGGCCTCTATCAGATGGCCAATAACAGCCGTCACGCATTCACGCGCTATCCCCTTCCGCTCTTGTCCCAGCGCCGTGATGTAGCCGATCTCCGCAGCTTCGGGCGCTTCCCCGCTTGCAACGATCCGGCATACAGCTTCGCCACCTTTGAGCGGTTCGGCAATCCATGTTCGGCCGCCCCAATCGCTGTCAAATAGCCATTGTCGCAATTCAACCTTGTCGGCGAACGGCCCGCGGCTCCAATAAAGCATCGCGGTTTCGTCCGAAAAACTGGGCCATAAGGTTCCGACATCGTCTTCTTCCAAACCTCGCAGCCGGAATCTTTCGGTTATCAATTCTGGAACAGGCGGGATCATTCGCCGGACAGGAACTCGACCAGCGCTTTGACCTTCTTTTGCCGCCATTGCGGTGGCGGCGCGATCAACCAATAGGCGCGGCGCCCCTCGTCCGGCCCTTCGAGAATATCCAGCCGCCCTGCGTCCACAGCTTCGGACACCAGTAAATAGGGCAGGATCGCCTTGCCCATGCCCGCCATCGCGCTGCTTAGCGCCTGCCCGGCATTGCCAACTTGCACGGTGGGTTCGGCCCCTTCTGGCAATGGAGCGCCTGGCCAATCAATCCATTCGTCGGGCGCACCGGCAATCGACACGACAACCCGCCGCGCCGGAGCCAGTTCAACCCCATGCAAATCGCCAGGTCCGTCAATCAGCCGGATCGCAACGTCCAAATTGGCTTCGGTGAAATCGGCGTTTTCGTCCTCGACCAATTGGTACCGAATAGCGGGATTGTTCTTGCGGAATGCGGCCAGTCTAGGCGCGAGCCATTGTGCATAGAATTCACGCGGGGCGGCAATAGTATAACTGTCGCTTGCCTGACCGGCCTGCATTGCTTGCACGCTTTCCTCGAATTTAAGGAAGCCTTCGCGCAAAGAATCGAGTCCGGCACAGCCTTCGGGCGTCAGTTCCAGCCCCTTGCTGGTGCGGCGGAACAGCACGGTGCCGAGATGATCCTCCAGCGCGCGGATTTGCTGACCGACCGCCGCAGGTGTCACTGCAAGCTCGTCAGCAGCGCGGGTAAAGCTCAGATGCCGCGCGGCAGCATCATAGACGCGCAATGCGTTGAGAGGCAGGTGGGTGCGTTTCATGGTCGGGCCGATTTAGGCGTGAGGAGGCCAGCCTGCAACCCGTGGATACGAATGCTGTGCCACAGCTCAATCCGCCGTTGCCGGGGCCGACAATGGAAAATAGGGAATGCGAACTTCGAATTGCTCGTTCTCACGGGTTGTGAAAGTGTAAAACCCCTCCATCGAACCGCTTGGTGTGGTCAGCGGACAGCCGGACACATAATCATGCGTTTGCCCCGGCTCCAGCAACGGCGTTTCACCCACAACGCCTTCGCCATCGACATGGTTGATCATGCCGCGCGCGTCCGTAATTCGCCAGTGGCGTGATTTTAGCTGCACTGTCCGGTCAGAATCATTCTCGATTCGTATATGATACACCCAGAACCATTTGCCAGCTTCGGGATGCGATTGCTCGGGCAGGAAGCTCACCGCGACGCGCACGGTGATATCATCGGTATTGGCGGCGTGTTGGAACAATTGCTTCATGATGGTTCCACCGTAGCGACGATGGCAGCTTCCTGCAATTATCCAGCCAGATCTGGCTCGGTAATTATCGTCTCAGGGGTTGCGTCAGTAGATATTTCTGCACCATCTGACGGTACTTGGGCACCAGTCTTGCTATCACCTTCCTTTGAAATATCCGCTGGCTTCGCAACATTCACATCGCTTGGATTGGTCCGTGCGAGGAATGCGATCAGCGCATCATACCACTTTTGCTCATCCTCGACCTTGCTGAAAGAATGTCCGGCATCGTCAAGGACCAATTCTGTGATGTCGACCTCCGCCGTCTTGGCCGCGTCGCTCATCATGGTGAACTGGCTGAACGGCACGGTCCGGTCGCGTTTGCCATGCGCCAGCAAAATCGGGCGGGTTAGCATCCCGATTTGCTGTAAAGGCGAGACTAGCCCCAACTTGAAGTCAGGCTCGTCGCCTTGGACACGGCGTTGCCACTTCTTATTGTTGCGGCGGGTAAAGAACCCCCGGTCGAAGCCCACTTGAGCCTCGAAATCTGTCACACCGGCCCAGCTTGCGGCGCAGCGATAACGCTCAGGATTCCGGGTTACGCCCCACAAAGAAGCGTATCCCCCGTAGCTTGCCCCCACCAAACAGACGCGATCCGGATCGGCAAATCCCTGTGCGACCGCCCAGTCCATCGCATCGTCCAAATCGTCCTGCATCATCCGGCCAATCTGGCCATTACCGAGATCCTCAAATTTTTCGCCATATCCGCCTGAGCCGCGATAATTGGGCTGCAAAATGGCATAACCCCGATTGGCGAGCAGCTGGACTTCGTCACGATAGCTTGCGGTATCGCGGATGCCATATGGCCCACCATGCGGCATGATTATTAGCGGCAGAGCGGTGGGTGCGCGGCCCTTAGGCAAAGTGAGATAACCGCGAATGCGTGTGCCATCGCGGGCCGGATACTCAATCGATTGAGGCGCAGTCAATTGCTTGAAATCAATGTCGGGCCGCAATTCACCGAACACGTCGAGCTTGTTGCGTGCGGGAGTGTAGATGTAGACGACGCCCGGATCATCGCCTGCACTGTGCGAGACTAGCATCCGGTCACTGCCTGAGCTGGACAAAATCTGGACCTGCCCGGTTTTTAGCGTGCGCTCCAACTTGTCTTGGATGGCCGCCATGTCCGGATCGAACCAATACACATTCGGGAAATCATCAGTAAAATTGGCCGCTTGCAAAGTCCCGTCATTCTCAAATACTGCGCTTTCCAAACCCCATTCGGGATGCGCAAATATTTCCTCTCCAGGCATGCTGGTTCGGTAGTTGAATTCGCGCAGGATGTTCAGCCCGCGTTCGTCTTTGACCAGCGCATAGCCAGTGTCGCTGCCAGCGCGGATGCTCAACACATCCCAATTATCGAATGCATCGGCTTCACGCCGCAACTTGGCGACTTCGACCAATTCCTGCGCCGCATTGCTTCGGTAGAAGAACGACACCCGTTTGCTGCCCTGCCGCTTCATTCCCAGCCGGACTACCCCCGTGTTATCGGTCCACCATTGCTCGATGCCTAGCGTGCGCTTCTGCACAATCCGCGCACTGGTTGCCCCCTTCCCGTCCAGATCGAAGCGGTATACCGATGGCTGAGAGAACGCCTTGTCCTTTAGCGACAAAAGGACGAATTCTCCGGCGGGATCGACATACAGCACATCGTCGCCCTTGAAGCCCTGATCGTCCAACCCGACAAAGCTGGTTTCATCCTTAACCAGATCATGCAGCATCAACCGCGTGGCCGGGACAAATGTCAGCAACAACATGGCGCGGCTGTGCAGAGAAAACAGAACGCGATCATTTCCCGCCCAGCGAAACCACGCCACCGGCGCGCCCTTGCCCAAGTCGACCGTCTTGATTGCTTGCCGCGTTTCGGCATCGAAGACGGCAATCCGTATGCGGTCGTCATCGATGATTTGATAGGCGAATTTGCTGCCATCGGGAGACAATTTTGCATTGAACATCTGATTGCGCGAAGCGAAGGCCGAGGTTGGGATTATCTCCGGCCTATCCCCAACCAACACTTGCTGCGGGCTTGGAAAACTGGCTGGCTCTGCAAGCGTTTGCGCTTGTGTGCTTAAGGGCTGAGCCACACCGACCAACAGCAAAAAAGCTCTCGCACCACGAAAAACGCAGTCAATCCACGAATGGGTCATAATAGTTAGTCCGCCGGATTGTTCTTTTCCAGAAAGGCAATCAGCCGGTCGTACCAGATCTTTTTGTTTTCCGGTTTCGAGAAGCTGTGGCCCTCATCCTCGATTACGAGCAGCTCTGGAGGCATTGGCGCATTTTTGGTCGCATTGCGCATTTTTTTGAACTGGCTGAATGGGACGTTGTTGTCGTCCTCGCCATGCGCCAGCAACACTGGCCGATTGAGCTTCTCTCCAAATTCTGCGGGCGAAACCTCATCCAAATCGAAGTCATCCTCGCCTTCGACGCGCTCACGCCAGCGCTTGCCACCTTTTCTCGAGAAAAAATCGGCATCATATTTGAGTTGCGAATCCCAATCTGTCACGCCTGCCCAACTGGCAGCACATTGATAGCGCTCCGGATTGCGGATGATAGCCCACAGCGCGGCGTAGCCACCATAGCTACCGCCAACAACGCACACTCTGTCTGCTGCGGCAAAGCCCTGCTTCACCGCCCAATCCATGGCATCATCGAGATCATCCTGCATTTTGCGTCCGATTTGCCCATTGCCGAGCCGCGAGAACGCCCGGCCATAACCGCCAGATCCACGATAATTGGGTTGCAGTACGGCGTAACCGCGATTGGCCAGCAATTGCACGTCATCGTCATAGCGCAACTGGTCGCGCACCCCGTAAGGGCCGCCATGCGGCATAATTATCAGCGGCAAGCCCTTTGCCTCACGCCCCCTTGGGAGAGTAAGGTAGGCGCGTATTTCTGTTCCGTCGCGGGCTTCGTAATCGACCGCCATCGGCCGGGCCAAATACTCGAAATTCACTTGAGAGCGCATTTCAGTAAACTGGTCCAATCGCTTGGTTTCAGGAGTAAAAACATACAACGCGCCGGGATCATTTTCGCCGCCAGCCCATACAAGCATACGCGAACCGTTAGCGGCTTGCGAGGTGATCCGGACCATTTCTTGCGGGAGCGCCCGTTCGAGCATCCGTTGCCGACGTTTGTCCTCTTCTGTGAACCAGACAATTTGATCGCGGTCATCGGTAAAGGCAGCGTATTGGGGCTGACCATCATCGGTAAAAGTTACGAGATCAAGATCCCACTTCTCATTTTCGTAGACGGTTTCGACGCTTTCCCGGGTCCCGAAGTCGAATGTCTTAAGCGCGACCCGTCCTCCTTTGGTTCCTTCCAACACATAGCCGAGGTCTGATCCAGGCTTGACATAGGCGACGTCCCAAAATGTCTTAGCTGCCTCGTCCTCCTTGAACTTACCGACCATATCGAGGTCATTATCATCGTTGGACCGATAATATATCCGCATCCGGTTACGCGACCATCCATATCCAATCCGGACAACGCCCGCACTGTCCGCAACCCACGTCCAAACCCCTTCGCGGCGGGTCTGGATTTCGCGCGCCGAACCATCTTCGCTCAGTTCGAATTTGAACACCGAAGGGTAATCGTAAATCGTGCGCTGCATCGATACCAGCGCGTAGGAGCCATCATCAGCGACATGGATCACATTGTCGCCTTCCACGATGGGCTCCTTGCGCCCGATATAGGTTTGGGTGAAATCGATGAGATTGACCGAGTAAAGCCGAGTATAGCGGACATCATCGCCGAAAAACTTTCCCTGTTTTGATACGGAAAACAGGATTTTGTCGTTTCCGGCCCAGCGAAACCATTCAAGGTCGATTTTGTCCCCGGTGCTGATCTTGCCTGTTGGCTGGCGTGTCTCGGCGTCGAACAGAACTATGTAACTGATACCTTCAAGTTCAACCCGAGCGATGAATTTGTCACCACTTGGGGAAAGCTTGGCGCTTGAAAGATTACTGTTGTCGGCGAACGCCTCAACCGGAATTATTGGCGGCTTGGCTTCCAAAACGGGCGCTTCGAAGGTGGGAACTTCAATAGTCGCCGCTTCTTGAGCGTATGAAGCAACGGAAAGGCAATTACCAAGTACTGCCGCACATCCCAGCACTAGTCGCCGAAACATAGTATACCCCTTTAGTCAAAACTGTTCTCAGGAACGTAACCTGTTGAACTCACTTGGCAAGAGAGATGTGTGTAATAACTATACTAATTGCTGGTTCAATGCGGCGCGAGCCCCGTTTCGAGGCCTGTGCGGTCTTCCAAAGCGAACCGGTCGAACAGATCAGCGCTGGCAGTGTTTAGGCCCACAATCCGCGTGTGGCGGCCATTGCGGCGCATCCGGTCAACGACTTTTTCCAGCGCTTCAATCGCCGAAATGTCCCAGAAATGCGCCGACGAAACATCAATTACAACGTGATGTGCTGCGTCTTCATAGCTGCTTTCCGGCCCTAGCGCGGCCATGAAGCGGTCAACGCTGGCGAAGAAGATCTGTCCGGTGACTTTGTAAACCGCGCTATGTTCGCGGCGAATGCGTTGGACACTAAACATCGTGCGGACTTTGCCAGCAAAGAAAATGCCCGACAGCAGCACGCCAACCAGCACGCCCAGTGCAAGGTCATGCGTCCACACCACCACCACCACGGTCGCGATCATCACTGCGGAGGATGTCGGAGGGTGGCGCTTGATATTGGCAATCGAATTCCAGCTAAAGGTCCCGATCGAAACCATGATCATCACCGCCACCAACGCCGGCATCGGCACGCTGCCGACGTAGGGGCCAAGAACCGTAAGCAAGAACAGTAAGAACGCCCCAGCGGTAAAGGTCGACAGTCGCCCACGTCCGCCCGACGCAACGTTAATCACCGATTGGCCGATCATCGCGCAGCCACCCATGCCGCCAAAGAACGCGGCGACGATATTGGCAATGCCCTGCCCACCGCTCTCGCGCTGCTTGTTGCTATCCGTATGCGTCATATCGTCGACAATCTGCGCAGTGAGCAAGCTCTCCAGCAAGCCAACCGCCGCCATCGTCAGCGAGAATGGCAGAATAATCATGAAGGTTTCCCAGGTGAAGGGAACATCAGGAATGCCGAAAGTCGGCAATCCGTCCGGCAGCTTTCCCTCGCCCGCGACATTATTGACCGGCAAGTTCCAGAATACAGCGACTGTGGTCAACAGGATGATTGCAACCAGCGGGCTCGGCACGATTTTGGTAATGCGCGGAAAGCCGTAAATAATCGCTAGACCCGCCACGACCATTGCGTAGGTTTCCCAGCCGACATTTGTAAGCTGCGGAATTTGCGCCATGAAAATCAGGATTGCGAGTGCGTTGACGAAGCCGGTAATGACGCTGCGCGAGACGAATTGCATCAACAAATCAAGCCGTAGCAGTGCCGCAATTCCTTGGATAATTCCCATCAAAATGGTCGCGGCGAACAAATAATCAACGCCATAGTCTTTCACCAACGGTATCACCACAACCGCCACAGCAGCGGTTGCAGCAGAGATCATTCCGGGGCGGCCACCTACCAGCGCAATAACCATCGCAATCGCAACAGAGGCGTAGAGGCCCACGCTCGGATCGACACCGGCAATCAGCGAGAAGCCGATGGCTTCAGGAATTAGCGCCAACGCAACCACCATTCCGGCAAGTATGTCTGCGCGGATATTGCCAAGCCAATCGCGTTTCAAAGTGGCTGTGAAACCAGCGTTCGCGCCAGTGGCCGATGGTGCCGGGGATACGGACATACATATTTCCAAAATCATGAGGGGCGCGACCAACCGCGCGAAATACAGAGCGCGCCTAGAGGGTAATGCTGCAATGCACAACCGGGCTGCAGCCATCCGCTTTATAATTTGCGTTTCACCCGTACTTTGACAGAGCGCGCTGACACATTAGACCTGCTAAGCATCAAGACTTCAACCATCAGTGAGAATTTTGCCAATGCGTTTGTTTACCGCCAGCCTGGCTGCCGCACTCTTATCCACCAGCGCGTTCCCTGCTCTCGCGAAAGAGGGTGATGACGCCGCATCCGACGGGGTGCTTTATTCTTCGGATACTGAATTGATTGGCTTGTATGAAGAATATTCCAAGTGGCAAATGCATGAGTCAGGGCAAGGAGAAGAGCCACTGGAAACAGCTATTCCATCGGTTGCACCCGAAGCAAACCTTCGCCGCGCAGCTGATGCGCAAGTTTTCTTAGGCCGGCTTGATGCCATCGACGGCCAAGCTTTATCACAGACCGAGCGGGTTAACGCCGCTGTCCTTCGCAGCGTATTGACCGAGCAGATCCAAAACGCTCGTTTCCGCGAATGGGAAATGCCGTTCGATAGCGACACCAATTTTTGGAGCTATCTGGCACCGACGTCAGGCTTCCGGACGGTTGAAGATTACGACGAGTATATTGCCCTGATGCGCGATCTTCCGCGATATTTTGCCGAACACACTGCCAATGCCCGCACCGGTTTGGCGCGAGGCTTCAGCGTTCCTAAAGTCACATTATCGGGCCGCGATGCCTCACTTGAGGCCTATATTGGTGATGATATTGAGGCAAACCCGTTTTGGACTGCCTTTGAACAAATGCCAGCGCATTTCACCGAAGCGGAACAAACCCGCTTGCAGAATGAGGGGCGACACACGATCATGCGATCGGTCAGGCCAGCCTTTACAGATTTGCTGTCATTTCTGCGTGACGAATATATTCCCAATAGCCGTACAACATTGGCCGCCGAAGCAATGCCAGAGGGGCCCGCTTATTACGCGCAGCAAATTCGCCAATATACGACACTCGATCTGACTGCGGACCAAATCCATTTGATCGGCCTCGATGAAGTCGCCCGTATTGAAGCCGCCATGCGCGAAATAATGGCGGAGGTTGGTTTCGATGGCACAATTGCCCAGTTCAACGAAAAGCTCCGCACCGACCCGGAATTCATTGCTAAAACGCCCGATGAGCTAATGGGTGTTTCAGCCTATGTCGCAAAGCGCGTGGATGGGGCGATTGGCGATTATTTCGGCTTCCTGCCGCGTCACAGGTTTTCCATCCGACCAGTCGCGCCTGATATCGCGCCATTCTACACTGCCGGACGCGGTGGCTATGAATATTGCCAGATGAATACCTACGACCTGCCCTCGCGCCCGCTCTACAATATTCCTGCTTTGACATTGCATGAGTGCGCGCCGGGCCATTCGTTCCAAGCGGCATTCCAGCGCGAGCAAGGGGGCGAAGACACGCCAGAATTCCGCCGCCGGATATACTTCTCCGGTATGGGTGAAGGATGGGGCCTGTACACCGAATTTCTAGGTGAGGAGATGGGTATTTACCGCACGCCATACGAGAAGTTTGGAAGGCTTTCGTATGAAATGTGGCGCGCCGCGCGGCTGGTTATCGACACTGGCATTCATTCGAAGGACTGGACCCGCGATCTGGCGATTACCTATCTTGCAGACCGAACCGCCTTGTCGCGCCACGAAGTGGGCACAGAGATTGACCGCTACATCAGCTGGCCCGGCCAAGCCCTCGCTTACAAATTGGGCGAAATGCAAATCCGGCTACTGCGAACAAAAGCCGAAACGGAGTTGGGCGATGATTTCGACATCCGCAAATTCCACGATATCATTCTCGCGCTCGGATCCGTGCCGCTGCCGGTCTTGGAACAGCGGATAGAGGACTTCATTGCTGATGGCGGGCAGGGTTTGGCGGGCGTCAGCTACGATTGACCCGCCCACCCGTTGAACTACCCAATGCCCTAATATCTTTGAGGAATTTCGCATGGCTTTCGTCCCTTTTGATCTAACCGGTAAAGTTGCGCTGGTTACCGGCGGCAATGGCGGTATCGGCTTGGGCATGGCCGAAGGGCTCGCCCAATCGGGAGCAAATGTCGCGATCTGGGGCCGCAATCCGGACAAGAACGCCGCGGCCACGGCAAAGCTCGAAGCACACGGCGTTGAAGTGCTCGCGCAAGTGGTCGATGTGACTAACGAGGCGCAGGTAGATGTTGCCATGGCCGATCTGATAGGCCGCTTCGGCAGGCTCGATAGCTGTATCGCCAATGCCGGCTCGAGTTTCGGACGGGCCAAATTCGAGGACATGCCGACCGACTTATGGCGCAAGACCATGGCCACCAATCTCGACAGCGCATTCTACACGCTGCGTGCAGCCTCCCAGCGGATGGTCGAACGTGCACAAGCTGGCGATCCGGGCGGCTCGTTGATGGCAATTTCCTCGATGTCAGCAGTTTCGGGAGCCCCCGGCGGACAGCCATATGCCGCCAGCAAGTCGGCGATGACTGGAATGATGAAGGGCCTAGCGGTCGAATATGCTCGATATGGTATTCGCGCCAATACGATTCTCCCTGGTTGGACGATGACCGATCTGGCGCGTCCAGCACTCGAATCCGAAGGCTTTCGAAAACACGTGCTGCCGCGCATGCCGGTGCGCCGCTGGGGAACGCCGGAGGATTTCGCGGGCATCGCGATCTACCTCAGTAGCGAAGCCTCCAGCTTCCACACCGGACAGGAGTTCTCGATCTGCGGCGGTTATACAGTCTTCTAAGACACCCAAGGTTCGAACCTGTTAGAGCGTCTTCAAATACTCGACGAGTGCCCAGCGGTCATCCTCGCTCAGATCAGAGGCACCGTAATCATGCCCCTGATTGCTGTTGCCGATTATCGCCTTGCCATCGTCAGTTTCGGTTCTGAAATTGAACGCTGTTGGAGCGCTGCCGGTTTCCCACTCAAGGCCGACATTCTTGGTGTCGAGCGCTCGGCCGCCAACCCACCAGCTTTTTGGCCGTGCCTTGGGTGACAAAAGCAAATGGTAAAGCGTCGGCACGGAGCCATTATGCAAATAGGGTGCGGTTGCCCATATGCCGTCAAGCGGTCGGGCCTTGTAAGAGTTCGCATAATCGACCTGCTCCGGGGTCGACTTGCTTGTTTTGGCATCAATGCAAGCTTGGTCAACATGAGCAATCGAGCTAGCCATCATTGTCGCCGAGGCTGGTGCTGGAATGGGAGAAGCGCTTGGTTGAACGCCATCAACCACTGGCAAGCGATTTTCATAATAGATATTGTCGAACCCTGCTTCGAGCAGCACGCTAACCTGATCGATCAGCACGCCCTTCACCATTGTTGTTAGCATCGATGCGACCCGTTCGGTTGCGCTCGGCGTTTCTGCGCCACCCTGCATCTCACCTGTATTAGCAACGGCTTCATATGCATTGCAGGCCATTCGTGTGTCAGTAAGATCGCCGCTTTCAAACATTACACGGAGCGGCACCATCTTTTCGATGCCGTCACCCTTCTTCCAATTGGGATTGTTATCCCACTCTTCGCGGGGAAAATGACACGAAGCACAATTTTGATCGTAAAGGTCCTTACCCCGCGCAGCCTTTGCGACATCAACGCTGCCAACCATTTCGCTCCATTTGGGAGAATCAAGCCGGGCCAGAGAATTTTCCAGTAGCACCAGATTCTCCACCCGCACGCTCGATGTGAAGGCCGGAATTCCGAGTTTACCGCTGATACCCGATGATTTGGGTTTGACGTCTCCGAACACGCCAATCACTTCTCCGGCATTGCGCCCAACCGCGCCCACGTCGATATTCTCTACATCCTTGATGGTGATCTGCTGTTTGGCGACCATACCATTATATTGAAGGTGGTTTTCCCGCGATATGTGCCAGAGAAAGGGATAACTGACCGGCGCGTCTGATAGGTTCCCCTGCACCTCTTCGACACTGGGATTAGCCAGCACAACGGTCTTATTGAAAATATATCCAATCGCATCAACACGCGCAAAGCCATATTCGCTGTCTGTTATGTTCGGATGGGCAACGCGGGTTTGATAATTGACCAACTGCCCCAAGCTCGCGCGCAGCATTCCCTGATTTTTCGGCGTGTTGCGCTTGCCTTGCAAGACACGCCCTGCAAATCGATCAAACCGCGCCCGGTCTTGCAATGTTTGCGATAATGCAGTGTTCAAATCGCCAATAAAGGTCTGGAAATCGCCCATCCCAGGCGCGCCTTGCACCATCCATGATTTAATTCCGCTATCGGTTTTGACATCGATTTGCGCCGTATGACAGGCCGCACAATTGAAACCGATCCATTCTTCTGTCGCACCCTGTCCCTTGAACCAGCGCAGCTTAGTGTTGACGAGCTTAGTATCTTTTTGCGCATCGACCGCGAAGCCGATCGGCCTCGTCATTTCCCAATCTGCTGGCGGAGCTAGGAACCCGAAACTGGTCAGGTGGTCGATATCGCTAAATAAGGCTTGGGAATTCGGCTGCTCCAGCGCAGCAAACCAGCTATTGGGCATCAGTCGCGAGCCTTGGCTGGCATATGAAAACGCCTCGGTTTCCGCCATTGTCCAGTTCTGCTGCCAGATCGGTCCACTATTCGGTTCGCCAAGCGAACCTGCGCAGGACCCCACAAATGCCAGCGCCGATGCGCCAAGAATCAATTTCCCCAGATTTACCGTCATGCCTCATTCCCCCCGAATTTGCTGATGGTGCAAAGTCGCAGAAAATATGTCAAACTATTCGCAAATTTTGTCGTTTTTATACGTTGGCATGCAGCGTCATCCTTGGTGTGTTAAAGGCTTTGCAAAAGCTCTTCGATTTGACCTAGCCTTTCTTTTCCAAAGAACATTTCGCTCTTGTCACCAGTCTTTACATAGATCGTTGGAATTCCGAATGCGCCGCGAGCGACAGCTTGGTCGGTATTGTCCATCAATGATTGTTTCACAGTCGGTTCTTGCGTCTTCGACAGTAAATCTGCCGCATCGAGACGCGCGCTGGACAGCGCTTGGCCAATCGCATCGGGATCGGACGCATCAAGCCCATGCTCCCAAATTGCGGGTAGCAACAAATCGAGAAGCTTCAGCCGCTCCGCTGCATCCACGCCGCACAACAGCCGCTGCAATGTCACCGAATTGAAAGGGAATTTCGGATTCATCTTCCAATTGGTCATGCCATGCTTGGCGATGAAACGGTTCATTTCCAGCATTGCATATTCGTTTTTCCCTTTCACTTCGGCATCGCGGATAAAAGGCGGCGCATTGCCGGTTAGCTTGTGCATTCCGCCGAGGAATACTGGCGTGACCAGCAACTCAGAACCATATTTGGCGGCCATATCTTTCAGTGGATAATAGGCGAAATAAGCATTTGGGCTGACGAAATCGAAAATGAGTTCGATAGTTGCATTCAAGGTCTTGGCCATCAGAATTTTTCCTTCCACGGGCGCAAATCTAGCTCATGCGTCCATGCGCTGCGCGGTTGTTTCCATAAGTGAACATATTCAGCGGCGACTGCATCAGGGCTCAGAATTTCCTCCCGCTCGACCCGATCGGCCACGTCTGGGAAATTGGTTCGGGCAAAGGTTCCGTCCATCAGGCCATCGACGATAATGTGCCCAACATGGATACCTTCGCCGCCCAATTCTCGCGCCATGCTTTGCGCAAGCGCCCGCAGCGCGTGTTTGGCCCCGGCAAAGGCGCTGAACCCCGCCGCGCCGCGCAGCGAAGCGGTCGCTCCGGTGAAAAGAATTGAACCATGCCCACGCGGCATCATCCGTTTTGCCGCTTCTCTGCCAGTCAGAAAGCCTGCGAACGCCGCCATTTCCCAAACCTTGCGGTAAACGCGGCTGGTGGTGTCAGTTATCTTGAACGGGACATTTGCCCCAATGTTGAAGACAACGACATCCAACGGCCCGATGTCGCGTTCGATCTGGTCAAACAAGGCGATCATGTCGTCTTCCTCGCGTGCATCAACGCCAAAGCCATGGGCGCAGCCGCCTTCCGCCTCGATTTCGGAGGCCAGCGTTGCCAGCTTCTGTTCGTTACGAGCTCGGCGAGTGAAACACACTTCGAGTCCCTCGCGCGCGAACGCCTTGCAAATACTGGACCCAAGGCCGTCGCCCGCTCCCACGATCAATGCTGCGCGTTTATCTGTTATCGTCTGGCTCCCACCCAAGTTTTCAGGAGCGTATCGCGATATTATACGCCTTACAACCGGCTTTGGAGGCCCCACTAAATCGCTTGCTATTATCGCGAACCGCTCCCACTGTTGCGCCACGCCGACGCGGGCCCACATCTCGGGACGCCCCGCACCCTGTCCGGCGATGTCTCACAGAAAATCGGAATGCTTTCGGTTGTCTTGTCTGAGGCAGATATTGCGGCGACCATGCTGGGGCAGTTTTGACAGCCCACCATGTTCGGTCCGTCAGCAATGGAGCCATCAATGGCCAAGTCACAAAAAAAATCGAGCCGCGAAACCCGCAAACCCAAGGCCGAAAAAGTCAAAACGAACGCCAGCCAGCCCAGCACTAAAGTGGGGCACATCAGAGGCTTGGAGAATATGAAAAACGGCTAGCGGTTAAACACCCGCCGATGCCAGCGCCTGATCCATATCTTCGATTACATCGTCTGCATCTTCCAGCCCAACATTGATCCGCAGCATCCCTTCAAGCACGCCCATTTGCTGGCGATCGTCTTCGCTCATTCCTGCGTGGGTAGTGCTGGCAGGGTGACACATCAGGCTGCGGCTATCGCCGATATTGTTGCTGATATCAATCAGTTGCAGCGCGTCGAGAATGGCGTGGGCCTGTTTGCGCCCCCTCACTACAAAACTGAAAATCGGGCCGCAGGCGTCCATCTGCGTTTGCGCCAGATCGTAGCGCGGATGGCTCGGCAATCCAGGATGGAGCATGGTTCCGCCAGCTTTAGCGATGCGCTCTTCCATAAATTGGCCAAGCTTCAGCGCGTTTTCGCTTTGCTTATGTGCACGCAGGCTGAGCGTTTCGAGACCTTTATGGACAACCCACGCATTGAATGGCGCAAGGTTGGGTCCGGTGTTGCGCTGGAATGGCAGCAGCGTTTCGTTGATGAATTCTTCGGTCCCGCACACTGCACCAGCGAGCACGCGCCCCTGTCCATCCATCAGCTTCGTCGCTGAATAGGCCACTACGTCGGCGCCAAATTCCATCGGCCGCTGGAGCGCTGGCGAACAGAACGCATTGTCGACCACCGTGGTGATGCCGTGCGCTGTCGCCAGCTTGCAGACATAATCCATATCAACAATATCGAGCGTCGGATTGGCCGGGCTTTCAAAGAAGAATACTTTTGTGTTGGGCCGAATTGCCTTATCCCATTCCTGATTATCCGCGCTGTCAATCACTGTCGTCTCAATACCAAAACGCGGCAGCAGATGATCGACCAGCCAACGACACGACCCGAATGCAGCACGTGCGGCGACGCAGTGGTCACCGACCGACAATTGGCACAGCAGCGCCGCTGTCATTGCTGCCATCCCGCTTGCTTGAGTGCGGCAGGCCTCCGCGCCCTCCATGAGGGCGATGCGCTCTTCCAACATTGCGACCGTCGGATTTTGCAACCGGGAATACGTCATCCCCTGCTCTTCACCTGCAAAACGCGCGGCGACAGTGGCGGCATCGTCATATGTATAGCCCGAGGTGAGGAATAGCGCCTCACTCGTTTCGCCATGCTCGCTGCGCCATGTGCCGCCGCGTACGGCCTGTGTTGCGGGGCGCCATTTTTGCGTGACGCTGCGGTCCATTCCGGTGGTCTTTTTCATGAAGCAGCATTTAGGGCCCGGCTTGGCTTGGGGCAAGCGATCGCCATCAGCTTGGTCATTTTTCACCCACGCGTAAGGCCAGCTGGCTATTACGGTGCCACCGCAGATCTGGCATTTCGGATCGATGACGTCGATCTTATAATCCGCCCAGTTACTGTCCAAAAAGGGATATCCACGACGGCGTTTTGAAGAACCAAAATTGTGCGAGCCACCTTGGTCGTCTTGACCACCGCTGGACTTAAGTCCTCTGCGGCAGCTGGCAATATTTAAGGATGCAGCAGCAACAGCAAGGAGTTGAAAGACGAAATCTTGATCAACTAGAAATTACACCGGAAGTAACGGCAACGCCAAACACTATTGAGGCAAAACTACTCCAAAAACCCGGGCCGCAAATTTACCAACGGTAAGTGAAGCTGTCTCAAGCAGTGTTGCCATCATCGGAGTGGCTTTGCCCGGCATTTCGAGGGTGCGGTAATCGAGCATCGTCAGCATGCTTTTCCGCTTCAAACGCTTGCCAGCCATCACGGTCCCGTATCAGCGGGCTCGCGCATTTCTCGCATTTCGTGCGGAAATTCCGGCCGTCATGCCAGACACGGTTGCGGTTCACACGGTGCCCGAAGGTTCTGCAGATCAGTAGCTTAAGCAACTCTAACTCCCTAGAATTCGACGCGGGAACCGCAGAAATCCGCTAAAAACAATATGACATTACCTTGATAGGCGATGTCATTTTCTCGTTACGTAATTTTACGTATTGTAAATGGCCGGAAATTGCATCCCTTCCTAGGATGAATACGACATCATAAGGCGCTTGCAGTCATGTAAAAGGCTCAGTAATCCAGCGGTGATGGCGCTAGCTCCTGAAAATCGAAGCGATCCGTTTGGGTGGACTTTCCTACTCTGCGCCGCCTTCATGTTTTTGTGTTTGGTACGCCTGACAATTCCGTCCTCGCCCTATTTTGACGAAGTGCATTATCTGCCTGCAGCCCGCGCGCTGCTTGATGGTGGCGAGTGGCTAAATCGCGAACATCCATTGCTAGGCAAAGAGATATTAGCACTTGGCATAGCTTCGTTTGGCGACACTGCATTGGGATGGCGCATCTTCCCCTTAATGTGCGGAACGCTAGCCCTGTTCGCGGCGATGCGCGCATTGTGGTTCGCGACATACTCCCGCTTCGCTAGTTTGGCCTATGGCTTACTGCTTGCAACAGGCTTCCTACTGTTCGTCCACACACGGATCGCGATGCTCGACATCTTCATGGTGGCCTTCTTTGCCGTTGCGCTGTGGCAATGCGCGGCTGGGCTGCGCGAACCGGAGACGGCTCAATGGCGGCTCGCTCTGGCGGGAATTGCAATCGGGCTTTCGATGGCTTCAAAGTGGAATGTACTGGTGGTGGCAATGCTACCGGGGTTGGCATTTTTGGGCGCAAGGCTTGCGGCTAGCCGGCGGAGATTGTTGCTCAGCAAGCGCGGAATTCCGATAGCCGGAATGTCCCTGATACAGGCCGGTTTCTTGCTCGGCTTGCTGCCCTTGTTTGTCTATTGGCTGACCTACATTCCGGCATATTTTTATGACGATAATATACTGGAAATAGGCGGGTTCATCCAGCATCACCAAACCATGCTGGAACTTCAACAATCACTCAAGACCCCGCATAATTATCAAAGCAATTGGCCCGACTGGCTGCTGAATTTGCGGGCTATCTGGTACTTGTATGAACCGGTCGATGGGGCGCAACGCGGGGTCATGTTGATCGGCAATCCGCTCACAATGCTCCTCGGTCTCCCTGCGATGGCTTGGGCTGTATGGGCAGGAACCAAGCGCCGTCGATGGGACTTAATCGCGATTGTATCGTTGTTCGCGGTCAGCCTGGGCATGTGGCTGTTCGTGGGAAAGCCGATCCAGTTTTACTATCACTATTTCCTGCCAAGCTGCTTCCTTCTAGCTTCGTTGGCAATGGCGCTGGATGAACTGTGGCAAGGTGGTAATCGCTGGATGCCATTATCAGCCTTGGCAGGAAGTCTGGGAATCTTCGCGTGTTTCTACCCTATCCTCAGCGCATCGCCACTGGATGGAGTGGCCGCTTTCGAGACATGGACCTGGATCGAGGGGTGGCGATAATCGCCAACAAGCGATGTTGTCAGAACCGGCCCCAAACGAATCGACTGGATAGGGCGTAGTTCCATACCGAGCCGATAATAATCCCCGCGAGGGTGGCCAGCGCCCAATGGATGCCGCGCGCCTCCAGCAATGTTGCCACCGCGACATTAGCGAAAGCCCCGATTGAACAAGTCAGGCAGAAACCAAGCCATCCCTTAACGACTGCGTATGCGCCCTTCAGCCGCTGATCGCGGTAAGTCAGCCAATTGTTGAGCCAGAAGTTAAAGCTCATTGCGACAAATGTCGCGATAATCGCGGCCATGGCAAAACTGCGACCCAGCGTCAGATAAAGCAGCGCGACAGTTGCGAAATGCACGGCCACACCCAGCGCGCCAACGCTGCCAAACATCGCGAACCTTGTGGGGATAAGTTGCCCGAAAGTCCGCTCATACATGCCGACCAGAAATTCAAAAGCCACTGCCCGGTCCAACTTGCTTTCACCCGTCAACCGCTCACCGAATTTGAGCGGGAATTCTGTGACCCGAAGCGGGGGCTTGGAGGCCGCCAGAATATCCAGCAATATCTTGAAGCCGATGCCTGACAAAAAAGGCGCAAGGTCGCGAACCCGTTTGGTTTCGATCAGGAAATAACCGCTCATCGGATCGGTCAGTCTGGTTCCGGTAATCCGGCGCGCAATTCTGTTGGCCCAGCCAGATGCCTGTTCCCGCCGGACACTGCCCAGTCCATCCGCGCTACCGCCTTCCGCGAACCGCGAGGCAATTGCGATGTCAGCTTGGCCAAGCCTCACCTCGTCCAGCATATCCATCAGCAGCGCCGGATCATGCTGATGGTCGGCGTCCATCACAGCGACATGTTCCGCCGACGTGGCGCACATTCCCTCAATTGCGGCAGAGGCTAGGCCGCGCCTGCCAATACGCTGGATCACCCGAATACGAGGGTCGGACCGCGCCATCCGTCGAGCCAATTCAGCGGTCCCATCTTCGCTGTCATCATCAACGATTATCGCTTCCCAACCATCAGGGCCGAGTGCACCGCGAATGCGTTCAATCAGCGAGACGAGATTGTCGCGC
Source organism: Pontixanthobacter gangjinensis (assembly GCF_009827545.1). NCBI lineage: Bacteria > Pseudomonadati > Pseudomonadota > Alphaproteobacteria > Sphingomonadales > Erythrobacteraceae > Pontixanthobacter > Pontixanthobacter gangjinensis. Next base: position 1,462,915 of record NZ_WTYS01000001.1, on the reverse strand, counting down.
TCGTTCAGCGTCGGCAGAACAATTCCGAGCGCCAGAGTTGGTATCAAATCCGGCGGCTCGGTTGGGGTCACAGCCGCTCCAGCACGGCATCGCCAATTGCACTGGTGCCAAGCTTGCCGCCTAAATCACCCCCGCGAATTCCATCTGCCAGTGCCATCGCCACCGCTGCCTCGATCCGCGCAGCCTGCGCCTCGTCACCGAAGGAATGACGCAGCATCATTGCTGCCGAAAGGATGGTCGCCATCGGATTGGCTTTACCCTGCCCCGCAATATCCGGGGCGCTGCCATGGATCGGCTCATACAGGCCAAAAGTGCCAAAATCCGTTTCCCGTTCGCCCAAAGACGCACTGGCCAGCAAGCCGATCGACCCGACGCACATGCTGGCCAGATCCGACAGAATATCACCGAACAGGTTGCCCGTAAGAATGACATCGAACTGGCCGGGGTCTTTAACCAACTGCATCGCGGCATTATCGACATAAAGGTGGCTTAGTTCGACATCGGGATATTCGGCCGCAGTCTCAATGACAACGTCGCGCCACAATTGGCTGGTTTCCAAGACATTTGCCTTATCCACACTGCACAATCTGGAGCTTCGCTTGCGAGCAGCCTGGAAGCCCGAATTGGCAATCCGGCGAACCTCGCTTTCGGAATAGGACATCATGTCCCATCCTTCACGCTGACCATCGGCGGTGGTGCGCATTCCCTTATCGCCAAAATAAACGTCGCCGTTCAATTCGCGCACGATCAACATGTCAATTGTCCGAGCCAATTCCGGGCGCAGGCCGGACATGTCTTCCAAACCGGCAAATACGGTTGCAGGGCGAAGATTGGAGAACAGGCCAAGCTCCGAACGCAAGCCAAGCACCGCCTGTTCAGGCCTCAAATGCCGCTCCAGATTATCGCAAGACGGATCACCGACGGCGCCGAACAATATTGCATCGGCAGCCTTGGCCATGGCGAGCGTTTCTTGCGGCAATGGATGGCCGTGGCGGTGATAGGCAATCGCACCGACATCGCCTTCAAACAGCGTCAGTCCGGGCAAATCGAGCGCCTCTAGAACACGCACTGCCTCCCGCGTTACTTCGGAGCCGATTCCGTCACCTGGAAAAACCGCTATTTTCATGATTCAACCTGCCCGTTTATCTTCGCCAACCGCTCTCTCAGCAGCGTACGGGCGGACATAACATCGGCGTATCGGTCAGCAAGCAAGTAGTTCTCTATCGGCTTAAACAATCTATCGAAATGCGCCAACGCATCGGCAAAATCGGAATGATGCGGTGGAGGCCCGCCTCCATAACCAAGCTCTCGCAAAAGCAGCGTTTCATAGCTGACCAGACCGGACAGCCAGCCCCGGGCAGAAGGCGCGCCGCAGATCGCATCAAGCACCGCTTTTAGGGCAAGATATAGGCTCGGATAGGCGTTGCGCTCGGGCAGGACGGTGGCGGTTAGCGCAGTCGCCCAATTGATCGCCGCAGCCGCGAGTGGTTCGCCCAGCCAGGGACCGCGGCTCCTGATTAGTTCAAGTTTGGCAAAGGGCAGTTGGTTCTCAGATTTGGACCGCAAATCCATTTCAACCAGATTGCCGGGAATAACCACAGGCCTGAGAACGCGTCCTCTCCCTCCGGCAATATAGGCGGCAACCATGCCCTCATACTCTGTCAGCATTCGCGCTATCACCGCCGTTTCGCCATGCGAACGGGCAGAGAGCAGAATGGCTGGCGCACGAAGGTTCATTGCGCTGGTTTGTAACAGGTAGTGCGGTGTAGCAAGGGCAGCTCGATGTGAGCTGGATTACTTTGCCTTCTTGCCTTCAAGCGCAGCCAGTCTTTCAGACAGATTTTCGTTTTCTTCCCGAGCCTTGGCAGCCATTTCTTTGACCGCGTCGAATTCTTCACGGCTAACGAAATCCATTCCGCCCATCGCTTCTTTCATCCGGTCGCGCGCGCTTTCGCGAGCCTCGCGAGTCATGCCGGCGAAAGTGCCTGCAGCGCTGTTGGCGAGTTTGACGAGGTCGGAGATTATCGGGTTCTGGCTTTGCATGGCCGCTATTTGGGCGTTTGCACGCGAGCCGACAACCCTAAATTTCGATCCGCTGTATTGCTCCGGTTGGTTCCGCGCCGTCCGATTCTGGGTTTAACTGCAGGAACTCATAATTCAGCAGCGTCGCAAAGCACACCCATGCGAGGTAGGGCAGCAGCAATATTGCAGCCAATTTTCGCACCCGCCAAAATAGCGCGATTGTTACGATTACCACGGCGGCGAGCAAGCCAATGACCACAAGCGCGGCGGTAATTTGGTGGAGGCCAAAAAACACCGGGGACCATGCTAGGTTCAAAACAAATTGCACAGCGAAAGCGGCCAACGCGGCGGTTCGCCCTCTCGCCCCCCAAGCCGCACACACTAGCGCCAGTGCGATACCCATCATCACATATAGAACGCTCCACACGATACCGAACCATTTCGGTTCAGGAAAAATGTCGGGCTTGATCAGCGATTCGAACCACAGGCTATCGGGACTTCCACCAAATACGCCGGACAGGAAACCGAGCAGCAAGCAGGCGGGCACGGTAAACAATGCCCAACGGAAAAAGCTGGCTCTCAACTGACCTTTTGAGGCAAGGACGTTCATGTAGTCTCCCAAACCGAATCGCTATGGCAGGACTTTGGCGATGCACCATCGATGCCGCAATGGTGCAAATCGATTTGTTCCGCAGCGGGAAAGATCAAACTGGTGCCGGGATTGGTCCAGCAGCTCTGCGAAGTGCCGAAATCAGGAATTCGACATTGCCTTCGGGGCCAGTAATCGGGCTGCGGGTGATGCCGTCAATCTGCCACCCTTCTTCCGTCAGCCACGCATGCACTTCGTTGCAAACACGCTGATGCAATGTCTCGTCGCGGATAACGCCGCCTCTACCCACTTCGCCGCGCTCGACTTCGAACTGGGGTTTGATAAGCGCCACCAACCGACAATCGGGCTGAGCCAATTTTAGTGGAGTTTCCAGGACTTTACGAAGCGAAATGAAGGATGCATCGCAAACCACCCAGCTATAAGGGCGTGATGCGATTTGCGGCATATCGGAGGTCAGAATCCGCGCGCTGGTCTGCTCCATCACGGTTACGCGGGGATCCTGACGCAGTTTCCACGACAGCTGATTGGTGCCCGAATCTACCGCAATGACATGTTCCGCCCCGCCCTGCAGTAAGACATCTGTGAACCCGCCGGTTGAGCTGCCAACATCCATCGCGGTAACGCCAGCTGGGTCCAACGTAAATTCTTCTATCGCATGGGCCAGCTTGATTCCGCCCCGGCTAACCCATGGATGATCGCGTCCGCGCACGTCCAGCGGCGCGTCCTCCGGCAATTGCTGGCCCGATTTGGCCATTTTGGTCTCACCGGAAAACACCAGCCCCGCCATCACGAGCGCCTGCGCACGGGTCCGGCTTTCCACCAATCCCCGCTCCACAAGCATTTGATCGAGACGTCTTTTCTTGGCCATGAATCCGCTTCTTTGATGGACCTGAAGGGCGATAGCGCGCATTGTGTTCAGAAGAAACCTGTGACCTTTCGGAGCTACCGTGAAAAAACTGCGCGCCCTTGCTGCCTTGCCTTTGTTTACCGCCGCATGCTGCGCGCCTGTACCGGAGCCCGCGCCAACGCCAACACCTGTGCAAGTCAGCGCTCCGGCCCCTACGCCTCCCCCGATAGTAAATGAACCAACTTATGAAAATTGGGCCGATGCCCCGCAGACAGTCGGCGATTGGAGCTATCAGGACGGAACCGGGCTAAGTTATGCGACATTCAGCCAGCCGGGTCAGCCTGCACGCTTCGGCATCGAATGCCAGAAATCAACGCGCATAATTCGCTTGGTTCGCGGCACCAGCGCAGCCGCACCCAGCCCGATGCGTATTCGCACCGAAACGGCAGAGCGTTTGCTGACAGCCTCGCCTGATAGTAGCGGCCGGCCAATGTTAATCTCCAGCATCCCGGCGCGTGATAATCTGCTCGATGCGATCGCGCTCAGCCGGGGCCGCTTTGCCGTTGAAACAGGTGGGTTGGAAACGCTGTATCTCCCGTCATGGCCGGAAATCAGCCGTGTAATCGAAGATTGCCGCTAACCCAAACCTGACGAAGCCCACAAATTGTTACGTGGGAAAAGAGCAATTTAGGTCTTGCAATACACTGAATAACGACTCACATTGGCAACAAGGCCAGCGGCGAACGCGGTCTTGGACCTCCCTGTGATGGGCGGGTTCTGGCTTTCAAGCGCGAAAGGAGGTGATCCGATGTCTCATGGTTCAGTATTATTGGGGTCGGTTAAGTTCCACACGAGGAACTATCAGGTTTAACACCTGATAGAGTTTTCGTGGGCGGCACTTCCGGCCGCTGACCATGCGAAAGGCGGTACTCAGCTTAGCTGGGGCCGCCTTTCACATTTCTATCCTTAGCCCCTCTAGCGGCGGGTGGGATGTATCCGTATTTTTGCTTTCCTCACATAAGCTCTGGCGGGCGATCACGCCAGGCGTTTGAGGGATCAGCACGAAAGACTCTCTCGCTTGCGGAACACAACAACTCCCACTAATCGGCGCGCATGCAATTCAAGACTCTGCCCCACCCCACCCCTACGCCCGCCAAGACGCGTGACGCAGCGCTCGCCGATCCCGGTTTCGGAAAGCTGTTTTCCGATCATATGGTGGTAATCGACTACCTAGAAGGGAAAGGCTGGCACAATGCCACCGTCGGACCGCGCGAAGCGATCAGCCTCGATCCCGCTGCATCGGTGCTGCATTACGCGCAGGAAATCTTCGAAGGTATGAAGGCCTATAAGCAGGAAGATGGCAGCATCGCCCTGTTCCGGCCCGAAGAAAATGCTCGCCGTTTCAACGACAGTGCCGACCGGATGGCAATGCCGCGCATTCCAGAAGAGTTGTTCCTCGAAGCTGTCCGCCAGCAAGTTGCCGCCGACAGCGACTGGTTCCCGACTGTCGATGGGGGCTCGCTGTATCTGCGCCCCTTCATGTTCGCCAGCGAGGCGTTTCTGGGTGTGCGTCCAGCGAAGGAATACAAGTTCATCGTAATCGCCAGTCCGGCGGGCAATTACTTCAAATCGGGCGTGCCAGCGGTTAAAATCTGGGTTGCGCAGGATTATGTCCGCGCGGCCAAAGGTGGAACTGGTGCCGCCAAAACCGGAGGCAATTACGCTGCCAGCCTCGTCCCGCAAGCCGAAGCGATTGCCAAAGGCTGCGACCAAGTTGTGTTCCTCGACGCGGTCGAACGTAAGTGGATTGAGGAATTGGGCGGCATGAATCTGTTCTTCGTGATGGAGGACGGAAGCGTCATCACCCCGCCACTGACTGGCACAATCCTACCGGGGATTACGCGCAACAGCCTGATCCAATTGATGCGTGAAGAGGGGCTAACGGTTCGCGAAGAACTCTACAGTATCGACCAGTGGAAAGCCGACGCAGAAAGCGGTAAGCTGCTGGAAACAATGGCCTGTGGAACTGCGGCTGTGGTGACTCCGGTCGGCACTGTCGCCAGTCACGATGGAGAATTTACCATCGGCAGCGGAGGACCTGGGCAACTGACCTCAAAATTACGAAAGCGGCTCGTTGGAATACAGCGCGGTCAGGAAGCTGACACGCATGGCTGGGTTATGAAGCTCGATTGATTACTCAACCGCCCCGCTGCATTGTTCCGCTGTTAAAGCAGGGAAATAATTTTCGCGCGCTGTGCCATCAATATGGGATAGCCGCTCAGTAGGCACCTTCACCACAAGGCCTGAGTTTTTTAGACGGTAATCGTAGATTGCTCCAAGCAATCCAGCCATTGGATCGCCCCAGACGCAGGCGCCGAGGGCATCAAAACCGACCGCTAAACCCTCGCCCATACTGCACGTCCAGCGACCGACACGCACCTCAACTTGCCCGTCATGGCGTTTGCCTTCTCGCGGCAACACATATTCGGTCCACTGCCTTGCTATGCCGGTCGAACGCATTTCTCCTGGAAGCGAATGGCTTCGATCAGGAGACGGCTCGTTAACGAACCACCCCATTATTGCGCGTGCGACAATTGTGTTGCCGCCGCCGGGCGTGTTGCGCAGATCGAGCGTGACTTTCTGCTCCGCCTCAATACTTGCCATGATCGCATCGAATTCCTCAATTGCTGCGCTGTCACCCAGAGAATCTTCAATCCGGATTACGGCACCCTCGACATCGTTTTTTATGAGCTTAACCCGCTGATCGGTGCGCTCGCGGGAATAAAGCGATGCCAAACTCACTGACCGTTCGCCCATTCCGTCCCGCGCGATTGTCATGCTACGGCTGCTGTCCCGCCGTCCAGCGGCGAGTATGCGCGCAGCAAAGCCATTGCGCTGGTCATCGCCTGTTTCACCCAAATCGGTCCAGAAATTGGCAACCGCAGAGTTGATTGGTTCATCTCCAATCCGAGTGAGAATATCGCTTGCTTCAATCCCAGCCTCTTGGGCCGGAGACGCTGCCCTGACCTGAGTCACGATGTAGCGGCCCTCCTCAAACTCAATCCACATGTCGGAGAACGATGGGATGACGGCGTAGCTATCGTTCAATGACGATCCGGTAATCGCATGATGATCGGACAGCAGGAACAAAGCACGTTCTGTAAATACCAATAGCTCACGCCGGTTCGTGACCGCTTCAGCTTCCGCTTGCAACCGGGCACTAAGAACGAAACTGTCGTCCACAAGCCGTTCCCGATAGGCGTAGGCTTCATTGATCAGACCTGCCAGCGAAGCCGCATCGGCCTTGAGATCATCGGCGTTGTCTTATGCTGCCAAAGGGGCTGTTGGCACAGCTGAAAAAAGGCACCCGCAATGGCAAGTCGAGCGAATTTTGAAGCAATCATCGACTAAGCTTACATGCTCCCTATTTCATGTCCACCGGCCTTCCCGCTTATCCTTTGATTTACGTCGCCCTAATCATCGCACTCACTCAATCGCTCTCTAATCGCGTCGATCAGCCAGCTCGTGGCTGGCCCCGGCCGAGCATCACGCCGCCACATCGCGCTCAGCGTATAGGCATTGCCGGGCTTTTCGGGCAGGTCGAGCTCCACTAGTGCACCGCTTTCCAGATTGTCAGCGACCATATGGCGCGGCATATTGCCCCAGCCGATACCCTCTTTCAGCAAGATATGCTTTGCGCCCAAATCGGCCAGCCGCCAGCTCTGCGCGCTAAGTACGGAAAACTCACGCCCTTCGGTCAGCGGTGAACGGTCGGACAACACCAGCTGCAGATGCTTTCGGCTTTCACCCGCAACTACATCAGCTTGGGCAAGCGGATGATCGGGAGCAGCGACGGGTATCAATTCGATCTGTCCGATTGCTTGTCTGTCCAAATCGGGATGATCGCCAACCACTGGCCCCGCCACAGCCAACTGCGCCTCGCTAGTCAGCAAACACGCAGCGACCGCGCCCAAGGCCTCGACATTGAGGCGTATCGCCACGGTGGGGAACTTTGCCCGAAATTCGCGCAGCACATACGCGGTCACCTCGCCAGGGACCATGACATCCAACACCAGCGAAACATCGCTCTCCAGCCCCGAATGCAAGCTGCGGGTTTTGGCAAGCAAACCATCAACCTCTGATGTGATCGATCGTGCCTCTGCTAGCAGGCCTTTGCCCGCTTCGGTTAACACCGGCCTGCGTGAGCCTTCCCGCGCAAATAGCGAGACGCCCAATTGGCCCTCCATCTGGGCAATCCCGTAACTGATCGCCGATATCGCGCGGCCCATGCGCCGTGCAGCGCCGCCAAAACTACCCTCCTCCTCCACCGCAAGGAAGATACGCAATTGATCGAGCGTGGGCTCGCTAATCTTCATTGTTCTGAATATCCGAACATCTTATGCGTTTTTATCGCAGTTTTCCGAATTAAAAACAAGACCTATCTCCACCTCAACACAGCAGCATATCAAGGAGATTTCCGATGATTGAACTTCGTAAATTCGAATCCCTCGGTGCCGCCAACCACGGCTGGCTAGACGCGCATCATCATTTTTCTTTCGCAAGCTATCAAGACCCCGCGCGCGTCAATTGGGGTTCCTTGCGCGTCTGGAATGATGACAAAATCCAGGCGGGAACCGGCTTTCCCACCCACCCGCACGATAATATGGAAATCATCACCTATGTCCGTACCGGCGCGATTACCCACACTGACAGTATGGGTAATGAAGGCCGGACCGAAGCTGGTGATGTGCAAGTAATGAGCGCGGGCAGCGGTGTGCGCCATTCCGAATGGAACCGTGAGGACGTTGACACCACCCTGTTCCAATTGTGGATCATCCCTGACGAACGCGGCGGCGAACCAAGCTGGGGCGCCCGGCAATTTCCCAAGGATAATCGCAGCGGACAATTTGTCGCGCTTGCCAGCGGAAATCCCGAGGATGGAGCGCTGCCGATCCGCGCCGACGCGAAGGTTCTAGGCGCAACCATCAAAGCCGGTGAAAGCGTCACTTACACCACCGAAACCAGCCGACACCTCTATCTTGTCCCAGCAACCGGATTGATCCGGATCGAGGATGTTGAGGCGAAGGCCCGCGACGGTGTCGCGATTACGCAACAAGACAGCATCACGATCACTGCGGTCGAAGACGCCGAACTCGTCCTTGTAGAAACCGCATAAATCCGAATTTCAGGAGTAAAAATAATGAGCAATATTCTACACATCAGCGCCAGCATTCGCGGCACTGAATCCGTCTCGCGCAGCCTATCGACGAAGCTGGTCGAGGGACTCGCAGAATCGAGCGGAGCGTCGATTGTGACCCGCGATCTCAGCGTTAACGACCTTCCCTTTATCGATGCAGACCGTTTCGCCGCCAACCTTGCTCCTCATGCTGAGAGGTCGGACGAGCAACACACGCTCGCAGCAATCGCGGACGTGCTGATTGACGAATTGAAGGCCGCAGATACTATCGTCTTTGGTGTGCCGATCTACAATTTCTCGGTTCCCGCTACGGTTAAGGCATGGGCAGATCTGGTCGCCCGCGCCGGCACTACCTTCAGATATACAGAGAGCGGCCCGGTTGGTCAGCTCGAAGGTAAGAAAGCCTATATCTCGGTCGCGTCAGGCGGGACTCCGGTCGGCAGCGACATGGATTTCATGACCCCGTGGCTGAAATTCTTCCTCGGTTTCCTCGGCATCACTGATGTCGAAGTAGTCGCCGCAGATGGCATCATGGGCAAAGACGGCGACGAGAAAATCGCGGCAGCGCATGACAAGATAGAAAAACTGGCCGGCTAATGCCTGCCTTCACCTAAATTACAGACTTAATAAGCCGGAGCGCTCCACGCGGGCGCTCCGGCTTCTGGCTCATGCCGGACGTTGGGCGGACAGAACCTCGGGACGGTTCTGAATTCCGAAAAATTCAGGACGACGCGGATATTTGACGAACAGTAACAAAGCCAGCGCTACCGCAATCCCTGCACCTACGATGAGGAAGATCGACTGCAGGCCTCCCAGTTCGTCGGTCTTGCCCAGCATGAAAGCGCCGAACGAAATGCCGAAATTGCTTACTGCCATATAAATGGTGAACTGCGTCGCGGCGACCTTGGCATCGCACAGCCGCATGGAAATCGGCAGCGCCGAAACGGTTAGCAGCAGATCGAGCGAAATCCACAAATAGACGAATGCAATGAATAGCAACGGGTTGTCCCAATAGGGCTGGCCCAAATACATACAGGTGATCATCACTAGCTGGAAGATGCACCACATAATGCTGATCCGCTTGGCCCCGAACCGGTCGCCCAGCCAGCCCCCGAGGGTCATACAAAGCACGCCTGCAACCAATCCGGCAGTTGCCGTCAAAGAGGCAATTTCAGATGTGTCCCAGCCTCCATAATTGGCGCCAATCAGCGGAGTTGCACCGGTTAAGCCACCGTATAAAATCCCCCGGCCAAACAGGACAGGAAGCCAAAGCAGGCTTACAAGCTTACCCATTGAGAGCACCGTAGATTTGAGCAACGGCCACCAAGCTTCAATCTGGATTTCCAGATTGCGTGGGTGCGCGGTGCCTTCGCTCCAGGGCATAGCGCGTTCTCCTTCACGTTCGCGAAAAGCGGCGATGTAAGCGCACAGCACCAATATGATCATAGCGACGATCAAAAACGCGGCGGGCGCACCGTAATCTTCAATCACAAAGCCGCAAATAGCGGTCGCAATGGCGATACCAATGGATTGCCCGCCAAACATCATCCCGCTACCGCGAGCGCGCTCGTCTTCGCTCATGATATCAACCGCAAGACCATCGACCGCGACATCCTGAAATGTGGTGGCCATATTCACAGTAAAGCCGATCGCGCCCAGAACCGCTACATCGGTCACTGATGGATTGATCAACGCTGCCACCACCAGGCTACCGATCATCACTGTCTGTGCGCCCAGAATCCAGATCCGCCGGCGCCCCATCGCCAGATAAGTATACCGATCCATAATGAAGCCATTGACCAGTTTTAATGACCACGGGAGCGCGGTCAGCGCGGCAACAGATCCTACATCTGCAGCAGACGCGCCATTAACCGCCATCCATGCGGGTATCGCGAACCAGAACAGCCCGATTGGCATGCCTTGCCCGACATAAAGGATGAAGAGGGTAAAAAGCCTGAGAGAACTGCTGCGTTCAAGGATCAAACGTGTACCAGTGGCTGTGCCGCTCATTGATGCCCCCTAGACCCCGGCCTTTCGAGACAGGGCGTGTGTGAGCGACCACTTTTACGATCATAAGGCCAATCGATGCCTGTCTATTGGACGTATCCGACAATTTCGGACTATTCCGACAGCGCTAAGCCAGCACTTCAGCGAGCGCCCTAGACAGGCGGCAATCCGTTATTCAGTTCCTCCAACCACACATCCGCCACTGCATCGCTTGGTGCGCGCCAATCGCCGCGCGGGCTCAGCGCCCCGCCTGCCGAAACCTTTGGTCCATTGGGTAATGCGCTGCGTTTAAACTGGCTGAACTGGAAGAAGCGCCATAGGAATTTCTCGAGCCACATGCGGATGGTGGCCAGATCATATTCGTTTTTCTTAGCTTCGGGAAAATCGGCAGGCCACTGGCCGCACCCAGCGTCTTTCCACGCATGGTACGCGAGAAACGCGACCTTGCTCGGCTTCTGACCCCACCGGATAATGTGGTGAAGGAAAAAGTCGTTGAGTTCGTACGGCCCGATCTTGCTTTCGGTGCTCTGCATCGCTCCATCAGCATCCGCAGGCACCAGCTCGGGGCTGATTTCGGTGTTCAGGATCGACAGCAGGATTTCGTCGGTCGCCGAATCGAATTGTGCCGTTTGCGTGGTCCAGCGGATCAGATATTGGATCAGAGTTTTGGGCACGCCTGCATTGACGCCGTAGTGGCTCATTTGATCGCCCACACCATACGTACACCAACCGAGTGCCAATTCAGACAGATCGCCGGTGCCAATTACAAAGCCATTATGTTGGCCCGACAGGCGGAACAGATAATCGGTCCTCAGCCCCGCCTGCACATTTTCGAACGTGACATCGTGCAGTGGCTCACCGTTGGCAAAGGCGTGTCCGATATCTTCCAGCATCCGGTTTGCGGCGGGTACAATGTCGATTTCCTCCGCCGTGATGCCCATCGCCTCCATCAGCTTCCAGGCGTTGCTCTTGGTGTGATCGGAGGTCCCGAAACCGGGCATCGTATAGCCGCGAATGAAGGTACGCGGCAGGCCAAGCCGGTCGCAGGTCTTGGCCGCCACAAGCAAGGCATGGGTGCTGTCGAGCCCGCCCGAAATACCTATGACCATGCTTTTGGCCTTGGTCGCGGTCAGGCGGCGCATCAGCCCATCGACCTGGATATTGAACGCTTCGTAGCAATCCTCATCCAGCTTGTGCGCGCGCGCCGGCACGAAAGGGAAGCGGCGGATCGGGCGCTGCAGACCAATTTCGCCGCCCCCTGTCCTGTGCTCGAAAGTGATTGTACGGAACCAATTCTCAGGGCAATCCGCTGCCTCTGCCGCATCGTTAAAAGTCTGGTTTCGCATCCGTTCGGATAAGATGCGTTCGCAGTCTATATCGGCAATGCTGAGTTCGGCATTAAGGCTGAAGCGCTCACTTTCGGCAATCAGATCGCCCAGCTCGTATATCATCCCCTGCCCGTCCCACGCCAAATCGGTGGTGCTTTCGCCGTGACCACTCGCCGAATAGGCATAGGCAGCAATTGCGCGGCTGGACTGCGCGCGGGCGAGCATGTGCCGCTCATCTGATTTACCGATAGTAACGTTCGAGGCTGACAGATTAGCGAGAATAGTTGCCCCCGCCAGCGCGCCCAATGTTGATGGAGGATTGGGGCTCCAGTAATCCTCGCAAATCTCGATAAAAACTTTGAAACCGGGTAAGTTCGACGCGGCGAAGATCAGATCAGTTCCGAATGGAACTGTCTGGCCTGCAACCGCAATCTCTTGCCCTTGAACCGAGCGACCGTGCGCAAACCAGCGCTTCTCGTAATATTCGCGGTAATTTGGCAGGAAGCTCTTGGGCACCACGCCTAGCAATTTCCCGCCTGCAATCGTCAGCGCGCAATTGAAAACTTTGCCATTGCGGCGCAATGGTGCCCCGATCAGCATGACGGGCGACAGTTTTCTCGAAGCTCTAACGATCTCGCCAATCGCCGCCTCTACTGCATCTAACAAAGCCCCCTGCAAATGCAGATCGTCAATCGCATAGGAGGAGACGCATAGCTCGGGGTACACCACCAGATCTACGCGAGCATCATGTGCCCGCCTCGCTTCAGTTAGCACCGCATCACGGTTGAAGGAGACATCGGCAGTGCGGACCTGCGGTGTGCTGGTCGCAACGCGGACGAAACCGTGATTATGCGCGCTAAAAAACGGATGCGTATCACTGGTCATGGTCGCGCCTTCGGATGCCTTGGATTCTTCTGCGGGGGTAAGCCAATCAGCGGGCTGACAAATACCCAGTTCAGTAAGCCGGGTCTGTACGGCGGGACGGGCAATTTTGCCTTTTACTTCCCAACCATAGACTGTCCTGCTCGGCCACGGCCTTGGCTGTCCGTATTGCGCGCCGAACTCATCAGCGCCGAGGGGCGGATGATGGGCCTCGCGCCAATCCCGGATTTTCTGTCCTGCCAAATGCATAAACCTACGGTATCCTGAAAGGATACTAGGTTGCAAGCAGTTCCTCGGCGCTGGGGGCTTCTTCGAGCAATGCAATCAGTCCGCGCTCATGTCGGGACTGGTGTTTTGTCTTGCGCGGCAAATCCAAATCACTGCGCCATTCTCTCTGCCTGCCCACCAGCTCAATAACTGCCGGATGAATATAGCTACTACGCACCACCGCGGGCGTATTGCCCAATCGGTCGCTTACTTCTGCCAGCATATCTTTGATGGCCAGATCCTCATCAGTCGATGCAAGCATAGCATAGGCCAGCACGCTCGCATGCCAGGTGCGGAAGCTTTTGGCGGTAAAGTTCTCGCCCATTGTCTCGCGCAAATATGCATTCACATCCGAGGAGCTGATGGGGTGCCGAGTGCCGAATTCGTCGACAAACTGGAACAGGTCCTGTCCCGGTAAATCCTGCAATTCCTCAACAAGCTCGCTCAGCGCCTCGTCATTTACCGTGATGTCGCGGTCCTTACCCGACTTACCACGATAGGTCAGGTGAATGGCATCTCCATCAACCTCGGCATGGCGCTGTTTTAATGTTGTGGCTCCGAAATTCTTGTTCCGCTTTGCATAGCCCTCGTTCCCGATCCGCACAAAACCAAGATCAAGCAGGCGCACAATGCTCGCGATCACACGGTCGCGCCGAATTCCTTCTTGCGACAAATCCTGCTCGACACGTTTACGCACCAGCGGCAGCAATTTGCCAAACGCCCCGCAGCGATCAAACTTCTCACCTTCTTTCATCATTCGGAAGTCAGGGTGATAGCGGTATTGCTTGCGCGCTTTATCGTCATATCCTGTCGCCAGAATATGACCATTATGGGCTGGGCAATACCAGGCATCTCTATAGGCTGGCGGCAGGGCGACTGCGTTCAGCCGTTTTTTCTCATTGCGATCCTTTATCAGCATGCCTTTGGGGTCAAAATAGGCCCAGCCTTTACCCGCGCCCTTACGCGTAATTCCGGGCAAACTATCATCGACATAGATTAGCTTTTCGGTTGGCATGCAGACCTAACCTTCCGCAAGGCTTGCGGTTCCGTAACCTACGCGCCATTTCGTACGAATACCGAATTGAGCAAAACAGGGAATTTCCAATGGCCGATCCAACCTACACCCCGCCCGAAGTGTGGACCTATGACAGCGAGAGCGGCGGACGATTTGCTGCGATAAACCGGCCCACCGCAGGCGCGCAACGTCAGGAAGATTTGCCTAAGGGAAATCAGCCGCATCAATTGTATTCGCTCGCAACGCCAAACGGGGTGAAGGCCAATATCATCTTTGAGGAATTGCTCGAAGCTGGCCATTCGGACGCTGAATATGATGCCTGGATCATCAACATCGGTGAAGGAACACAGTTCACCAGTGGTTTTGTCGATATCAATCCGAACTCAAAAATCCCCGCAATGGTTGATTTTTCTGGCGCGGCACCGATCCGTGTATTCGAAAGCGGCGCGATATTGATGCATATGGCGGAAAAATTCGGAAAATTCCTGCCCACCGATGCTGCCACTCGCGCTGAAACACTTAGTTGGCTATTCTGGCAAGTCGGCAGCGCGCCCTTTATCGGAGGGGGCTTCGGGCATTTCTATGCCTACGCGCCGGAGAAATACGAATATCCGATCAACCGCTATGCAATGGAAACCAAGCGCCTGTTCGATGTCGCCAACAATCGGTTGAAAGAAACAAAATTCCTTGCCGGGGACGATTACACCATCGCCGATATGGCAACCTTCCCTTGGCTTGCACCTTTCGTATTCGGCTCGATTTATAATGAGGCCAAAACCTTCCTCTCGATTGATGAGTATGAATCGGTTGCCCGCTGGACCCACGAAATCGCGGCACGCCCGGCTGTTAAACGTGCACGGATGGTCAACAAAAGCTGGGGCGAGGAAAACGAACAGCTGCTCAACCGTCATTCCGCCGATGATTTCGCAGGAAAAGCGGTCTAATTTGGCGAAGCGGGGCAATTGAGTGCGATTGCCCCCTTCCCTTCCCTGATTGGCGCGCTATATGAGCCGTCCCTGACACAGTCACAGGCTATTGCAGCCGAAGACAACGTCGGGGTGCTGGGGCGTCGCCAAGTGGTAAGGCACCGCTTTTTGGTAGCGGCATTCGCAGGTTCGATCCCTGCCGCCCCAGCCATTTTTCCATTCGAAAAATTACAATGACTATAGGTCGGCGCCAGTTTCCCGTGTCGCACTGATTATTTTAGCCAATCACAATCTGGACTGGATTGCTTGGCAAGGCTTCGCAGCCCGTCCACGCTCTTGATGTTTATGAACCGCTGAAACGATTAGGCAACCCGACCGTTGAACCTGCGTGAATGCGTCAATTGGCGCCAAACCCGCACTATTCGACAGGAGCGAAATATGCAGATTCTTATCGCCGGAGCGACCGGCAATACAGGTTTACGAATTGTCAGCCAGATGACTGAGCAGGGCCACCATCCAATCGCTATGGTTCGCGAAGGCTCCGACACAGCCGGTCTACCGACCGGAACACAAACCAGAGCGGGCGATCTAACCAAGATTTCTGATGATTTGTGCGAAAATATCGATGCGGTTATTTTCGCTGCTGGTTCGGGCGGCGGGAGTGGCAAGGAAATGACCGACAAGGTTGATCGCGATGGTGCAAAGGCGCTCGTCGACAATGCAAAAAAGCACGGTGTGAATCGGTTTGTGATGCTCAGCTCTTTCGGTGCAGGCGATCCCGATCCTGAGAGCGATTTGGCCCATTACATGCAGGCCAAACACGACGCCGACCAGCATCTCAAGTCGTCAGGACTGGATTACACAATTCTGCGCCCGGTTGCTCTTACCGAAGAAGATGGTGACCGCCATTACGTTCTTGGTGATGAAGTCGACCCCAATGGCGAAGCCGCTCGCGGTGATGTTGCGGCGCTCCTTATTCGAGCAGTCGATGATCCCGACTTGCTAGGAAAAACGCTAGCGATGCAATCGGTTGAATAATCAGAACGGGCGGGCTCGAGTAATCCGGTCCGCCCTTTGATTATTACTCCGATTCCGGTTCCGTCGCTGGTGCCGGTGTCGGTGTCGGTGCAACCGCTTCCTCTTTTGGAACCGCAACCTCAATCTCCGGTGATTGACTCGCCAACCGGTCGCTAACCGCTGCGCTAAGGTCAGCGATACGCTCGGCATTTACGCCAAGGTCACTGGTGCCAACCCGCGAGGTTGATCTAAAATCAATGCTCGCCCCTGAGTCCGCCGGGCGGATACGAGCGACGATATCATCCTCGAAACCATACCAGAACACCACCGCAGTGCCTTCGACTGTGCCTGCTTTCTCATCGGCGGTCACGTTTTCGAATCCGCGCATTTCCATCGCCTCTTTTACAGCTTTCAGCGCGTTATCGGGCGATTGCGCCACAATCAGCGTCTTGAGGTCAGGGTACCCTTCAGAAATCAGTTGCGCCGCCGTTTTGGCTGCAAGTTCCTCATTCTCAGCCCACTTTTCATAGGTGCCTAGCGGACTATTAAAGTCCAGCAGAGGATTCACGTTTTCGCCGCTATCAGTCCGCGCCTTCACTAGTGCGTCCGAATACATCGGAGCGTCTGCTGTGTTGGTAGTGATGTCGTAGATAAACGGTACCGAGCCCGCTTGTTCGCGCAATTGGTTAAAACCGCCCAGCACCGCGAGCGGAATAATCAGCGCAATCAAGGCAGCCAGCCAACCCGAACGCGGTTTCACCAGCAATGCCACCAGCAGGGCAATCACCGCGATAACCGCAAGCCCCATAGCCATCATGGAACCCCAGGCGGCTGTCATCGTGCCGAAAGCAAACAGCTTGTCGATAATACCGAATTTCGCGCCGAACATCGCGACCGCGAACCACAGAACGAGGAGAATGGCGAGGACCAGCGCAAAGCGTGGCAATTTTCTAAGCATGTTCATGAACCGCTAGATGCACCAGCATTTGCGCGCTCGCAAGCTTGGAAAAATTTACTGACCTGTTTCGAGTGCAGGCTGCGGATTGTTCGGCGTGAGGATCATGACATTATCTTCGACCCGCCAGCCCTTCAGCCGCGACAGCAAATTCATCCCGATAACGCTCGTATCGCCCATATTCGGCGCAATAACTGCATCAAGCCCCCGCGCCGCAACACTGCCGAAGCGAATTTCATCAACCGTGGCGATTTCAGCCGAAATCGAGCCATTGGCGGTGTTTAGCCGAACAGGAATGCCGCCGCGTCGTGGCTCCAGTCCGACACGGTCTGCCACATCGGCGGAAACCGCAGTCAAAGTCGCGCCCGTATCGATCATGAACCTGACCGGCTCCCCGTTGACTTCCGCCTGCAACCAGAAATGGCCGTCAGAGGCCAAGGGAATGCGTGTCTCGCCGCCCTCAACAGTTTGTTCAGGCAGACCCAAATCGGGCAACGCCAGATCAATCCGCGGGTCAAACCGTGAAAGTTGCAGCACTACCGTCACCAAAACACCGACCAGCACAAACGTGCTACCTGACCGGATAAACCGGCCCATAGGCACCTTGAACCGGACCATCATCGCACCGATAAAGCCTGCGGCCAACGCGATCAGAGTCGCAAGCAACAAGCCGGAGCGCGGCACTTCGCGGATTACCCCAGCGGCTGCATCAAAGATATTGGCCAGAGCGCCTGCGTCTTCCATTCATATGATATAGGCGCCGCGTGCCTTCGCGTCCATGAACGGAGGAGATTCAATTATTGAAGGGCGAATTACCGCTGAAAAGATTCGAGGATTTGTTCAGCCAGCGCGCGACCCGAAAGCCAAGCAGCTTCCACTCTCGGCTCTATCAACCAATCGCCCGCAACGCCCAATTTGATAGCATTGTCCCATAGAGATGGTGGCCCGTCAGACTTACCCGCCTTGGCGAACCTCCAACGATGTGCCGCCAAATGTACTGGCTCAATCGGCTCAATTTCCGCTTGAGCGAAAAACTCGCGCAACAATCGAGCCGAGGCATCAGACGCCTCCTGTTCCAGAATTTCGCGCGATAATTCTGCGGATCCATGAATCACCCAGCTCTCAGGGCCGCCGCGCCCGGGCTTCGCGCTGTTGCGAGCCGCCCATGCGATGCCGCCAACGGTGCTGCGCATTACGTCACTATCAATCGGCAAGCGCGCATCAAATGACACCATGAGCGCCCAGCACGGCGAGGATTGGACCGCTACGGCCTGTTCGGCAAAAACCGGCGCGTTTCCGGCCAAGAGGTTGGCCGCTTGCTCGGCTGGTACCGCAATGACGCATTGAGCATAGTGCTCGACCGCCTCACCCAACGTCAATGCCCACAAGCCATCGTTTCGCTCGATCCTATCGACGCGTTCGCCCCAGCGCACACCCAGATCGCGCGCCATCAGTTTTAGCGGGCCGTTCATACCCGGCACCCCGACATAGGAATTGTCACCTGCCGCTGGCCAAGATGATGCAGCGCCGCGCACCAGCCATTTGCCGACAGTAGCGGTAAAGCTAGGGTCGCGCGCAGTGAAATATTGTGCGCCGTGATCGAAATGCAGCGTATTTTGACCTAATTTGGTGCCTAATTCGGTGCCCAGTTCAGCCCTGCGCGTTGCCATTCTGCCGCCCGGACCGCGACCCTTATCGAAAATTACTGGCTGAACACCATATTTTGCGAGCTCGGTTGCGCAGGAAAGTCCCGCCATACCCCCGCCGATTATCGCGATGCTGTTGCGGGTCACGGGGCGCTCCGAGGAATGCTTGCTTCAGCTAGTATGAGCGAAAACCGGCCTTGTTCATCAGTCCATCTGCTTACCGGAGCCCAACCGCCCGCCAACAACAGAATATTGCTGCTGCGCCGATCAAATTTATGGCTGTTCTCAGTATGGATCGTTTCGCCCGCTTTCATCGCGAACCTCTGCCCTGCGACCGTAAAATCGAAATCTTCGTTCGCCTGAAGATGCATTTCTATCCGGGCATAATCATCATTCCACCGCGCGATGTGAGACAGCTTCTCCAAATCAATCGAACCGTCCAACTCGCGGTTTATCCGCCGCGCCAGATTGAGATTAAAATCTGCTGTAACCTTGGCAGCATCGTCATAGGCAGCTTCCAAAATCTCAGGCGCTTTGATCAAATCCATTCCGATTAAGAGCTGCGAGCCTTCACCCAAAGTCTCTCGCATAGTACGCAACAAATCGACCGCGGTACGCGGGACCATGTTGCCAATTGTCGAACCAGGGAAAAAACCGAGCTTGGGAATCTGCTCGATATCGTTAGGCAAAATTACCCGGCGCATGAAGTCTGCTTCGACCGGATAGACCGGCAGACCTGGAAATTTGGCGGACAACTCCGCCGCTGAGACGCGCAGGAAATCACCCGCGATATCAAGCGGCACGTACGCAGCCGGTTCGATATTTTCGAGCAACAAAGGTGTCTTGACCGAACTGCCCGAACCAAATTCTACCACAGCGCGACCTGGCCCGATAGCGCTAGCAAATTCTGCGCCGCGTTCGGTCAAAATTTCCGTCTCTGCACGGGTCGGATAATATTCGGGAAGCTTTGTAATATCCTCGAACAATTGCGAGCCTGCATCATCATAGAGCCAGCGCGCAGGAATGGCCTTCTGCGTTTCGGACAAGCCGGCCAGCACAGCCTCCCGGAAATCTCGGCTAATGCCGTCTTCGTCTTTCTCGACGAGCGATAATCCTTGCGAAGAGGCCATTAGATATCCTTGGCGAGCCGCAGCCCGGTAAATTGCCACCGCTGATGCGGATAGAAGAAATTGCGATAGGAAGCGCGCGAATGGCCGCGCGCAGTGGCGCAGCTGGCCCCGCGCAACACCACCTGTCCGCTCATGAATTTGCCATTATATTCGCCGATAGCGCCCTCGGCAGGCTGGAAACGGGGATAGGGCAGATATGCGCTGCGTGTAAATTGCCAGCAATCGCCGAACAGATCAGCATGGCCTTCGGGTAGCAAATGCTCGGTTCCGTCCATCTGATTGCTTGTAGGAGCGGTATCTTGTTCCCGCGCAATCACCTCCCATTCAAATTCGGTCGGCAGACGGCCTCCGGCCCAAGTAGCGTAAGCATCTGCCTCATAAAAAGAGATATGGGTGACCGGCTGGGCCGCATGGCGTTTCACCCACCCATAATGGCTAAACTGGTCATTTTCATGCCAATAGAGCGGAGCGGAAATCGCATTTTTTTGCACCCAGGCCCATCCATCGGACAACCACAGCGCAGAATTGCGATACCCGCCATCGTCAATGAAGTCCTGCCATTGGCCATTATTGACCAGCCGACGCCCAAGCTCGAACGGAGTTAGGATGACCTGATGCGGTGGCCCTTCATTATCGTAGGCAAATCCAGCGCCATCATGGCCGATCTGCACGCTACCTCCATGGTGGATATAGGAATGGTCCTCGTCCTGATAGCTGCAGGCATAGGTGCCGGAACATTCAAACATCGCCGGGCCGAGCGGGTTTTGGAACAGAGCATGTTTAATGTCGGTCAGCATCAATTCCTGATGCTGCTGTTCATGCGCGATACCCAGTTCAATCAGATCGGTAAAACGCGGGTCATCGAGCAGCGGCTCCATCGCTTCGTCGACCGCATTGCGCCAATTCAGAATCTCCTCAACCGTAGGCCGGGAAAGCATACCGCGTGCAAACCGCCCGATCCGTTCGCCTTCCGCCTCGTAATAGGAATTGAACAGGAACGGCCAGCGGTCATTATGCAGCCGGTAATCCGGCATATGGTCGCGCAGAAGGAAAGTTTCGAAGAACCAATTGGTATGCCCCAGATGCCATTTAGCAGGCGAGGCATCCTCCATCGACTGTAAAACCGCGTCAGCTTCCGACAAAGGGGCGATCAGCAACTCCGTCATTGCCCGCGTAGATCGGAACCGGTCCGCAAGGCGCGCTCCGATTTGTCTTTTCCGGGGGGTGGCTGTCTTGAGCAAGGGATTCTTTCTTATGCAAAGCGTTTTTCACACAGTGGCGGAATAGCGTTACATTTGAAAGGCCTGCATCAGGATTATCTAAAGTCAGGCAGCGTTTGCCTGAGCTTGCCCCGCCTCCATCGTCATCATCTCAGCCAGCAAAAATGCCAATTCGAGCGATTGCGCCGCATTCAAACGCGGGTCGCAATGTGTATGATAGCGGTCTCCCAATGCTTCGTCGGTAATCGCAACAGCGCCGCCGACGCATTCTGTTACATCCTGCCCAGTCATTTCAATATGAATGCCGCCAGCATGACTGCCCTCGGCCCGGTGCACGGCATAAAAGCCCTTCACTTCGCTCAAGATGCGGTCGAAGGGACGGGTTTTATAGCCGCTTTCGGCTTTAACGACATTGCCGTGCATCGGGTCGCACGACCATACGACCGGATGGCCCTCCGCCTGCACTGCTCGGACCAGCTTGGGTAAGCCAGCCTCAACTTTATCATGGCCAAACCGGCTGATCAGCGTGATCCGGCCAGCTTCGCGATTGGGGTTGAGCGTATCGAGCAAGCGGATCAGTGCGTCAGGTTCCATCGACGGGCCAACTTTCATGCCCAGCGGGTTACCAATCCCGCGCGCAAATTCGATATGCGCACTGCCCTCAAAGCGGGTCCGGTCGCCGATCCACAGCATATGCGCGCTTGTGTCATACCAATCGCCAGTAAGCGAATCCTGCCGCGCCATGCTCTGCTCATAAGGCAGCAACAAAGCCTCGTGGCTGGTAAAGAAACTGGTACCTTGCAATTGCGGGACAGTGTTCGGGTCGACGCCGCAAGCCTCCATAAAATCAAGTGCCTCGCCAATCCGGTCTGCGGTGAGCGCGAACTTATCCGCCCACGGGCTGCGGCCCATAAAATCGAGAGTCCATTGGTGGACCTGGCGCAAGTTGGCATAACCGCCGCCGGCGAATGCGCGCAGAAGGTTGAGCGTCGAGGCCGCCTGAGAATAGGCGCGAACCATCCTCTCCGGATCATTCCGGCGCTGAACGGGATCAAACTCGATTCCGTTGACATTATCGCCGAAATAGCTCGGCAAAGTGACATCGCCTTGCGTTTCGGTATCGCTGCTGCGCGGCTTGGCAAATTGGCCTGCCATCCGACCAACTTTCACAACCGGCACTTTGCCCGCATAGGTCAGCACGACCGCCATTTGCAGCAGCACGCGGAACGTGTCGCGGATGTTGTTGGGGTGAAATTCAGCGAAGCTTTCAGCGCAGTCGCCGCCTTGCAACAGAAACGCTTTGCCCTGCGCAACGTCTGCCAGATCACGTTTCAATGCACGCGCTTCACCGGCGAAAACCAGTGGCGGATAATTGGCCAAAGTGTGTTCCGCATCCGCCAGTGCCCGCGCATCTTCATAGCGCGGCAAATGCCTAGCTTCGTGCGACTTCCAGCTATCGGGGGTCCATTTATCTGCCAATTGTCCTGCTTTCGCTTGTCTTGTTCTACCCGCAAAGGGGCAGTTGATTTATCGTCTATACTCAATAGCAAACGACAGCGCCATGCAAGCACAGCATAGATTGAGGTCGCCAAAGCCTCGCTTCGCAGACCCTAACGTATAGGTGCGGGCGACTAGCGGCCCGTCTCGCGTGGCGGAACCGCGCGAATGCGGGCGGGCGAAGCATCTTCGGCCGAAGTTGCAAGCGTCTGGCCTTCAGGGATTATTGCCATCCGCCAGCCCGGGCGCGCATTCAGATATTTTTGCGCCAAGGCCTGCATCCGCTCGGGTGTTGTCACGCTGTAATCGGTCAATATTGTCTGCAAATGGTACAGGCGGCGCGGATCGCGGCTCGACCCTTCAATCTGGTACAGCCAGAAAAGATTGCCGGTCATCGAACGGCTGACCAATTGCTTGAGCGGCTCGGTAGTGCGTGCGAGCTCGTCTGCGCTCGGTGGGTTTACAGCGAGATCCTTCGCAATTGCATCGGCTGCGGCGAAGAACACCGGCACATCTTCGGGCTTCAATTGCGCGAAGGCAGTGATGCGTCCGCCTGCATCGAGATCGACCGGCCAATTGGTGACGACTTGCGGTGAATAGCTCGCTCCTGCCCGTTCGCGCATCGCATCTATCAGCCGATTGGTGAACAAGCTGGTGAGTATTTCAAGCTGGCGCGATTCAGGCAGCCCGTTGACGCCGCCGCCGGTTGGCCAGGCCATAACCACAGCCGCCTGATTGGCATCGCCGCGATGGGTTCTGACCACGGTTGCTGTGCCCGCAGCGGGAAACTCAGGTACACGCGCAAGCACCTCGGCGGCAATTGATGTGCGCGGCGGGATCGCGCCGATCGTCCGCGACAGCATCGATATTGCATCGGTTTCATTGAAATCGCCGAATATCAGCACTTCGACCTTACCCTGCGCCAATATCGGTTCCCACACTTTGCGGAAACCTTCTGGCGTGGCAGCCGCTAGGTCCTGCGCATCAGCGGTTTTGAAACGGCCATCCTTGTTGCGAAGCAGATATTCAAGATCACGCGACAACACACCGCCGGGGCTGGTTGCGTAGCTTTCATAAGCCAATTGCTGCGCGGCCTTTGAACGGATTACCGGGTTTGGATCCCAGCGCGGCTCCGCCAGCTTATTCGCGAACAAATAGAGTTGATCTTCCAGGTCGGCCTCACGCGTCTGCGCGCTGAAAGTGAACTGCGAACTGTCGATGCCAAAGTCGAAGCCCATTACGCGGCCATTGGAAATGCGGTCTAATTCTTCTTGCCCCAAGGTTCCTTGGCCGGAGCTGATAAGCGCTGCCTCACCCAAGGCAATATAGGCTCCGTCTTCTTCGCCAAACGCGCGGTAACCGGCGCCAAAATTGAGTCGCACAGAAACCCGTCCTGGCTCAGCCTGAGTGGGCGAGAGGATCGCGGTTGTGCCATTAGCAAATTCAACTCTGGTCACGCCTTGCAAGCCAAGACTTCCCAAGGACACCAGTTCGCCGGGTCTGCCGACAGGCGCCAACTCTTCAAACGAGATCGGTTTGGACGCCAGGCGCGCGCCGGTATTTGGCTCGACACTGGTTTTGAGTGCCAATTGAATCGCGGCCTCGCTGGCCTCGCCTGCAACCGGAGTGACATATGTCGATCGGATAACATCACCTGCAAATAAGCGGCGGGTTCGTTCAAGAATTTCTTGCGGCGTGACATTATCCTTCACTCCCTTGAAGACATCAACGAAGGTTTCGGGCGCAGCAACCGCTTCACGAATATCTACCGCACCGATCAATTCATCGGCAAGGCCGGATCCGGGCATTACAGCCCGCTGTTCGACCAGACTGGCAAAGATGGTTTCGTACTGCTCGGCCTCACGGTCGATCTCGTCCTGCGATGGCGCGGTTGCCAAGGCATCGGCGATGATCGCCCGAACATCGACCAGCGCCGCTTGCCAATTATCGGTTATTGGCGCGAAGGAGATCAATGTCAGATCGGCCGAGCGGCTGACTTTATCTTGCTCCACCGAAGCATAAAGAAATGAACCGCCCGCCCTTGCCCGCGATTCAAGTCGGCGCTGGATGATCGCCAGCGCGAGCTGATCGGCCAGCCGGCCTTGATTATAGACAATGGTATCATCGACAAGCCGCCAAGGCCGCAAATAGGCATAGGTGAAACTGCGCGGCAAATCGGGCTCTACCATGACCAGAGTTTCGCCAACCGGATTGGCCGGATCAGCCCCGGCAGGCGCTACCGGATCGCCAAAATCAGGTGCGGGCGTGAGCGGTCCTTTGCCTTCCCAATCGCTGAAATATTTTTCAACCAGAGACGCAAAAATTATCGGGTCAAAATCACCCGCAACCGAGATCACGGTGTTTTCAGGACGATACCAGCGATCATGGAAGGCCTGCATCGCCTCCGCTGTGGCACCCTTCAGCGTCGCTTCGGTTCCGATCGGCAAGCGTTCTGCAAGCCTCTGCCCCGCAAACAAATTTGCCCGCGATTGTTCTGCGACGCGCATTCCGGGGCCACCGCGCTCACGCTTTTCGGCCAGCACAATGGGCACTTCAGCGGCCAAATTCTCGGTCGACAAAACCGGTTCACGCATCATCCCGGCGAGCAGTTTAAAGCTTTCTTCCAAGGCGGCGGGAGAGGCGTCGGGCAGGTCCAACTTATAGACCGTATGCGTTGGGCTGGTCTCTGCATTGGTGTCGCTGCCAAAACTCGCACCAAGCCGCTGCCAAGTCGGGATCGCCTCGCCTTGCGCCAGATATTTGCTTTCGCGGAAGCTGAGGTGTTCGAGCAAATGCGCAAAGCCGCGTTCGTTGTCCTCTTCGTGGATTGACCCGGCGTCGATCCGGATACGGATAGACACCTGACCGGGCGGAACACCGTTTTCGCGGGTTGCATAGCGCAGACCGTTGTCCATCGCGCCAAACAGCCATTCCTCGTCACGCGGAACATCGCTGCCTTCGTAGATCCACGGTGTCTTATTGCCGGTTTGCAAATCCTGCGGCGCGGGCAGCGCGGTCTCTATCGCGGGAACAGAAACGGTCTGCTGCGCCACTGCTTGCGGGGTCAGAAGCAAGAAAGGCAGAACCAGGGCGGAAGAACGCATTGCGCGCGAAAATCTGATCATACGCAGCATATAGGGGGCCAAGATATGAAGCGATAGTGAATAGCGGCGAAGAAATGCTCTCCAGACCGCCCTTGTGAGCGAGGCGCAGGGCGCCTACATCAAGAGCATGTTTATAGAGACCGAAACAACCCCGAACCCGTCCTCGCTTAAATTCCTGCCGGGACAGCATGTGATGCCCAGCGGTACACGCGAATTTGCCTCGCCCGAGGCTGCCGAAGCTTCACCGCTTGCGCAGGCAATTTTTGATACGGGCGAAGTGACCATCGTCTTCTTCGGAAGCGACTTTATTTCAGTCACTGCGGCACCGGGCGTGGATTGGTCCGCGCTGAAGCCGCAGGTAGTTTCGATCCTGCTCGATCATTATGTCTCTGAAGCCCCTTTGTTCATTGGCGGAGACGCATCGGGCATTCTGGTCCCATCGGATGATGACATGGTGGTCGAAGATGACCCAGAAAATGCGGATATCGTCGCGCAGATCAACGAACTGCTTGAAACGCGAATTCGCCCAGCGGTCGCGGGTGATGGCGGTGACATTGCCTATCGCGGGTTCAAGGACGGCATCGTCTATCTGACCATGCAAGGCGCGTGTTCAGGCTGCCCGTCGTCGACTGCGACCCTCAAACACGGAATTGAAGGTTTGTTGAAACATTATGTGCCTGAAGTCGTTGAAGTTCGTGCAGCCTGATTTTCAGGCATCCCGAACCGACTTCAGAGGATTTTATGACCAAGCAATTCCATGACAATGTTTTGACACCTGCCGCGCTCGACCAACTGTTTAATGAGGCGCGCACCTATAATGGCTGGCAAGTCAAGGAAGTTAGCGAAGAGCAAATTCGCCATATTTACGATTTGCTGAAAATGGCCCCGACATCGGCCAATATGCAACCCGGCCGGTTTGTGTGGGTTCGCTCGCAAGAAGCCAAGGACAAGCTCGCAAGCATGGCATCCGACGGCAACAAGGACAAAATCAAGGCGGCGCCAGTAACAGTCATCATTGGCTATGACGTCGATTTCCATGAAGAGTTGCCGTGGTTGTTCCCGCACACCGATGCAAAAAGCTGGTTCGAAGGTGATGAAGAGGGACGCAAAGAGGGCGCGTTCCGCAACTCGGCACTGCAGGGCGCTTATTTGATGCTTGCAGCGCGCGCCATCGGCCTCGATTGCGGCCCTATGTCGGGTGTCGATCTCGATGCAATTACCAAAGAATTTTTTGCTGATGAGCCAAAGGTTAAAGCCGATTGGGTCTGCTCGATTGGTTATGGCGATCCGTCGACAATCTTTGATCGCAGCCCTCGCCCTGACTTCGAGAAGTTCAACCGGCTCGCTTAATTTGGCGGAAACGCTTGCGGTAGCCAGGCTCTCCGTGGCAACGGGCCCACATCATGCGAACCTTGGTGATAGAAACAACGACTGAAGCCTGTTCGGTGGCTTTGTTTGAAGGAGAAAAGCACTCCTTGATCGCACATCGACATGAGATTCTGGGGCGCGGCCATGCTGAGCGGCTAGTTCCGATGATTGCCGAATTGCCCGAGAAGGGCCGGGCGGACTGCATTAGAGTCTCGCTCGGCCCTGGCAGCTTTACCGGATTAAGGATTGGGCTTGCGGCCGCACGCGCGCTGGCGATTGCATGGCAAGCAAACGTTCTCGGCTTCCCAACGCTCGCGCTAGTCGCAGCGCGAACATGGCAACCGGCAATGCGGCCCGTAACTGTGTGCATGAACGGCGGCCACGGCGAATGGTTCATTCAGAATTTCGATAAATCGTTGAGACCTGAAGACGGGGTTCGGTCGCTGGCACCAGCGCAAGCGCGAGCCGAAGCGAAGCACAGCATCATCGCAGGCAACCGGGCGACTGACTTAGCTGAATTACTTGGCGGCGAAGCGACTGCGCTCAATTTGTTGCCAGAGGCGCGGTACTTTCCTTTGCTTAATCCATTCCACCTGACAGAAATTCTAACCCCGCTTTACGGCCGCGCTCCCGACGCGAAGCTTCCCCAGAGATAGCCACCGTATGTTAGATGATACTGACCGGATTATGCAGGTGATGGAACAGGCATTCGACCCTGCCTATGGCGAGGCTTGGAACAGACGGCAATTGTCCGCCTCGTTGATACTTCCGACAACATGGTATTATCTTGTCGGAGCGGACGGAAACGCTCCATCTGGCAGTCAGGAAGCTGCAGGATTTGCGCTAACCCGTGCGGCACCGGGCGAAGAAGAATTGCTGCTCGTCGGCGTTCTGCCGCAATTTCGCGGGCAAGGCTTGGGACGCAAATTGCTAACTTTATTCGAACACGGCGCCAAATTGCGGCAGGCAGAGCGTATCTTTTTGGAGATGCGCGCAAACAATCCGGCACGAAAGCTGTACGAAGCATTCGGCTTTCAACCGATTGGTCGAAGAAAAGACTATTATCGCGCCTCAAATGGGGAGCGGATTGACGCAATTACTTACGGAAAATCCCTTTAACGAGGACTTTTTTGAGTTTGTGCAATCTCTTGGCCGATTGATTTTGGTTGACACTCTTGCCCGTTAAGAAAATCAAGTTCATAACGAATCATATCCGTAATAAGCGGAAATAATGAAGTGGTCGCACACTTGATGAGGACAACATGGACAATTTTGACGAGGATATGAAGGAAACGCTGATTACGCTGACTTCCGACATAGTTGCTGCGCATGTCAGTAACAACAATGTCGATGGCAGCGAAGTGCCTTCGCTAATCACCAGCATTTATGGCGCGCTTGCCAGTCTTGGACAGGATGAGGACCCTGTCGAAGAACTGCCCGATCCGGCGGTGTCGATCCGCTCTTCGGTTAAGAAAGATCACATTGTCTGCCTCGATTGTGGCAAGAAGATGAAGATGCTCAAGCGCCATTTGATGACCGAACACGGCTTAACGATTGACGAATATCGCAATCGCTGGAGCCTGACTGCGGATTATCCGATGGTCGCGCCCGACTATGCCGCAACTCGGCGCGATCTGGCCAAGAAAATTGGCCTTGGTCGCAAACCCGGCCAAAAACGCGGCCGCAGGAAAAAGTCCGCCTAAGGCCAATTATGCGAACTTGAGAAGATCGCCCCGTGCCTCTAAGGCGTCGGGGCGTTTTCTTTTTGGCGAACCAATCACACGCCTAAATTCAAGGACAGTTAGTGCAACAACGGATCGACCTTGAACAGCTTTGTGCAGATCGCGGCCTCCGCATTACCGAACAGCGGCGGGTAATCGCCCGCGTCCTATCGGAAAGCGACGACCACCCAGATGTGGAGCTGCTGCATGAACGCGCTTCCGCCATCGATCCTAAGATCTCCATCGCGACCGTATACCGGACCGTTCGTTTGTTTGAAGAAGCCGGCATCCTTGATCGACATGATTTCGGTGACGGACGTGCTCGTTACGAAGCCGCGCCCGAGGCGCACCATGACCATTTGATCGATGTCGAAAGCGGCGATGTCGTCGAATTTGTCGATCCCGAGCTTGAGGCTTTGCAGAAAACCATCGCTGAAAAACTCGGTTACCGATTGGTCGACCACCGGATGGAACTTTACGGTGTGAAGCTGGGCCGTGCCAAGGACCAAGAGGGTTGATTGATAGCGAACTTCGCGCCGCTGCCGAGCGCGGGGAGGAAACCCCACTTTCCTCGATGGGCTGGGTGCGATTTTTAATCCGGGTCATGTGCCTTATCGGTTTGTTGATTGTATTCGTGCCGCTGCATTATGCTTACCGGATTTTCAAATATGGTTCGCCTTTCCCGATGTTGTTTCTGCGATATGCCGGGCGCGTTGCGGGGGCCAAGACCACCAAGATCGGCACACCGCTGCGGCGCGACGTATTCTTCATCGCCAACCACGTCTCATGGCTCGACATTCTTGCGCTTTCAGGCGCGAGCGGGACAGCTTTCGTTGCCAAGTACGAGCTCAGCCAAGTCCCGGTAATCGGGTGGTTATGCAGCCTGAACCGCACCGTTCATGTAAAGCGCGAGAACCGGCTTGGCGTGGCCGAACAGATTAATTCGTTACGCGAGGCGCTTGAGGATAATTGGTCGGTCACTGTCTTTCCCGAAGGTACGACCACAGACGGGCAATCACTGCTGCCGTTCAAAACCTCAATGCTAAGTGTGCTGGAGCCGCCGCCAAAGGAAGTGCTCGTGCAGCCGGTGCTGATCGATTATGGCAAAGAAATTGGCGAGGAATTGGGCTGGGTCGGCGATGAAAGCGGTATCAATAATGCCAAGCGTGTACTCTCACGAAAGGGCACTTTCGAACTGAGATTGCACTTCCTCGAACCCTTTAGCCCCGAAGAATTCCGCGGCCGCAAGGCTGTTGGTGCTCGCGCCCGCGCCGCAATCGAAGCGGCACTGCTTACCGCGCTTGGCCAGCCACTACGCGAATTCAAGCATGATGTTGTTCCGATTCGCTATGCTGCACCCAAGAACGGTGTCTCCGCCGAAAATGCCGATCGGCCAGAAAAATACATGGAAATGGAATAAAGCGGCTTTCCGACTTGGATTGAACCCGCCGCCGCATTCGCCTAAGGGCTGCGGCTCATGAAACAGACCACTCCCCCAAAGACCTACCGGGTCAAGAGCTTCGGCTGCCAGATGAATGTCTATGATGGCGAGCGAATGGGCGAAATGCTCGCCGAAAAGGGCATGAGCCCCGCACCCGAGGGCGAAGATGCTGATCTGGTTGTCCTCAACACTTGCCACATCCGCGAAAAAGCTGCCGAAAAAGTCTATTCCGACATTGGCCGCCTGACCAAGGGCAAGACACAGAAGGTCGCGCCGATGATTGCAGTAGCTGGCTGCGTCGCGCAGGCAGAGGGCGAAGAGATAATGACGCGCTCGCCTGCCGTTTCGATGGTCGTCGGACCGCAAGCTTACCACCGGTTACCCGGGATGATCGACAAAGCCGCCAAAGGCATCCGTTCGACCGATACCGACATGCCCGCCGACGCGAAGTTTGCAGCCCTGCCCCAGCGGCGCAAATCGGCTCCTTCGGCATTTCTGACCATTCAGGAAGGCTGCGATAAATTCTGCACCTATTGCGTAGTGCCTTATACCAGAGGCGCAGAAATTTCGCGGCCCTACAGCGCGTTAGTCGATGAAGCGAAGAGGCTGACTGAGGCAGGCGCGAAAGAGATTACGTTGCTTGGCCAGAATGTCAGTGCGTGGACCGGCGAGGACGATAAAGGACGCGCCTTGGGCATGGCGGGATTGATCCGCGAAATAGCCAAAAATCCGGATCTCAAACGCATCCGGTACACCACCAGCCACCCCGCCGATATGGATGACGAGCTCATCAATACGCATGGCGAAGTTGAAAAGCTGATGCCTTACCTGCATTTGCCCGTGCAAAGTGGTAATGACCGCATTTTGAAGGCAATGAACCGCAGCCACACAGCGGAAAGCTACCTCAAATTGCTAGAACGATTCCGCACAGCGCGGCCCGATCTGGCGCTGTCGGGCGATTTCATTGTAGGCTTCCCGGGCGAAACCGAAGCCGAGTTCGAAGATACTTTGAAGATTGTCGATGCGGTCGGCTATGCACAGGCCTACAGCTTCAAATACTCGCCCCGCCCGGGTACACCTGCGGCGACGATGGACGATCAAGTCGCGCCCGAAATGATGGATGAACGTCTGCAACGGTTGCAAGCATCTATCCGCCGCGACCAACAGGCATTTAACGATGCGAGCATCGGCAAGACTTGCGAAGTTCTGGTCGAACGCAAGGGCAAGATGGACGGCCAATGGCTGGGCAAATCACCTTGGTTGCAATCCGTCCACTTTACTGGAGACGCCGCCATTGGCGATATTGTGACTGCTGAACTTATCCAAGCGGGCCAGAACTCTCTCGGTGCAGTCCTTCGCGAACCCATTAATACCTGAGGAAATCGCCCGGTCCCTATAAATTTCCACCGTTTCGCGTTCTGCGACCGCTTGCCTCGCGCCACGATGCGCCTACATTCGGAATTGAACTTGAAAGGAATACATGGGACGAAAACCCTCTAAGGCCGCTGATCCGGCCTTGTCACCAGACCCGATCCCGCAGCGCGAAGTCCGCCGGGCGCAGATAGATATGTCGTTCGAGAACCAGTCGCTGCTGGTTCCGTTATTCGGGCAATTTGATGCCAATCTGGTGCAGGTGGAAAACCGCCTTGGCGTATTCATTTCTGCACGCGGTGACACGCTGCATATCGAAGGGCCCGAAGACAGCGTTGCGCGGGCGCGCGATGTTCTCCAATCGCTGTATGACCGGCTTGCGCAGGGACAGGATCTGGATAGCGGCGCAATCGAATCGGTTATCGCGATGACCAACGAACCAACGCTGGATGGAATTGTCGATGGTGGCGACAATATTCCGCCGATCATGATCCGCACCCGCCGCAAAACAATCGTGCCGCGCAGCAAAGCGCAGGCCAGTTATATGCGGCAATTGGCGCGCGAGGATGTGATATTTGCATTGGGGCCAGCGGGCACCGGCAAGACCTATGTCGCGGTGGCGCAGGCGGTCAGCCAGCTGATCACCGGCAGCGTCCAGCGCCTTATCCTGTCACGCCCCGCCGTGGAGGCCGGCGAAAAGCTTGGCTTCCTACCCGGTGATATGAAGGAG
Source organism: Pontixanthobacter gangjinensis (assembly GCF_009827545.1). Lineage (NCBI taxonomy): Bacteria > Pseudomonadati > Pseudomonadota > Alphaproteobacteria > Sphingomonadales > Erythrobacteraceae > Pontixanthobacter > Pontixanthobacter gangjinensis. The sequence continues at coordinate 1,430,614 of NZ_WTYS01000001.1, read as the reverse complement.
AAAGTCGATCCCTATCTGCGGCCGCTATACGATGCGCTGTATGATTGTATGCCGCCCGAGCAGGTCGAACGGCGATTGGCGAGCGGCGAAATCGAGATCGCTCCGATTGCCTTCATGCGCGGCCGGACGCTGGCCGATAGTTTCATCATCTTGGACGAAGCACAAAACACAACCCGCGAACAGATGAAGATGTTTCTCACCCGCTTCGGCGAGAACAGCCGAATGGTCGTTTGTGGCGATCCCAAGCAAGTCGACATTCCCGGCGGTGACCGCATGAGCGGCCTGATTGATGCGGTCGGCCGGCTGGAAGGCGTTGAAGGGATCGGCGTCACCCGTTTCACCCGCGCCGATGTGGTTCGCCACCCGATCGTGGGGCGGATTGTCGAGGCATATGAGGGGCCGGATTCTTGAGGGACTTACGCTATCTCGGCTAACGGCCCACTAGTAGGCACCCAGATTAATTGAAGTGATGTTTTGCCAAGCTGACGGCATTGAGCTAGCCTCCAAATGGGGGATCAATGACAAGAAATGCAGCACCGCCTCGCGTAGTCGGGGTCTTGAGCGCGAGCCTTCTCAATTTAAATGGGATGATTGGTGCTGGCATCTTTGCGCTACCTGCCCTGCTGTATCTTGGCCTTGGAAACTATGCCCCATTTGCGATAATATTGTTTGCGATCCCAACGGCCTGTCTGGCGGCGGTCATCGCAAAGTTATCGACCCTATTTGAAAGGTCCGGCGGCGGTCAGCTCTACGTTGAAACGGCCTTAGGGAAATACACTGGCTTTCAAGTTGGCTGGTTTGTGATTTGCGCCAGCAGTACTGGCAGGGCGGCAAATTTTCACGTGCTTGTTTCCTATCTGGCGGCCCTGTTTCCTTTCTTCGGAGGCTCCATTGCTCGTCCGGTGACAATCATTGCACTGATTTCGTTCATGACATTTCTAAGCGTGATCGGCACAAAACGGTCTCTTGGCGGGGTGTGGATAGGCACGATTGCCAAACTTGCTCCGCTGGTACTTCTTTGCGTGCTTGGCATCGGTATGAATGGCATTCCCACCGGCACGGAATTGCCGAGTTTTTCAGAGCTGGAATCGGTTGCGCTGCTAATCGCGTATGCTTTTTCCGGATTTGCAACCGCAGCCACAACTGCCGGTGAAACAAAGGACCCACACACCAGCATCTATCGTTCAATCTTTATGGCGCTGGCTGGCGTGGCAATATTCTATGCCATGGTTCAGTGGGCCTATATTGTCATTGCTCCCGATATTGGCCCTGAAGACACGCCTTTGGCTGCCGCCGCGCAAAAACTGCTTGGGGATTGGGGCGCGGTGATGATCAGTGCTGCAGCGGTTTTCTCGATTGCGACCAACCAACTGACAGGGTTCATAGTATATCCCCGCATCCTCTTGGGAATGAGCGAACGGAAACTGCTGCCAGGCTTTTTTGCCCATGTTTCGCCCCGTTTTCTAACGCCAGATTATGCTATTTTGTCATTCGGCCTTTTCGTGATGTTAATCGCTATATCCGGCTCGTTCGCGACACTAGCAACCTTGCTTGTCGCTGTTGAGCAGATCATTTTCGCCTTGGTGCTGATCTCTTTCGGCGTGTTCTGGAAAAACAATTTTCGGGGATTGAGGGATGCGATAGGCCCGCGGTGGCTAGTAGTTTTCCCGGTAGCTGCTGCCATGGTCGTCTGGATGTCGATACAAGTTCCCGCGACCGCAGTTTTATCGACGGCGGGGATGATAGCGATAGGAACGATATTCTATTTTGTCTCAAGGAATAGCGTCGCACGCAAACTGCCTAAAGTTCAGCAATCATAGCATCACTCAGTGCTCGGTTCTGAAAATTCGCCGGCCCTAAATCTTCATTTGTATGCTGCGTTTGCTTTCTACCCACCTCCAGACAATCATTCCCACGCGCCCTTTCCTACTCCGGCATCGACGCGCTATACTAACAACATGATACGCACCGCCTCATTTCATTCTATGCTGCCGGACCATCCGAGCTTTGCCGCAGGGGGTTTTTCTGTTTCGGTACTGTGTTCCATGTGTTCCACATGCTCGGCTCCAGCCATGAACCGAGCGCGCTGATGGACCTCGAAATCGACATCGAAAGCTGGCCTGATTGCGATTGGGAAGCGCTTGCAATCCGCGCCTCGGATGCCGCCGGGACAGTTGCGCCAGAACTTGCCAATCCGCGCCTCAGCACCAGCCTATTGTTCACTTCGGACGAGCACGTTCATGTGCTCAATCGCGAATGGCGGGAGAAGGATAAGCCGACCAATGTGCTTTCCTTTCCGATGATGGAGCGTCAGGACTTGCTCGCACTCGCCCTCGGCGGACCACCCGAGATGCTGGGCGATCTCGCGCTCGCCTATGAGACTTGCGCGCGCGAGGCGACGGAGAAATCCGTCGCTCTGGAACATCATACGGCCCATCTGATCATCCACGGCCTGCTCCATCTTGCAGGCTATGATCACGAGACATCCCCCGAAGATGCCGATGCAATGGAAGCGTTGGAGATTATTGCACTTGCAAGTATGGGGATAGGCGACCCATATGGGGACCGAGAAAACTAGGAGTATCCAAGAGGGCCATGCCCGACATAGAATCCTCCGCCGGAGACGCGGACAGTAGGACCGGGCTGTGGCCCACCATCAAGAAATTATTCGGCGCCGATGGCGATCGCTCACTGCGCGAGCAGTTGGAAGACGCGATTGACGAACATGAGGACGAGAACCCTTCCGATGACGCGCAAAGCGGCAGCAACGGAGACTTGTCCGGTGTGGAGCGGCAGATGCTGCGCAATCTGCTCCATTTCAGCGAGCATGACGCGGATGACGTTGCCATTCCACGCGGTGAGATTATCGCGGTTTCAGCTGATGCCAGTTGGGCCGATTTGATCGAAAGCTTCTCCGAAAACGGACATTCGCGGATGCCGGTTTATCGCGGGCAACTCGATTCGGTGATCGGGATGATCCACATCAAGGATGTGTTCCCGTTTCTCGCAAAGAAGATCAAGCCGCCTAAGGACTGGACCACTCTGATGCGCCAGCCGCTCTATGTGCCGCAAGCACGTGGCGCGCTTGACGTGCTGGCCGACATGCGCGCGCGGCGGGTCCATCTGGCAATCGTGGTCGATGAATTCTCCGGAACCGACGGAATCATCACTATCGAGGATCTGGTCGAGGAAATCGTCGGCGACATCGAGGACGAGCACGATGATCTGCCCGAGGAACTGATCGTATCTATCGGTGACGGGATGTGGGATTGTGACGCCCGTGCAGAATTGGACGATGTGGCCGAAATGGTCGATCCAAGGCTCGCCGAGGTGGAAGAATCGGTGGATACGCTTGGCGGATTGGCATTCGTGCTGGCCGAACAAATTCCAGCCGTTGGCACCATCTTGACCCATCCCAGCGGCTGGCGGATCGAAATTACCGCAGCCGATGAAACCCATGTGAAGCGGATGCGTTTGCACCCGCCTGCCGTAGCGGAAGGCGCACAGGACACGTAAAATCGGCCTTGGAGGGTGCAATTTTTGCAACCTTCGCCGTGATTGTGCGTTTAATAGGCGTTAGGAGAATGTGATGCCGAGTCGCCGCCTGCCGCCATTGCGCGCATTAGAAGCCTTCATGCGAACCGTCCGCTTGGGCTCCGCGCGTGCGGCAGCCGAAGAATTGGGCCTGAGCCCTTCGGCCCTGTCGCGCCGGATTGCCAATCTCGAAGAATTTACTGGCAAGAAACTGTTCACTCGCGCCAAACAATCGATGCAGCTGACCGATGAAGGCCAGGCGTTTAACGAAGCTGTCGCCCCGCATCTGGAGGCACTTGCCCATGCGATTGAAAACCAGTCGGAGAATATGTCGGTGCTCAGGCTGCGGCTTGGGGTTTTACCCCTGTTCGGCAGCCAGCGGCTGTTCCCGCAGCTTGGTGAATTGCGCAAACGCCATCCTCTGCTCCACATCGATATCGACACCGGACCTCATCTAGATGACCGCGTTGGCGATACGCTTGATGCGGCGATAACCTTGTCTCGCGCTCCCGATACCAGCCTCCATGCTGTACGGCTTGACTACAATATGGTGCACGCAATCTGCAATTTGGAAACGGCGAAACTCTTAGGGTCAAAACCATCCCTGGAGCAACTTTCGAAGCAGACCTTCCTAATCCATAATGAACTACCCGCCAGCTTCGAAGCATGGAAACAAGCGCTGGATCTGCAAGCGATGGAACCTGCCGCAATCGATCATTATGATTCCGGTCAATTAATGCTAGAAGCCGCCGCGCAAGGCCTCGGCATTGCAATAATGCATGATGACCACATGAAACGCGCTGCCGATAGTCGGCTTGCGCAGTTGTTCGATCTCGAAGTCGAAAGCCCTTACAGCTATTGGTTCATCTGTAAGCCTCAAGCGCTTGAAAGCCGCCCTGTGCGATTGTTCCACGACTGGCTGGTCCGGGCGGGATTATAGGCCCAGAACCGCCTATTTGTCCTTGGCCATTGCCATCGGGAGGTGAACACAAGGCGCAGTTATACGCTGCTGTGCACCTGGATGGATTTTCACATCATCCCCACATTCAACTTCGGGTTTCCTGATCGCATTAGGTGCGAGCAAGTCAAACGCTGCCGGACTATCGTAAGCGGCAATCCAAGTCAGGCAGTCGGCTAATGTGCGGATACTGTGCTTCTCACCGGCGCTGGCATTGGGCGAGCAATTGAGAATAAACATATCGGCGGCAGGCGGCGCTTTATACCGGCGCAAAACGCGCAGAAACTCGCCACGTTCCGAGATGGCCAAACGGTCTATATCGTTCGCCGTAGGGTCGCCGTTGAAGAAAGGTGATGTGTTAAAGACAAAGGCTTTCACACCTGGATTGTCGACCGATAATTGGGTTGCAATTGCCCCACCTAGCGAATGTCCGGTGAGCTCAATTGGCACATCCTGATAATTCTCAGCGTCTAAATTCGCGCGTTCTGCTGCGTAGACGGCGCCTGCCCGATCCCGCTGGCTGTCACCGAGCGAACCTGAGAAGATGTCTGAAGTAGACCCAAACTCGGTTCCGCGAAATGCAATAACGCGAGCGAGCAACTTGCCCCTCTTCCCGCCAGAGACTGCATGACGGTCGAATACAGAATATGCGAGGCCGCTATTATCGTTATCCGCTGCCTCTCGTTTCAGAAAGGCCAATGGAAGCTCAGCGTAGGTATCTTCGTCCTGATAAGCGTTGGAGCTGAGCATCGCATAGGGATAGCTCTCCACCGCCGCCTTGCGGACGAAATCGCACCAGCCGCCCGGTTCCATCCGGCACGGGCTACGCGATTGGGAAATGTCGGGATAGGGCGTGATGCATCCGCTAAGCGCCAAAGCGCCAAGTAGCGCCGCGGAATTGCGAATTCGCGACCTCCACTGCCTTATCCCGACATTTGATTTTGGCAAATTAAGCAATCGATGCTTTGACGATCATGCCCGGCTCGCGTGGTGGCTCGCCTTTGGGGAGTGCGTCAACATTGTCCATGCCGCTCTCGACTTGGCCCCAAACAGTATATTGGCCGTCAAGGAAATGCGCGTCGTCAAAGCAAATGAAGAACTGGCTGTTCGCACTGTCAGGAACCTGTGTGCGGGCCATCGAGCATGTGCCGCGTGTGTGCGGCTCTGCATTGAATTCAGCTTTCAGATCAGGCTTGTCACTGCCGCCCATACCGGTTCCGTTCGGGCAGCCGCCTTGTGCCATGAAGCCAGGAATTACGCGGTGGAATTTAACACCGTCATAGAAACCTTCGCTTACCAATTCGGTGATCCGCGCAACATGGCCGGGGGCCAAGTCGGGGCGTAATTTGATGACAACTTCGCCGGTGGAAAGTTCGAGTGTAAGTTTTTGATCAGCCATTATAAGAATTCTCCTAGTGATTTGCCGCCCGATATAGTGTGCTGAGCGCCAATGTCACCCGTCCGTGTGCGCAACAGCCATCACGCGCTTGCTTTTCGGCTTCACCTGCCTAGACCGGCCCGATGGTCAGCGAAACCGATCATGATGAGGATCTGATGACCGCCGAATTGCCGGTGGACGAAGGCGCGCGTCCTGATGACAGGATCAATGATGAGCGGCTCGACGAAGAAAATACTCTAAAGGTCGATTATATCCGCGCCGTCCGCGAGGGACTGGAAGAAGGGGACAAAGGCGCGGTCTACGATCTGGTGGAGCCGCTACACCCCGCCGATATCGCCGATTTGATCGAGCTGTTGACTAGGGATGAGCGGCGCGATCTGGCCACCGCGATTACCGATCTGATGTCCAGCGACGTCATTGCCGAACTCAACGACTACGTCCGCGAAGACATGATGGAATCATTGCCGGCTGAGGCAGTGGCGCATATCGCCGAACAGCTGGAAACCGATGATGCGGTCCAGATGATTGAAGATCTGGATTATGCAGACCAGCAAGCGGTTCTGGCCGAACTGGACGATGACGACCGCGCCGCGATTGAGAGTGCGCTGGCCTATCCCGAGGAAACCGCAGGCCGGCTGATGAGCCGCGAAGTGGTTGCGGTCCCCGAGCATATGAGCGTCGGCAGCCTGATCGATTTTTTGCGCGAAAACGTCGATCTTGCGAATGATTTTTACGAGATTTTTGTGGTCGATCACAAACATCATCCGGTTGGCACTTGCCAGCTCAGCTGGATATTACGCACCCCGCGTAACATCGCGCTGAGCGATGTGATGAAGCGCGATCAAACATTGATTCCCGTAGGTATCGATCAAGAAGAAGTCGCGCTGATGTTCCAGAAATACGCGCTGATTTCAGCTGCGGTGGTTGATGAGAATGGCCGCTTGGTCGGCCAGATGACCGTTGATGACGTGGTTCACATCATTTCCGAAGAAGCCAGCGAAGATGCGCTGCTGATGTCGGGCGCGGGCGACGGTGACATTAACGAGCCGATCCGCGAGGCTTATGGGTCACGCGTTCGCTGGCTTATCGCCAATCTCGGCACTGCCTTGATCGCCAGCCTGATTATCGCTGCCTTTGGCGCTGCGATTGAGAAGTTGGTCGCACTGGCAATCCTGATGCCGATTGTCGCGAGCATTGGCGGAAATGCAGGGACGCAGACGATGGCGGTGTCAGTCCGCGCAATTGCGATGAACCAGTTAACCGAGGCCAACACTGCGAGAATTTTATGGAGGGAATTCCGCGTTGCACTGCTGAACGGTGTCACCATCGCGGTGCTGATCGGGCTTGCTACTGGTGCCATTTTCACACCGATATTGGGCGGAGTGATTGCACTCGCGATGGTCATTAATATCGTGACTGCCGGTCTTGCTGGGGTCTTGGTTCCGGTCATTTTCGAGCGACTCAAGCAGGATCCTGCCGTGGCCAGTTCGGTGTTCGTCACGATGATTACCGATTCGATGGGCTTCTTCGCGTTTCTTGGCCTCGCGGTGGCAGTAGGCCTCGGTACTTAATGCCGCTCAGCATCACCAAAATCGCCTATCGTAGCGAGAGCATTCATACGCTGCGGGCATGGTTGGAGGCTCAACCTGATGGCGCGATTATGACCACCCGCTATTTGCCAAAGCGGCATGAGGAGATGAAAGGCGGTTCGCTATATTGGATTCACGATCATTCGATTTGCGCACGCAGCCCGATCCAGGGCTTCGAGCAAGCGCAGGATGGCCGGTGGCATATCATCTTGGAGCCAAAGCTAATTCTGGTCGAGGCACGGTACAAACGTGCGCATCAGGGTTGGCGGTATTTGCCCGAAGAAAAGGCACCTCGTGATCTGGGCCCCGATGAACAAGCCGGCGATGTCTTGCCAGGCAAATTGCAGAACAAGCTGAGGAAGCTCGGGCTAGTCTAAGCCGCTTCCCGCTGGCGCTTCAGGTCAGCCTTGTTGCGATACATTGCGAGATCGGCGCGGCGCAGAATTTCGCCGACTTCCTCGCCGGGACTTTCGGGGATAGCGTGACCGATAGCGGCACCGACAGTAACAATCTCGTCGGTCGAGGTCAGCCGCAATGGTATCGATAAAGCATCTACCATCCTGCGTTCTTGCAAAGTTGCGAAACGCTCGTTCTCGGTCCCAAACATAATTACGCCAAATTCGTCCCCACCCAGCCGAGCAAGCACATCAGATTGACGCATCAGATTCTGCAAACGCCCAGCGGTCGCGACCAGCAACTCATCGCCTGCATCATGGCCATAAGTATCGTTGACCTGCTTAAACCCGTTCATGTCGATAAAGAACAAGATGAATTTTTCACCTGAGCGCCCTGCCTCGATCAGGTTCCTGTCGAAACCGCGCCGGTTAGTGCAGCCTGTCAAATCATCCTTGTATAGCTGCTCGCGCAAGTCGCGGTTGATCTCTTCGGCCGCTGTGTTGTCGCGAAGCACAGCAATAGGAACTTCGCCATAAGGCCAATCGACTTCAAAAGATTGTCCATCGGATTCTGCAAGAACCAGCGATTTGGCCCTGTCATCATAACGCGGCAGACACAATCTCGCCAAAGCGGATCCGTGCTGCCCGACCAATTGTTCAGCAGCGGCATTGTGCCGTTTGATTTTACCTCCAGCAGAGAACAGCAAAGCAGGATGGTTGGACGCTTCACAGCTCCGCCAAGCCCACGCTTCCTCAGGGCTAACATCGCCCTTTATAAAGGAGGACACCATCGGAATAATCTTCAGCCGCTGAACAACTGTCACATTCAGCATAACCAAAAAACAAGCCAATGTCTGGGTGGGTGCAATACTCGATCCAATCGACGTGGCAATCGAGAGATTGACCACCAGCAATGTGATCCCGAAACCGGCGGCAAGCAAGAACATGCGTTTGCCGGTTTCAGCCTTGAGTGCGACAAGCAAGCCGAGTGCGATGGCGATCAATTGTAGCGCTAAGCTCGCCCAGTACCCGTTTTCCTTTACCGCGGCATAATCCTGAGCCACCGACTGAGTCGCAACCGCGAGTACCGAACCGCGGCTCGCAGCATCGGCCATCGGCAAATAGGCTCTCGTCGGAGCAATATCAGGGCTGGAGCTTAGAATGATTGTCTTTCCGGTCAAATTAACGGAGCCGTTCAATACATCGTCGACCGAAAGGCTACGGTAGTCCTGATGTGCAATCCGCAGATCTAGGGCTACTTTGCCTGGCTTTTCTTCGCCGGTTGCAAGCCAAGCCGCCGGATTATTGCCGAACCGTCTTGTGTCAGAACCCAATTGCCTGTGCCAGCCATCCCCATCAGCAGTGAGCCTGGCATCGAGAATAGCGCCGTGCTGAGCGAATGTCGCCAAGGGCACATCATCCGGTCCCGGCGATGTGACCAGTCCAACCCGCTGCGGACCAAGACGGGAAAGGGCAATGGCAAGATCGCTGTCGACTTGCTCGCTCACACCTTCGCCCAAATATAAATCGATCATCAACCGCTTCGGCTTACCCTCCGCAATCCGATTGACTAGTACGGTCAAATTTTCACGGGTAAGTGCGGGGCGCCCATACTTTCGCACATCTTCGCCGCTTATCTCAATAAGCAGAATGGAGGGATCAGCTGGATTGGATTGGCCGACTAAGGCCCGGTCAGATATCCTTCGATCGGTTGAGTCAGAAGGCCTTACCACGATCACCAAGCCGCAGAGTACGATAGCAGCCAATATCGGGCGCCACCAATCGACAATCACCGCAAGCGCTGTACCACCAAAATTATTGGCTTGAGCACCGCTATCCTGCTCAGGGCTGTTCGAAATATCCAAAGGCAATTCTATTGCTTATCCAGCCACCCGGGAAGCAGCCGTAGACGGCTCATCTGCAGCCGCAACCGGCGGTTCATCAGCGGTTTCGACACGGCCCTCGGCCATAGCGCTGCGTGTTGTGTCAAATGTGTCAGTTACCGCTGCGCCCAGTGTATCCAACGCTTGCATCGAAGCGATCGCGATCAGGCTCGCCAAAAGGCCATATTCAATCGCCGCCGTGCCAGTCACATCATCGCGCAATGCGGCGAGTGCTTTGGTCACATCTGTCACAATTGAATCAAACATCTCAGCCTACTCTCCGGGAACTTCCGGTGAAAGCTGTAGCCGCCAAGTGTTTCGAGTGTCTGAGCAGATAGCGTATAGAAAAGGTTAACGCGCCATTCGTAGTTCCGCCTTCACAGCAGAAAATTGGGCCTTGCACCTGGCTGAAATCATTAACCTTCGGCCCCGGGGATGGGGTCAATCAGCCATTCGGAGGCGCAAGTTTTTCAATTACCAATCTTACATCAAATTGTTCATCTCCGTCTTTTCTCGGAGCGTTCCTTGCGAAGCTATCGGAAAGTGCATTATCGCGCTCGGCCTTGCGCACGGCATTATAAGAATGGCTTACGACAAAGCGTTCCCGAGCCAGAATTTGTGGCACAACGATCTTGGCATACTCCGATCCGTCCATACCCCATTTCATAAATTGCTCTGCCCCGATAGCCGTGTGGACCCAGCCGGGAATGATCGTGCCAACATGCACATGCGCTGGCATTTCCTCGCGAAAATTCTCGGTCAAACCAAGAACCGCGTGCTTGGCAGCAATATAGGCTGCAGATTTGGGCATGGCGCAGAACAAAGCATTTTCCGATGCTGTGTTGTAAATCGCGCAGCGGTCGCCCTGCTCTGACATGCGCGGCGCAAAACTGCGACAACCGTGCCATACGCCCCAGAAATTAACATCAAAATGGCGGCGCGCCTCTTCGATATCAATTTCGGCGAGCTTGCCATGCGGTCCGCTTACGCCAGCATTGTTGATGAGCAAATCAACCTGCGCAAACTGCGCAAAAGCGGCATCGGCAAGTGCATCCACCTGCTTCAGGTCCGATACGTCACAAGCGTGGCCCACGCATTCTGCGCCTTGCCGTGACAGTTCCGCGATCGCAGTGTCCAATCGCTCGCTGCCAAAGTCAGCCACCATGATGCGGCATCCTAAACTCGAAAGTTCACGCGCTATTGCCAGTCCGATCCCGCTCGCACCGCCAGTAATTACCGCCGACTTCGGCGACCAGTCAGCGGTTTCGCTCATGCGGGAAACTTGGCCGCAACGCGCCGCAATGCATTAGCATAGACTTCTGGAGCCTGCGCGCCTGGAATGAGCATTTTGCCATCCACGATCATTGCCGGAACGCCGGTTATGTTCATGTCGAAGGCTTGCGCCTGTTCAGAGCGGACCCGCTTGGCAATCTGCTCGTCATCCAGCGCAGCCTCTGCGCCAGCACGATCAAGCCCGACCTCCGTTGCCACTTCAAGCAGCACTGAGCGCTCGCCAATATTGCGGCGCTGGTTAAAGTGAGCCTCGAACAGGGCGAGCTTCAGACGGTTTTGCGCCTCAACCCCTTCCCTATCAAGCGACCAAGCCAGCAGCTTGTGCGCATCAAAAGTGTTCCACATCATCGCTGGAGGAGCCTCGGCTTCTCCTTCATAATCCAGAGAAACCCCGGCCTGCTGCGCCACAGTGCGCATCTGTCCGCGAACAGCCTGCGTTTCTTCGGCAGTTCGATTATACTTGCGTGAAATATGTTCGGCTTGCTCCTCACCCACGGCTGGCATATCGGGATTAAGCTCAAACGGGCGCCAACGGATTTCCGCGTCGATCTCGCCCTCCAATTGGGCTAGGCCTTTTTGCAACTGGCCGTAACCGATGATGCACCACGGGCACATTACATCGGAGTAGATATCGATGGTCATTTTGCGCGGTTGTGCTGTGGTCATTTCAAACTCTTTCAAGCCACCATTTGAGCAAATAATTGGCAATTGCGTGCGGCGGCGGGGTATTCATTGGAGCATCCACATCGCCGTCCATCGCCGCCTGCACCTCGGCGCGGGTGAACCAGCGGACATCGGCAAGCTCGGTGGTGTCGATGGTGATATCTTCGCTGGTTGCGGTAGCGTGGCAGCCTATCATCAATTGCGATGGAAATGGCCAAGGCTGGCTCGCAATGTAGCTCACGTCGCTGACGGTGATGCCTGATTCTTCCAGTACCTCACGCGCGACGGCTTCTTCAATACTTTCGCCCGGCTCTACAAATCCGGCCAAGGCTGAATAGGCCCGGTCAGGCCACCCCAAACCACGCCCCAGCAGCAATTTTCCATCATGTTCGACCAGCATTATCGTAACCGGATCGGTGCGCGGAAAATGTTCAGTGTTGCAGCTGCTGCAGGTCCGCTGCCAACCGCCTTTTGCCAATTTGGTCGGCCCGCCGCATGCTGCACAGAAACGGTGTCGTGCGTGCCAGTCGGTAACGCTTCGCGCGCCGCCGTAAATCGCCAGATCATCTGGCGAAAGTGCCTGCATTGCTGCCCATAAGGCAGGATTAGCCATTCGCGGCCGTGCATCGCCATGCTGCGGTACAGCCGCAAAACACGCCTTCCCTTCATCAAGGCCGAGGAACACCAATTCGGCATCGTCCACCGCATCGGCCAGCGTTCCCCAAGCGAGCGCGCCGTGATCGTCCATTCGCGGCATTAAACCGTCGAGTAGCAAGAGACGCGCACGCCAATTGGTCAGCGCCGCTAACGCATCAGCATCAGCGCGAATATTGTCAGCCCGGTCAAGCCTCGATCCGGTGAACGCAAGTGGTTTTGTATTCACAGACCTTAAGCGCCTTGCATCGCTGCAAGGTCAGACAGAACCGCCGCAGGAAATTCGCTGTGGATCGGATAAGCATCGGACGGCATATACTGAGTGAAAACGGACGCGCGCAGCCCTAGTTTCATATTGACCAGCGCAACCGTTCCGGCCGCCCCGCCCCAACCGAATGTGCCCGCTTGATCGCCCAGGCCAACGCGGCCGCCAGCGCCAAAACCCGCACCATCGGCAAACGTGCCGGTGGTGTCGATCGTTGACGGAAGCAGGTTGGACGTACCGACGCGAACGACCAACTCGCTCATCACGCGTTTGCCATCAATCTTGCCGTAATTCAGCAACATCCGCTGGAAGCGGTCATAATCGCGCGGACTGCAGACCAATCCTGCGCCGCCAAAGGGAAATGCAGGGTTGTCGAGATAGATCGAACTTGCACCAGGATCGATTGGTAAGGACATGCCATTCAGCACGCCGTAATTGGTCGTCAACCGGCTCTTTTCACTGTCGGGCACAGTGAACCATGTGCTGTCCATACCGGCAGGTTTAAAAATGCGCTCGGTCAGAAATTCATCGAACGGCATGCCAGAGACAACTTCAATAACCCGCCCGAGCAGATCGAGGCTGACCGAATAACTCCACATCGTGCCCGGCTGATAGACGAGCGGCATTTCCGCCAGCCCATCTGCAAAAGCTTCCAAGCTACTAACTGGCTTTCCGCGGCCAAGGCCAGGGATTGGCATCCGGCTGACTTGGCCTGGAATCAATCCGCGGTCTTCGTATTCGTCCTTGATCGCGCCCTTCTGGATAATTCCATAACCGAGACCCGCAGTATGCGTGAGCAAATGACGAATTGTGATCAAGCTCTCGGCGGGTTCAAGATTTTCTTCGCCAATGCTGCCGTCATATTCTTTCTGCACCTGCATATTGGCAAAGGCTGGTAGAATTTCGGCAAGAGGCTGGTCCAAACCCAATTTACCGTCACCGATCAACATCATTGCGGCCATGCCAGTGATCGGCTTGGTCATCGAATAAATGCGATAAAGGCTGTCAATATCGGCAACCGGCACCTTACCCAATTCCAAGGTGCCTTGCGCGATAACATCGGGATCTTTCTGCCCCCAACCCATCACTGCCACCATATTGGCGAGCTTGTTGGTTGTGGTGTATTTATCGACCAGACCTACAACAGCTGGCCAATGGCCTGCATGTGCGAAAGCCATCCGGCCCATCGGCATTGCTGAAAGTGCCGCACCCGCACCAAGCCACGCTCCGCCGCGAAGCAGCGAACGGCGGGAAAAAGCTGCATCTTCGAAAGTCCGGAAAGCCATGCACAGGTCCTCTTTTGCAATTTTGTTTGAAAACCGTTTGGGGGATTGTGGCTGACCGGTCAATTGCTGTGAGATTTGAACACTCAAAGACTTGCAAATTCTAGGTGTGCTACATATGTAAGACACATGTTCAATATCATCTCTATTATCATTGGTATCGTCGCTCTTGTTCTGGCCATACCTTCTGCAATTCCCTTGCTAGGGTGGGGCAATTGGGTTGTTCTACCCATCGCCGTTCTCGGCGCTGGTATCGGCGCTCTGTCCTCGAGCAATGGCGGACGGAATTTCTGTCTTATCGTGCTGATTATTGCGATGCTGCGCCTTTGGCTTGGTGGCGGAATTATTTAAGCTGCGTTTACTTTTGGGCGAGGACCAAACGCACGGCCTTTGCAAATAGGGTCGGCAGACCAGCATCGTCCAAGCGGTCCAGGGGCCACCATTGGCCAAATTCGGACTGGATTGCCGTCGCGCCGCGATAGACGCGCACGCTCAGTTCCAGATGGGCGTGAGTGAAAGTGTGGCGGATTACCCCTGCTTCAGCCCAATTGACGGAAATCGGTGGCGGCATTTTGCCGTCCTCCGCGGCGCTCCAACCATCATCGGGCAGGCCGCGCATCCCACCTAGCATTCCAGTGCCTTGGCGAGTTTCGAGCCAAATATGGCCGTCACTTTCGATCCAATAGGCGGTGCCTCGTCTGATAGGCTTGTCTTTCTTTGGGGCCTTCACCGGATACGTCAGCGGATCACCCCCTTGCCGCGCCTGACAGGCTTCCGCTACGGGGCAAAGCAAGCATTTGGCATCGCGCGATGTGCAAATGCTGGAGCCCAAATCCATCACCGCTTGCGCAAAATCGCCCGATTGCTTTTCCGGCGTAATTTGGTCCGCACGCACCCGTATAATTTTCCGGCTGCCCGGCAATGGCTCTGAAATCGTGAACAGGCGCGAGATGACCCGCTCGACATTTGCATCGACCACTACAGCGCGCTGGCCGAATGCAATCGCTGCAATCGCGGCAGCCGTATAAGCGCCAAGCCCCGGCAGTTTGCGCAATTCGTCCTCGGTCTCGGGAAAGCCGCCCATTGCCGCGACCTCGCTTGCGCATTTGACCAAATTGCGCGCCCGCGAATAATACCCTAACCCAGCCCAAGCTGCCATGACATCTTCTTCGGGTGCGGCTGCTAATGCGTAAACATCAGGCCAGCGCTCGATAAATTTTGCGAAATAGGGCTTCACTGCCGCGACCGTAGTCTGCTGCAGCATCACTTCGGACAACCAAACAGAGTAAGGGTCGGGTGCCGGCTGCCCCGGCTGCACGCGCCACGGCAATTGGCGTGCATGTTTGCCATACCATGCGAGCAATTGGGCAGAGATATGTTCCGGGCTGGCAGTCACGCTGCGCCTATGGCATGGCTAATGCCGCGATGGAACGGGATAGCTCAAAACCGAATGCGAAACGCACCAAGGCAGGCGCAAAGCCCGCTCGCAAGTGGGAACGTGCGCGCGGCGGCGCGGCCAAGCCAATTTCCGAATTGATGCCGCAAATCGGCCGCACAGCGTTTCGCCGTTTCGGCTTCGTCCAATCCTCCGTCGTCACGCGCTGGCCCGAGATTGTAGGCAACCATCACGCCAAAGTCTGCGCGCCCGAAGCGATCCGGTTCCCGCCAGGCGATAAGGAAAACGGCATCTTGCAACTGGTAGTGGTGCCCGCCCACGCCCCGTTGATCCAGCACGTGATCCCGGAAATTATTGAGCGGGTGAACCGATTCTTTGGCTATCAAGCCGTATCGCGGGTGAAAATCCGGCAAGGTGCGGTTCAGCCACCCGCTGATAACCGGCCGGCTAGTTCACCACCTTCGCTTAAGCCGATTCCGATGGAACTAGGCGACAGTTTACGCGATATTGGTGATCCGGAACTGCGGACCGTGCTTGAATCCTTGGCGCGCAGCATCGGCAACCAGACTGACAAAATAACATGAACGGGGCGTGTGCCGAACTTATGACACTCAAAAAATTCCTCCGAGCGGCGGCAGTTTCTGCGGTTGCGATCATAACGATCGGCGCGAGCGGTAATTGGAACACCACTGTCGTTCAGACTGACCGCGGCTATCAAATCGGAAATCAGGATGCTGAGGTGACACTGACCGAATTTGTCAGTTACACATGCTCGCATTGTGCAACCTTTACTAGGCAAGGCGAGCCTGCACTCCAGATAGCCTATATCGGCAGCGGCAAAGTAAAATTTGAAATCCGGCCAATCATTCGTAATGATTTGGATTTAACAGCGGCGCTGGCAATCCAATGCGGCGAACCCGACAAATATGTGCGCAACCACACGCTGTTTATGGTTACCCAAGACAGCTGGTTGCAGGTCGCCTCGACCTCTACCCGAGCCCAGCAGCAACGCTGGATGGTCGCCGACCGTGCTAGCGCGCGTCGATCAATCGCCAGCGACTTCGGCTTCTACCAGATGATGGAAACACGCGGATATAGCCGCACCGACCTTGACCGCTGCCTGTCGGACGAGGTTGAAGCAAAGCGGCTGGAAGCAAACACAACCGCAGATTTCGCCGAATTCGGCATCAAGGGTACCCCGAGTTTCGCCATCAATGGCGAGCTTCAAGCAGGTGTGCACAATTGGCCTGCGCTCGAACCGGTGCTAAACAGTAAATTTTAATGGATAAGTCTCGGGACAAGCTGTGGATAACGCTATCTCTTGGTTTACCGTCAACACCCATCGTCTAGCCTCACTCAATACTTAGGGATCACAAACCGATTATGACCAAATTTCGCACATTTGCCTTAGCCCTGGTGGCATCTCCGCTCACGCTTGGCGTTGCCGCTTGCGATACGGCCGAATCCGGTAATGAAATCACCTCGGCTGAACCTATTGCCCCAATCGAGGCTCCAGAAGGATCAGCTTGGACAGATGTCGTCACAATGTCGCCAGATGGCGGATTTGTTCTTGGAAATCCCGATGCGCCAATTAAACTCGTCGAATACGGCTCGCTAACTTGCGGTGCATGTGCTGCATTTGCAGCAACGGGTGCTGCCCCGCTGAAAGAGGATTATGTCAGCTCGGGCCGGGTCAGCTTTGAATTCCGCAGCATGGTTTTGCGTGGACCAGCCGATTTGACATTGAGCCGCTTGATCGGATGCGGCCAGCCAGAGGCTGCTCACCCCTTGTCAGACCAGGTTTGGGGTAACCTCGACGCAATATTTGATACGATGCAGGCCAATGGCGCAGCTCTCGAGCAGGCTCTGCAATTGCCCGAAGACCAACGCTTTGTTGCCTTCGCCGAACAAGCCGGATTTCTTGATTTCTTTGCCGCTCGCGGTTTGAGCAAGGATCAGGCGCGGCAATGTCTCGCCGATTTTTCTTCAATGGAAGCGCTTGCTGAACAATCACAAGAAATCTCTACCCGCGATAATGTCACTGCTACGCCCACATTCTTCCTCAATGGTCGCCGGGTTGAAACCGGCGTGGGTGGCCCGTGGGCTGCGATCGAACCCATGCTAAAACAAGCAGGCGCCCGCTAAGGAGACTTAGAAGGAGGGGGGACAGCACCGGCGATGCTCATAAAACGGCTCAAGCTCAGCGGATTCAAAAGCTTCGTCGAGCCAGCCGAATTGCGCATTGAGCCGGGTCTAACCGGCGTTGTCGGCCCCAACGGCTGCGGCAAATCCAACCTGCTGGAGGCGATCCGGTGGGTTATGGGTGAAAATTCACCCAAGTCCATGCGCTCGGGCGGGATGGAAGATGTCATCTTCGCTGGCACTGAAACCCGCCCCCCGCGCGATTTTGCAGAGGTTGTCCTGCATGCTGAAGATGATTTCGGTGAGGAACTGGAAGTTACCCGCCGGATCGAACGAGGCGCAGGCAGCGCCTATCGCGTCAATGGCAGCGATGTCCGTGCCAAGGATGTCTCTCTAACCTTTGCAGATGCGGCAACTGGCGCGCATTCGCCAGCATTGGTTAGCCAAGGCAAGATCGCCCAAGTCATCGCGGCTAAGCCAGCTGAGCGCCGCCAAATGCTAGAGGAAGCAGCCGGTATCGCCGGGCTCCACGTTCGACGCCGCGATGCCGAAAGCAAGCTGCGTTCAACAGAGAAGAACCTCGAGCGGCTTGAAGATTTGATGGCGGGACTGGATTCCCAAATGTCGTCGCTGCGGCGTCAGGCAAAGCAAGCCGAACGCTACACCAAGCTGACCGAACAAATCACCACTGCCGAAGCGAGACTGCTATTTGCCCGCTGGCGCGATGCCGCTGAAGCTGCGCAAGCCGCGCGTAAGCAAGCCCAAGAAGCCGAGCAGCGCGTGACAGATGCAAAAGCCGCAAGCGATGAAGCCCAGAAGGCCCAGCATCTTGCGGCAAAGACACTTTCAGAGGCACGCGAAGAGCAATCGGACCGGCGCGATGATGCCAGCGCTCACGGTCACCGGATGGCATCGCTAACCTCTCAATTGGAAGCAGCCGAGCAGAGGCTTGCCGACCTCAACAAGCAAAAGAAGCGGCTGGAGGAAGATCGTGGCGATGCCGACCGGATGACCAAGGACGCCGCAGAGGCACTTGCCCGGTTGGAGAAGGAACTGTCGAGCAATGAGGCATCGCTCGCTGCGGATGAAGAGCGCAGACCGGCGCTCGCCAACGCATTGGAAGAAGCCGAACGCGCTGGCCGTACAGCAGAACTGGCACTGGCGAAAGCCACCGCAGATCAGGCCGGCGTTGAAGCCGAATGGCGCGTTGCCGAAGCCGAAGTGTCACAAGCAAAGTCACGGATGGACCGACTTGATGCCGAAGCCGCCCGGCAAGAGCAAATTCGGGCATCCTTGGGCGAAAGAGGCAATCCCGAAGCTGAGGTGCAACAGGCGACCAAAAATTCTGAACAGGCAGCAGCCACCCTTGCCCTGCGCCGCACTGATTTGGAACAGCAACAAGCGCGCAAGCAAGAATTACAGCTCGCGCGCGATGAAACGGGCAATGCGCTCGCCAATGCCAAGGCTGAATTGGCGGGCATCGAACACGAATATAGCGCGCTGGCCCGCGACCGAGATGCCCGCGAAAAACAGCGAGCCCAGCGAAAGGGCTTGCCCACCGCACTTGATGAAGTCCGGGTAAAGCCGGGATACGAACGGGCATTAGCGGCAGCGTTGGGCAGAGACGCGAAATCTCCGCTGGGATTACCTGCGCAGGTTAATGATGGGCGCTTTTGGACGGGTAGCGACGCGCCAAGCAAGGTTTCAAACAGCCTCATCAATTATATCACCGCCTGTCCGCCACAATTGCAGGCGCGGCTAGCGTTGGTTCATGTGGCCGATGTTGATGACGGCCGCCCGCTGAAACCAGGTGAATGGCTTGTCACCACAAAGGGGCATTTGCGCCGTTGGGACGGCTTTATCGCGCGCGGAGAAGGTGCAGCGGAAGCGGCCCGGCTCGAAGCAGCGAACCGTTTGGCAGATCTGGAAAATCATCTGCCGGAAAAGCGCTCTTCAGCCGATGCGGCAGCTGCGGCCCAGGCCACAGCCCAAGAGGAACTGAGCGAACTACAACGCGAATTGGTCTCGCTGGAACGCGGCGTTAGCGAAGCAGCCGAGGCG
This sequence comes from Pontixanthobacter gangjinensis, assembly GCF_009827545.1. Classification (NCBI taxonomy): domain Bacteria; kingdom Pseudomonadati; phylum Pseudomonadota; class Alphaproteobacteria; order Sphingomonadales; family Erythrobacteraceae; genus Pontixanthobacter; species Pontixanthobacter gangjinensis. The sequence continues at coordinate 1,411,099 of NZ_WTYS01000001.1, read as the reverse complement.
GAGCGACAATCATTGCGGGCGCTTGATCAGGCCGAGGCGGCACGCGAACGTCTTGCTGCACGGTTGCAGGAACTTGATGCCGCCAAGCTTGATCTGGCCGACCAACGCAGCGGGGCAGAGGCAGAATTGGCTCAAGCTGCGAACAGGCGCATGGCTCTCCCGCCGCCCGAGACCGGACGGATAACGTTGGAAGCCTCCCAAGCAAAGCATGACGCGGCCCGGTCATCGCTCCAGGCGGCAACGGGTGCGCTCGCAGCACATGAGCAAGCGTTGGCGGTGGCACGTGAACGCACGGCCGCGCAGCGCAGCGATATGGCCAATTGGCAGGCCCGCTCGGGCGAGGCGGCTCAGCGCCTATCCGACATGGGACGCCGCTTCGAAGAAATCGAAGAACAACGCGCCATTTTCGCGGCCAAGCCAGAGGGGTTGATGCGCGAGATCGAGCAAGGTGACTCGGTTCGCGAAAGATTGACCAAGGAGCTCGCACAAGCTGAAGCTGCTGTCGCCAAAGCACATGACGTGGCTGAAATTGCCGACAAGAAATTTGGCGAAGTCAATGAAGCGCTGGCAACCGCACGAGAATCACGCGCCGGACTTGCTGCGCGCGCCGAGAATGAAGAGGCACGGCGCGCTGAAATGGCCCGTGTCTCAGGTGAGCGTTTTCAATGCCCCCCGCCGATGCTGGCCGGAAGATTCGATTTTGACGCCGAAGAGGTCAAGAACTCAGGGTTGGAAGGCGGGGAACTGGAGCGGCTAAATGCGAGCCGCGAACGGATTGGACCTGTGAATTTGGTGGCCGCCGAGGAATTGTCAAAGCTGGAAGAACAAGCCGGATCGAGCGCCGCCGAACAGGCAGAGCTTGCCGAAGCTGTGAACCGATTACGCGGTTCAATCGGAAGCCTAAATCGTGAGGGCCGTGAACGGCTTTCAGCCGCGTTTGAACAGGTCGACGGCCACTTTCAACGCTTGTTCACCCGCCTTTTCGAAGGCGGAAAAGCACATCTGGCGTTGATCGATAGCGACGATCCGCTTGAAGCCGGCTTGGAAATTTTCGCACAACCGCCTGGCAAACGATTGCAATCGCTAACATTGCTTTCGGGCGGCGAGCAGGCGCTTACGGCTATCGCGCTGATCTTCGCTTTGTTCCTGACCAACCCCGCCCCGATTTGCGTGCTCGACGAGGTCGACGCTCCGCTCGATGATGCCAATATTGACCGGTTTTGCGATCTACTGATTGCGATGACCAAGGAAACCGACACGCGCTACCTGATCGTCACGCATAACGCAGTCACCATGAGCCGGATGCACAGATTGTTCGGCGTAACCATGGTCGAGAAAGGTATATCGCGCCTTGTCAGCGTCGATTTGGGTGCGGCAGAAGAATTGGTAGCTGCATTATAGCGCTCAGGCTGCGAGCGCATCTGCCAGACGGATACGGATTGACTTTAGCTGCGCCAAAATTGCGGCTCGCGAGGGGCCTTCCTCATTAAGCTTAATTTCAACTTCAGCCTGTTCATCAAGATCCAACGATGATGGAACAACTTCTTCGGGCGCACTATCCGTTTTAGTATCCGCATAAGAATCCCTTCCAAAGAAGGCGTCGACTCCGCCATCGGCAGCGGAAGGCAGTTCCGCCGGAATTGCGCTTGAGTTGCCGGTTTCGCCAGCCAATGGGTCTGTTTCACCTTGACCGCCTGTATCGCCAGAAGCACCAACGCCCTTAGCCTCGCCCTTACCGCTTTCAATCACCTGTTGAGCGCCTTTCAAGGTGTATCCCTCGTCATTCACAAGCTGGTTGATACGCTCAATCAGATCGACATCTTCAGATCGGTAATACCTCCTGCCACCGCTGCGTTTCAGGGGATCAAGCATCGGGAATTGTTGTTCCCAATATCGCAGCACATGGGTCTTAATACCCAACGCACGGCTGACTTCGCCAATGGTTCGAAGCGCGCCTTCGTCTTTTCCGTCTTCGAATTGCGCACTCATTTCATTTCCTTTGGCTGGTTAGCCCTTGGCTATCCGTTCTTTCAGCAATTGGCTCGCGCGGAAGGTTACAACCCTGCGTGGTGTGATTGGCACTTCAACGCCGGTTTTCGGGTTCCTGCCAACTCGTTCTTTCTTATCGCGCAATATGAAGCTTCCGAATCCGGATATCTTCACGTTTTCACCACTGGACATCCCCTCACACATATGAGCGAGAATTGATTCCACTAGGTCGAGCGATTCCGCCCGTGAAAGACCCATCTTACGGTTTATTGTTTCCGCGAGATCGGCCCTTGTCAGGGTACTGACTGATCTTGACATTCGCTCACTCCTCTCTGGTGCGACCCAGACTCGGTGTAATCGGCTACGCGTGTAGCCGTAAATTCAAAATTGAGCAATCGCTTCCAAAAATTATCCAATTGAAACAGCGATTGGATTAAATTCTTACCAAAGAAGCGCCCCAGGTGAAGCCGCCGCCCATCGCTTCAAACATCACCAAATCACCCTTCTTAATCCGTCCGTCACGTATCCCGACATCAAACGCCAGCGGCACAGATGCCGCCGAAGTGTTGGCGTGCTGGTCCACGGTGACAATCACTTTTTCAGGCGGCAGACCAAGCTTGCGCGCGGTTGCATCCAAAATCCGTGCATTGGCCTGATGCGGCACAACCCAGTCAATATCGTTCGCTTCAAAGCCCGACGATGCAAGGGTTTCTCGCAAAACATCAGCGAGATTGACCACAGCATGGCGGAACACTTCGCGGCCTCTCATGCGCAATTTGCCAACCGTACCGGTGCTGGATGGGCCGCCATCGACATAAAGCAATTCATTGTGGGCGCCGTCTGCGTGAAGTTTTATATCGATAATACCGGGCCCGTCCTCTGCGACCTCTTGTACTTCGAGCACCAACGCGCCTGCGCCGTCACCGAACAAGACACATGTTGTTCGGTCTTCCCAGTCGAGAATGCGGCTAAATGTCTCCGCGCCGATTACCAAGGCGCGCTTTGCCATACCTGTGCGGAGCATCGAATCCGCAGTGCCGAGCGCGTAGAGAAATCCAGAGCATACCGCCGCAACATCGAATGCAATGCCGCCATTGCAGCCGAGCGCATGCTGCACTTTGGTGGCCGTGGCGGGAAAGGTCTGATCGGGCGTTGCTGTGGCAAGAATGATCAGATCGATATCTTTTGCATCGATACCGGCAGCTTCCAGCGCGCGCTGCGCTGCAAGTGTTGCGAGCGTTGAGGTGGTTTCGCCTTCTGCTGCAATGTAGCGTTGCTTGATTCCAGTGCGCTCTACAATCCATTCATCGCTGGTATCGACCCGCTGTGCCAATTCAGCATTGGTCACCGCGCGCCCGGGTAAGGCTGACCCACTGCCGCAGATGACCGAGCGGATCACTTCTCAGCGCTTCCATTGCTATCAACATCGCCCTTCAGCGCATGCAAAGCCGCCAGATCAGCTGTAATTCGCTGGGTCAAGTTTTCTTCAAGCAAGCGTGCTGCAACGGTTACCGCATTCGCCACTCCGCCAGCAGTTGCGCTGCCGTGGCTCTTCACTACGACCCCGTTAAGGCCGAGGAAAACGGCACCATTATGGTTGTTGGGATCAAGGTGGTGTTTGAGCAATTCTGTTGCCGGACGTGAAACCAGAAAGCCGATCTTCGAACGCAGCGAGCTCGTGAATGCGTTGCGGAGCAAATCGGTGACGAACCGAGCCGTCCCCTCAATCGCTTTCAAAGCGATATTGCCAGAGAAGCCATCGGTAACCACCACATCCACTTCCCCGCGATTGATCTTGTCTGATTCCACATATCCATCAAACTGCATGTCGAGGCCGGTGGCATTTTGGAGCTCAGCAGCGGCTTCTCGCAGCCGGTCAAAACCTTTATTTTCCTCGGTGCCGATATTGAGCAACCGGACACGCGGTTTACGGCCCAGAATGATGCGAGAATAGGCCGCTCCCATGATCGCAAATTGCACCAGGTTGCGCGCATCCGCTTCGGTGTTCGCGCCCAGATCGAGCATTATGACATCGTCATCTTCAAGCGTGGGCATCACAGCGGCAAGCGCAGGGCGGTCAATTCCTGGCATGGTGCGCAGGGCTAACTTGCTCATCGCCATCAGCGCGCCAGTGTTGCCCGCGCTAACTGCGGCACCAGCGTCGCCTATTTTCACCGCATTGACGGCAAGGCCCATAGATGTGGTTTTGGCACGGCGAAGCGCCTTGGTGGGAAGCTCGTCCCCGCCAACGACATCATCGCAATGCAAAATTTCGGAAGCACCCCGCATGTTGGGATGACTATCCAGCGCGGTCTTTATCCGTGCCTCATCCCCGACCAGCAGGAACTGGAATTGGTCGTGACGCCGGCGCGCTTCCGCAGCCCCGTCGATCATGACTCGCACGCCTTCGTCTCCGCCCATCGCATCGACAGCGATACGCGGAAGACTCATGGGCGTATTCTCCAGCTAACGGTCTTAGAGACCGACGGCGATGATTTCGCGACCGTTGTAGTGGCCACAGGCGTTGCACAGATTGTGCGGACGCTTGAGTTCGCCGCAATTTGAGCATTCATGGAATGCTTCGGGCTTAAGCGAATCGTGCGAACGGCGGATGCCGCGACGGTGAGGCGATACTTTTCTTTTAGGGACAGCCATTTTGGCACCTGTTCCTTGATAAACTGCAGTTTGTAAGGGCCGCTCTAGGCGAAGGCTCCCCCGCGCACAAGTGTGCGGAATCGAAGCCCCTCCATGACGGGAAGAGGGCCATATAACCGGATTCGCGCAGGTTGCAACCGGAACCGTGTCCGACCTGCGACTTTACCCTGCATTGCCAGCGCGCCCAAGACTGCGTAGCGAAGCTGTGATATATTCTTGAGGGGAAGTGATATGGAACTGCTACCGGTAACTCTATGTGCGGGCGCTGCCGCCGCGATCTTGACAATTTGGATGATGGCACGGACCGGCAAATTGCGCAATCAAAGCAAAATTTTGCACGGTGACGGCGGTAATCCAGCCTTGATCCGCCGGATGCGTGCGCAGTTGAACTTCGTCGAAAGCGCTCCATTTATCCTGCTCTTGATCGCGGTAATCGAACTTTCAGGCAAAGGCGGCCAATGGCTCGCCTATGTCGCGGCACTCTATATTCTGGGCCGAGTAGCGCACGCCTTGGGCATGGACGCAGAAGAAGTTAGCAAATTGCGGATGGCGGGTGTGATGATTACAATGCTCACTTTACTCGGCCTCGCGATTGTAGCGGTTCTGATCGCTGCCAAAATTATGTAGTTCGAAGGTGGCCTGGAGAGCTTAACCCAGTGCGTAATCGCTAACAAACTGGTTGGTCTTGCGCTCTTGGCCAAAGGTGCTGACCGGACCGTGGCCGGGAATGAAGGTCACATCGTTACCCAGCGGCCACAATTTTTGCGTAATCGCATCAAGCAAATCCTGATGATTTCCCATTGGAAAGTCCGTCCGGCCGATTGATCCCTGAAAGATCACATCGCCGACAACTGCGAACTTGCTTGGCTCGTGGTAAAACACGACGTGACCAGGTGTGTGGCCCGGGCAATGAATAACGTCGAGAACCAGATCGCCCACGGTGACAGTGTCGCCGTCGTGAAGCCAGCGGTCCGGCTCGAACACTTCGCCACGAATGCCGTATTTCGCGCCATCTTCATTAAGGCGAGAAATCCAGAAACGGTCTGCCTCGTGTGGCCCCTCGATCGGAATGCCCAATTCCTTCGCCAGAATGCCGCTTTCACCACAATGGTCGATATGGCCATGCGTGATAAGGATTTTCTCTAGCGTTACGCCCGCTTTGGCGACTCCAGCTTTCAGCTTGTCCAGATCGCCGCCCGGATCAGTCAGCGCGCCCTTCATCGTCTTAGTGCACCAGATCAGGCTGCAATTCTGCTGCAAGGGTGTCACCGGCATAATCGCGGCGCGCATCGGGGGTTGAGGCTTAGTCTGTTCGATCATGATTGCGATGTGGCGACAGTTGGCGCGGATTGCAACGCTCTCACAACCGCCCGCTCTTCCACACCACCCTGCCAACAATCTCGACGTCACCCACGAGGACTTCGATTGGTGGGTAGGCAAGGTTTTGGCTGAGCAGCGATAGCCTACCCCCCCCTTGTGCCGCCACTCGCTTCACCAGCAGAGTATCTTCCAGCCTGACTACGTGGATTCCATCACGAAATGGCTGGGGTGAGAGGTCTACCAACACTTCATCGCCTGCGCGGAGTAGCGGCTCCATCGAATCTCCCTCAACCGAAATCGCTGAAAGGCGCGCGCCATCGAGCCCGTTTTCGCGCAGCCACCGGCGCGAAAAGCGGAAATTATCAAACGGCTCTTCCCCACTGACAGTTGCACCCTGACCCGCTGAAGCGCTGACCGGCAAACGAGGCACCTCGACCCAGCCACCTTCCAAGGGCAGTTTCCTCGTCGGAATATAGGATTTTTCCTGCATCGCACCCAATTCTGATTCCGGCACTCCAAAGAACTCAGCAAGAGCGCGCCGATCTACTTCCTCGAGCTTTCGCGGACTACCTTTGCGGATAAATTGCTGCAAATACGTTGGATTCCTACCAATCATCTCTGAAAGGCGAGCAAGTGAACTGCCCTGATTTTGCGACAATTCTAATAAACGTTCACGTGGATTCGACATAGTTCGTCCTCAGAGTCGATATTATTCCTACCTACATCATGTATTTTTCCTAGACAAGTAGGATTTGAACGGCGACCAAATGTAACACGGTCGATTCGCTGACCGTGCCATTGCAGGCAAATCCAATCGCAGGGGAACCGCATGCTTATTCGTTCTATTGAGAAATTTCTACGCAACACTGGGATGCCCGCCACCAAGTTTGGCAGGCTCGCCGCCCACGACCCGCGCTTCGTATTAGACTTACGTAACGGCCGAATTCCCCGAACCGGGACGGAAAAACGCGTCGAGACATTTATGACCACCTATCAGAAGGAAGCCGCTAATGTTGGTTGAGCCTATCTCGCAGCTTCGCCCCGCTCGCAAAGCGCGGGTCAGCCATGGTGAACGGCTCCGCACTGAACTGCTCAAAATCGCGGGAGGGCAAGCGATAATCAACCGATATTCAGAACATGCATGGGCGAGCATCACGTTTTCCGGCACACGCCACTCAGTGCGACTGCTGTTCGAAGGGGCCAAGCAGACTGAAGCAGGCGAAACTTTTATCGCAAATCTGCCAGATCACGAGTTCACCCTCCCCGGACAATTGGTCGCCGATGCCACAATAGTCAGCGCCGATCACAGCTTGCTTCCTTGCCCTCGCCTAGAGGTTGAATGCGAATTGCTATTGCTGCTTGACGGCTAACCCGCGGATTCGCGGCGGATTACCAAGTTCCGGATTTCAGACATGTCTTCCATCGCAAAACGGATGCCTTCACGGCCAAGGCCGGAGTCTTTCACCCCGCCATAGGGCATATTGTCGACGCGGTAAGATGACACATCATTGACCACCACACCGCCAACATCCAGCGTATCCCACGCATCGAGCACCTTGTGGATGTCACGTGTGAATATTCCGGCCTGAAGTCCGAACTTGGAATCGTTCACCTGCTCCATCGCTTCGTTGAAGTCGGTGAATTTGGTGAGCAGCGCCATCGGACCAAACGCTTCTTCGCGGTTGGCATCGGCGGACGGATCGACATTTTCCAACAGCGTGGCCTCCAGCATATTGCCTTCGCAGCCGCCGCCGCACAGTAGATTAGCACCACCATCAACTGCGGAATCAATCCAGCCTTTCAGCCGCTTTGCTTCTCCCAGCGAGATCATCGGGCCTATAAAGGTGTCACGCTCCTTTGGATCGCCAGAGACTAATGTCTTGGTCTTTGCGACCAGCATATCGCGAAATATGTCATAAATTTCTTCGTGTATTATAATTCGCTGAACACCGATGCAGCTTTGGCCTGACTGATAGAAAGCACCAAAAATGATCCGCTCAAGCGCATGGTCAAGATCGGCATCTTTATCGACCACTACAGCCGCATTGCCGCCAAGTTCGAGGATAACGGGCTTTTTGCCCGCCTTGGCCTTTAAGTCCCAGCCCACCCCGGGCGAACCGGTAAAGCTGAGGAGTTTTAACCGCTCGTCCGTGGTGAACAGATCGGCGCCGTCGCGGCTCGCCGGAAGGATTGAAAACGCGCCCTCCGGCAAATCGGTTTCTGCCAGAACTTCGCCCATGATAATCGCGCCGAGCGGCGTTTTGCTCGCCGGTTTCATTACAAATGGACAGCCCATCGCAATGGCCGGAGCAATCTTATGCGCGGCCAGATTGAGCGGGAAATTAAACGGAGAAATGAAGCTGCATGGGCCAATTGGCACGCGCTTCCACATGCCCATATATCCCTTGGCGCGCGCCGATATATCCAGCGGTTGAACTTCGCCATAATTGCGGGTGGCCTCTTCTGCGGCGATCTTGAAAGTATCGATCAGACGGGTAACTTCCCCCTCTGCATCGTTGATCGGCTTCCCTGCTTCAACACACAGAGAATAAGCAAGCTCGTCAAACCGCTCACGAAACCGGGTGACGCAGTGTTCGAGTACCGCTTGACGTTCATAGCTGGCCATCTTCGCCATCGGCTCGGTCGCCCGAACGGCGCCTGCAATCGCCTCCTCGATGATGTCGGGCGTGGCTAAGGCAGTGCGGAATGCGACCTCATTGGTGAATTTGTCGGTCACTTCCAAATCGGTGTTTGGCTGGGAAGCCTTATTATTGAGATACAGCGGATAGGTAGATTTCAGTTCGACCATGTTCATCTCTCCCCCCTCCTGTTTGCGGGAGGGGCCGGGGGTGCGTCTGAGGGGCAGCACAGTCCAATCCCGCGCCCGCCCCAACCCCTCCCGCAGATGGGAGGGGCAACGGATATTCTATAGATTCTTCGAAAGCTCTTTGATGTCGTGATTCAGAATTTGATCGTTCTCAGTATAATCAACCGGGCAATCAATCAGGTGAACGCCCGGCGTATCACGGCAATGGGCCAGCACTTCTTTCAAGTGATCGGCGCTTTCCACTCGGTGGCCCTTGGCACCATAGCTTTCAGCATACATCACGAAATCGGGGTTACCATAGGTCAGCCCCCAATCCTTGAAGCCCATATTGGCCTGCTTCCAGCGGATCATACCATAGGCATCATCTCGCAAAATCAACACGGTCATATTGAGCCCAAGCCGTACCGCAGTTTCCATTTCCTGACTGTTCATCATGAACCCGCCATCACCGCAAATCGCCATCACTTTGCGATCAGGATAGAGCATAGCGCTCATCATGGCTGACGGCAGACCCGCGCCCATTGTGGCAAGCGCGTTATCGAGCAGTACGGTATTGGGCAGATAAGCGGTATAATTGCGCGCAAACCAGATTTTATAAACGCCATTATCCAAGCAAATAATGCCATCTTCGGGCATCGAGTTGCGCACTTCTTGCACTAGATGCGGAGGGAAGATCGGGAAACGCGGATCGTCGGCAAGCGGTTTTGTGTGTGCAACTTCTGCCGCGCGGTAAGCCAGCATATGGTCGAATTTCCATTGGCCGGAGGGTACGATGTCCTCCTTGATTTGCCAAATGGCATTGGCAATATCGCCGATCACTTCGATCTGCGGGAAATAGACCGGATCAACCTCGGCCGTTTTGGTCGAAAGATGGATTACCGTCGCCCCGTCATGTTTCATGAAAAACGGCGGCTTCTCGATCACGTCATGACCAATGTTGACGATGCAATCCGCATCCTCAATCGCTCGGTGACAGAAATCGCCAGCCGATAGCGCGGCGCAGCCCAGGAATAGCGGGTGACGCTCGTCGATAACGCCCTTGCCCATCTGTGTGGTGACGAAGGGTATGCCAGTCTTTTCGATAAATTGGCGCAGCATCCGTCCGGTCATCTTCCGGTTGGCGCCTGCCCCCACTACTAGTACCGGATTCTTGGCGCTTTCTATTGCCTTAACCGCGGACCGGACAGCTTTGACCTCAGCCGACGGGCGGCGCGCAACTGATGCCTTAAGCGGCCGCGAATCGGTCATTTCCTCGGCAATATCTTCAGGGAATTCCAGATGCGTCGCACCCGGCTTTTCCTCTTCGGCCAGACGGAAGCATTCACGCACGCGACTCGGAATGTTGTCCCCCGCAGCGAGTTGGTGCGCATATTTAGTGATCGGGCCCATCATCTGGACGACATCAAGGATCTGGAACCGTCCCTGCTTGGATTTCTTAATCGGTTTCTGGCCGGTAATCATTAAAATCGGCATTCCGCCCAATTGCGCATAGGCACCTGCAGTTACAAAATTCGTGGCGCCCGGGCCGAGCGTCGCAAGACAAACGCCTGTCTTGCCTGTGTGACGGCCATAAGTTGCCGCCATAAAGCCAGCGCCTTGCTCATGACGGGTCAGGATGAGTTGAATCGAATCCGATTTGGACAGGCTTTCAAGGAAATCGAGGTTTTCCTCACCGGGCACGCCGAAAATATATTCAACACCCTCTTCCTCAAGGCATTCAATAAATAGATCGGACGCTTTTTGCTTACCAGTGTTGTTGTCGGCCATCGATACCCCCCATCGGGCACCCCCCTCGGGTGCCTCCAGAATTACGTGCGCGACCCAAGGCGGGTTATGGCGTCACGCCAACCCCGCTCTACGTAATCGTCTAACAAAGACAGTTGCTGGTGTCACCGCTCGATTGCATCTGCGAAAAGTATTTGAAGCAGGTGCCAAACGGGGGAGCTTGAGCTCGCTAACCGCCGCAGTTGTATTTGGCGGTCAAAATGGCGAAGCTTGACCAATTCACTTCGGAATGCGCATTCCCTCACCCAAGCACAACAATTCGGCTAGTCCTGCATGACCGAGTTAATGCTGCCTTGCCAAGCTCCGATGACTCAATCACGAAAGTGACCAGATGAATGTTCACCAAATACGCCATCATTGACGGATTTTTGGGGCCTGAATTTTCGGCTAAATTGCTGGCATTTGCGGTCGAGAATGAACGGAATTTTTACGCCGCGGGCGTCACTTCTAGCAATGCTGCAGCATCGGTGGATTGCGACACACGCAATTCGGCCGAGTTCCAAGGCGACTGGGGCCAGCTGGGAGAGCGTTTGCGGCATGCTTTCCTAACTCGCGCAAGCGAATTGTTCGGTGCAGCTGGCTTAGCCCCTATCACCATGCCGATACTCGAAATCAGCATGGTCGCGCATCAAGATGGAGGCTTCTTTCGCAAGCATGTCGATAGCTTAAGCGATACTACGCGACGCTTCGCTGACGCAGACCGGATATTAAGCGCCGTATACTATTTTCATGGTGAGCCAGCTGCGTTTAGCGGCGGTGAGCTGGCCATTTTGCCGATCGCCGGTGATATTGAACCTGTCAAAATTGCACCCAACCATGATCGGCTGGTCATATTCCCTTCGTTCGCTCCACATGAGGTGTTGAGAATCTCAGTGCCTGATAATGCATTTTCAAACGCCCGTTTTTCGGTCAATTGCTGGTTCTGCCGGCCTCGAATTTAAGGGCGCAAGACATGGATGATGTCAGCGCCATTGAGAAGCTAGAGCACGCATCAGATGGCAATTGAGCACAACAGCTTACTAGTCCAGCTATCAAGAACGGGCGGATAAATCTGGCAATGTTTACCAAATTTGCAATCATTGACGATGCTTTTGGCACGGACCTACCAGACAGGCTGGCAGAGTTCGCGATTGCCAATCAGATTGGATTTGCAGCGACCAAGACATCCTATGCCGATGAAAGCGAGGCGGTTGATCCGGAGTTTCGCCTATCGAAAAGATTTGGCGGGAGGCTTGAGAGCATTGGGCGTGAATTCCGCTCCGGTTTAAGCAACTTGCTGCCCCGGCTTTATGAAGAGACCGGAATACCGCAAATCGAAAGGCCGTTGATGGAAAACGAGTTGATCGCAAATGGCGATGGCGGCAGTTTGGCTTGGCATATCGATACGATGACATTGGACAAGCGCGACGGTGTAGACACAGAGCGTGTGTTGAGCACAGTCTATTACTTTCATCGAACACCCTGTCAGTTTAGCGGCGGCGAGCTAGAAATTCATTCTCTAGACGGAGATGTAAAGCCAAAGCTTGTCGCACCGCGCCACGGCAGACTTGTTGCCTTCCCCTCCTTCGCGCCGCATTCGGTCCGCAGATTGAGAGTACCGAGCGGCCGGTTCGAGGATGGGCGATTTTCTCTCAATTGCTGGATCAGGTTTAAGACCGCTTAGCGATCTTGGGGCAAACTCAGCCATTCGGTGAAGCTGAAGGCGCGCGACGTCAGTTTACTTAACAGAGGGACATTGAGTTTATGGTATGTGACAGTTCAATTCACTTTCGAGGCATCAACCCAGCTTCCATTCCCAGCCGAGCGGATCGCCATCCATCAGTTCCACGCCCTTGGCGGCAAGCTCGTCACGGATCGCATCGCTGAGGGCGAAGTCTTTCTCGGCGCGTGCAGCCTTGCGGCGGGTGATGGCGTCTTCCACTTCGGCTTCATCTAGCGCAGCGTGTTTTGGACGGATCCTCAACGCGGTGCGCGATAGCCCGAACAGGTCAAGGCCAAGGACCTCGTCCATTTCCTCGATTACCGCAAGTTTGATTCCCGCATCAACTTTCTTAACCGCGATAGCCTCCTCCAAAGCCGTCAGCGCAACGGCAGTGTTCAGATCATCACCAATTGCAGCATCGAATTTATCCAGCATAGGCGCGAATTTCGGATGATCGGGCTTCCCGGGTTGGGCTTCAGCCAACCGTTCAGCCACCATCACCATCCGCTTCAGCCGCGTCAACGCTGCCTGCAGCCCTTCCCACGAAAATTCCAGCTCGCTGCGGTAATGTGCTTGCAGGCACATCAACCGGTAGGCGAGCGGGTGGTAACCTTTGTCGATCAACAATTGCAGCCGCAGGAACTCGCCCGAGCTTTTGGACATCTTGCCACTGCGCTCGACCAGGAAATTGTTGTGCATCCAGATCTTCGCGCCCGAATTGGTCGATTCACTTAAGCCGCCACAACCGCAAAACGCTTGGTTCTGCGCGATTTCATTAGGGTGGTGAATTTCACGGTGATCAATACCGCCGGTGTGGATGTCGAATGGAAAGCCGAGCAGCTTTTCCCCCATAACCGAGCATTCGAGATGCCAGCCGGGAGCGCCCCTACCCCACGGAGAATCCCATTCCATCTGACGTGTCTCTCCAGCAGGAGTTTTACGCCAAATCGCAAAGTCAGCCGCGTTACGCTTGCCCTCCACACTATCGATCCGACCTTCGCCGTCCTCGGTAACCGCGCGGGCAAGTTTGCCGTAATCTGTAACGCTCGATGTATCGAAATAGAGCCCGGATTCCAGCTCGTAACAATGTTTGTCGGCGATTTTTTCGCCCCACGCAATCATCGCCTCTACATATTCCGTTGCGCGCGGATGCTGCTTTGGCTGGACATTCAGACGGGCAAGATCGCGCTCAAAATCCTCTTGGTACAGCCGCGCAATATCCCAGGCAGACTTGCCTTCGCTCGCGGCCATTTTCTCCATCTTGTCTTCACCTTCATCCGCATCGGAAGTCAGATGACCAACATCGGTAATATTGATGACGTGAGTGAGCTTGTAGCCCTTCCACTGCAACGTCCGGCCCAGCGTATCGGCAAAGACATAGGCGCGCATATTGCCGATGTGCTGGTAATTGTAGACCGTGGGACCGCAGGTATAGACGCGCGCTTCCCCCGCATGGACAGGTTCAAAGTTTTCAAGACTGCGGGTCAGGCTGTTGAATAGCTGTAACGGAGTATCGCTCATAGCGCGGTGCCATGCACATGGGCAGGCCAGCGGGTCAAGACTCTGCCTTTACTCCGCTGGCTCTAGCTCCTCTTCCGAGAGCGCCGTGCATGTTTCATCATCCGTTTCGCATTCGTCTTCGCTGACCCACAAATCCTCGTTACCTGCGCCAGTGACTGGCTCGTTAATCAAGGGATCCAGTTCGCGCTGCGGGTCGTCACGGAATTCGATAATCATGGTATCAACCGCTAGGCCAGCTTCTGTTTCATCCTCGATTTCTTCTTCAATCAAGTCCGCAAGCGGATTTTCAATCGGACCGCCAGAACCGTTCGTGCCGGGCGATGGAGGAATAATTACGCAGCTGGCAGGATTGGCGATCAAACAACCATTGATAGTCGAGGCTTGATCTGCCGGCGTAGTGATGTTCACCGGCTCGATTGCATCGATGCCAGTATTACCCCCGACAACGCCATTAATCACGACCCCAATCGGAGCTGTTGCATCGCCGTCATTAATCGTCACATTATCGGCGACAAAACCGCGCCGGTCGTCAAGGTCGGTACCCGCACCACTATTCTGGATCAGCAATTCATTATCAATGTTGAAGGTGAGATTGGTCGCTTGGAAGTACCCTTCATCTCGAACAATTCCATCATTCTGGCCAAGGCGTGTGTCAGCATCCGTTACCGAGGCCCCGGAAATATCGGCTGCCGCAGATGCACTGACAGCAACGATTGACGGGGCAAACAAATCGATGGTGCCAGTAAGGATGTTGGCATCATCCTCGATCCGCAAATTACCTGTGCCCACGTCGACATTGATAAAATCAGCGGCGAATACAGCTAGGGTGCTGTCCACTGTGGCATTTAAGATATTGAGATTGCCGATAACTTCGACACTGGCACCTGCATCCAATGTCAACGTTCCTGCCGCACCCAAATTGCCATCGGTTGCACTCGGGCTGGTCGAGTTATCAATCACCAAAACACTAAGGTCATCGACGATGATGTTCCCGCTGCCGGTGCTTAATAATTTTGCATTGATCGTAATATCGCCCCCGCTGAAGACGCGCGAGAATTCGTCATTATCAAGCTCAAACACACCAGTTTGTCCGCCAACCCCGCCAAGCACGATGTCATTCTCGCTTGCGATCAATATACTGTTGGTCGCATCGCTCCGACCGAGTGCGCCCAAGGTGCCAATGTTTATATCTGCTGCAATAACTTCGATGTCCTGACCCGACGCGGTCGCCTGCAGGTCGAGCAAATTGCCCGCGTCGAGGGTTAGCATCGCGTCAGCACCGACGAAGGAGTTTACGATCACGTCGGTCGCAGCAATAATCGCGACATTACCCCCGCTGGACGTAACCTGCTGTGTACCCTGAAATCCGCCCGGATTGTTTAGATTAATTGATACAGGCTCATTGATCGTCACTGACCCACCTGTGCTGGTCAGGTCAATATTATCGGGGGCGATGGCACCTTGGACATCGAGGTCGCCTGCCACCGAAATGTCGATCGCACCCAATGTAGCCTGCGCTGTCACTGCAAGATCACCGGCCGAGCGCAGCACTATTGATCTGCCCTCTGCCGTGACCAGATCTGTGATATCAATGTCCTGATCGACTACGACATTTCCGTCAGGCGCAGCAAGTTCTGCATCATTGCCAGACAGTGTGCCGATCGTAATTCCGTTCTGCCCGAATACACTGACGACGCCTTGTCCTGATTGCGCCGCCGATACGGTCTCCACATCAAATGCGCCTCCAGAATCGACATTTACGTTGGCTCCACCTGAAATTGACCCCGCCGTAACATCGCCGTTGATTGTGTCTATATTGAGATTGAGAGCGGAAGTAGCATTGTCAAAAGTGACGTCGCCATCCGATCCTATTTGCAACACTCCACCCGTATTGATGGAAATACCGCTGAGTGCGCCACCTTGGGCGATGATCGATACCGCACCAACTGCATCCAATTCCGTAAATGTGACATCGCCAGAGCCGCTAGAAATTCCGATTTGTCCACCTGCGAAAATAGCTTGCGCGGCAACCGAGCCAGCCGCAGAATTAATCGACACGGCTCCGCCGGTATCAATATTGCCCGTTCCAGCGACATCCCCAGTCGCAAGGAAATCGAGCGAGCCAGCTACGTTGATTGCGCTGAAAGAAATTGTTCCGCCAGCATTTGCGTCAAAGTCTCCGCCACGCACATCTGTTTGTGCAATTGCAATGTCGGCAACGGCATCCACCGCAAAGCTGCCGCCAAAGTCCGCGACGCCCGTCAGAGTAACCGATCCGAGCGAATTGATGCTGCTTGTTCCAGGTCCCGCAGTTATGGCGTTACCTGAAATGTCGAGATTACCTGGAGCACTATTGCTTGGACTTAGCGCCGTCTCCAATGTCACAGTTGATCCGGCAATCAATGCCGCAAAGTCAATCTGACTGGCAAGCACATCTATCACCCCCCCGGCCGCCGAATTGCCAAGATTGGCTATGCCGCCAGTGTTGATGATAATGTCGCCACCAGTGATAATCGAATTCAATCCAGTGGTGAAATCGCCAATTGCAGTGCCAGTAAAGTCGTTTGTCGCTTCAGCATGATCGACCATAATCGAACCGGCTGCGTCCAGTGTTACTGAATCATCAGATATAAGATTTGCGAAATTCGCGTCGCCCGCTGTCGCCATCGCACTAATTGTTCCGCCCGCCAGAATCTCGCGCACTGTAACATCTTGACCGTTGACCGAAACTGTACCGAGCGCATCGATGGTATTGCCTGTAACGTTTCCTCCAGCGGTCATGTTGACATCAGCGGAGCTTGTTGCGCTACTGAAATTAATGTCGCTGCCTGCGGAGACTAAAAAGGACCCGCCCTGCGTTCCGAGATTGCCGAATGTTGCAGAATCAGCAGCGTCGAAGTCAATTCCTCCGCCAACGGTCACAATGCCATTTCCGGCAATATCGCCAATGGTCGCGTTTATTGACAAATCGCCGCCGATAGACCCGTTGTCGAATATTACTGACGCACCAATGATGCTGGTGTTGCCGCCGCTGACGGCGTTGGAAACCGTCGGCGTGCCGAACGCTGCGATTGCTATGTCATTGGCCGCATCAATCGTACCGAATGTTGCATCACCCTCTGTCGCATCCGCGCTGACCGAACCGCCTGAGGTCACATCCCCAATATCGATAGCAAGCGCGGCGAGCGTTACATCGCTATCGCTGTCAATATCGCCATTCCCGCCATTTTTGCCAATCGACCCCAGCGCCGCGCTTAGGTTGATTGCATTGGGAGAAGTTAGGCTGCCAAACAGAATATTGCCGCCGCTGGTCAGGTCGATAGTGTTACCCGCTGCATTGCCAATTGCAATACTGCCGCCGTCAAGGTTCAATATATTTCCGGCATCCAAATCGCCGCCATTTATTGGGCCAGTCGCAGTGAAATTGATGGTCGCGCTGGCCTGCGCGCCGATGAAGTCAATTGCACCTCCGGCATTGGCGTCGATGTTTCCGTTTGTGGTCGCAAGCGTTCCCAAATTTAGATCGTTTGTTGCATCAAGATTGATGTTTTGGCCCACGTTCATGGTGCCATTGATCGTAAGATCACCAGCGGTCGCGTCGGCGGTCAGGTCTAGATCGATTGTACCGCCGATCAGTGTGACATTACCTCCGACGATGCTCGCTCCACCGCCACTTTGAATGTCAGCTATTTCGGCAGGGCCGGTAGCAGTCACTGCGATGTCCGCGGCGGCAATCAGAGTTCCTGCATCGACCCCCGAACCGT
This sequence comes from Pontixanthobacter gangjinensis, assembly GCF_009827545.1. Taxonomy (NCBI): domain Bacteria; kingdom Pseudomonadati; phylum Pseudomonadota; class Alphaproteobacteria; order Sphingomonadales; family Erythrobacteraceae; genus Pontixanthobacter; species Pontixanthobacter gangjinensis. The sequence continues at coordinate 1,393,536 of NZ_WTYS01000001.1, read as the reverse complement.
CTAGTATGACATTGCCAATTGAATCGGCATTTGCGATCCGTACGATGCCGCCTGCATCCAAGGTCACATCGCGCGGGCGGCCGCTGATAAGATTGACATCACTCGCCGCGCTATTGCCGGTTATATCGCTCACAGCGGTAATATCGACTACAAGCCCGGTTACAATATCGAAGATCGCGTTCTGCGCTGAATCAAGGTCAAAGAACCCATTTGAGTCCCATGTGCCTAGTGTGACATCGCCCAATGTCGATGTGAGCAGAGCCAGTCCATTTGAAATACCATCGCCAATCAGAATTGTACCGCCGGTAATGGTGCTCGATCCGCCGGAATTGGCTTGGACAATATCGGCCAAACCGCCGACAATGACGTTGATATCGGTGCCTGCATCGAGCAAATTCGTATCGAGCGCAGCGGCACCAACAAAAATACTTGCAACCGTATCGATCTGATCGACGCTAACTGAGCCCGGTGTGGTGATCTCGACATTGCGCGGACGCCCGCTGACTAAAGTGACATCGGTCGCAGCGCGCACGCCGGTTACATTACCATTGGCAAGTATCGACATTGCACGTGCGGTCAAAGTGCCGAAGTCTACTGTGGTGTTCGAATTGATATCGAGGAAATTCTCGCTATCAAATGTTCCGATATCCACCGCACCGATGGTGGAATTGATCACTGAAGTTCCGCCACCAGCTACGCCACCGCCCAACAGTATTTCCGAGCCAGTCAAACTCGTCTCGTTGCCGCTGTTACTTGTTCCGATAACTATCGCGCCTGGCACGGTTACCGTAATGGTGCTTCCAGCATCGACTGAATTTCCGGCAAAGGACGCGCCGCCAGCGATCACATCATCGACAGCGCTGGCGCTATCGATATCGATTGCCCCAACAGCGCTCAGATTCACATTGCGGGGTGTGCCGCTGATAATTGTGCGGTCAGCCGCTGCACTGCCACCGGTAATGCTTCCGCCTGAACCTAGGTTTATTACCAACCCTGTCAGATCGGAAAAGTCGATATCACCCGATGCGCTAACAGTGAGGATCTGTTCAGAATTGACCGCTCCCAGCGATATCGCACCGCCCATCGCATCAATGTCGATGTCCTGAACAGCATCTCCATTAGCCAGAATAACATCTGAACCGAATAATGCGATGGAGGTTTCACTGATTGCCGATCCAACATCGATTGTCGCGCCAGTACTTACCGTAACGCTCTCTCCGGCAAGCAAATCAGCGGTCAGTGATTGGCCTGTGATCACCAGCCCGTCAATCGCTTCGACATCGCCCACAGCAATGTCACCAAAGGCGTTTATTTGGACGCTTTGGACAGCAAGTATATCAGCGCCTGTCAGCGTCAGATTGGCAGATGTGACGTCGCTGCCAGCGTCGATTGTAATATTGCCTGTACCCTCGCCATTTTGGATATCGATGCCAAGAGTCGCATCAAGATCTAGATCGCGTCCGGCAATCAGATCGCCGATGCCAAATATGGAACCTATGCTAGCGTTGATAATGATGTCCCGAAGGGAATTAACCGTGCCAAAAGTGATATTTTGCGCGGCTAAATTGGCATCACGGCCCGCCGAAGCGATAAAGCCAGCGCCGAGATCAATATTGGTCGCGGCATTGGCAATGATGTCGTTGCCGGTATCAATCGAAATGACGCCGCCAACATTGTTGGTGTGCGTTCCGGTTATTACTCCTCCTGATGTCAGCAGAGCATCGCCACCAACCACAATTTGACCATCGCCATCAAAATCAAAAATGATGTCGCCCGATACCGTCGCGTCGACATTGTTCGTGACCGTTATCGGACCGCTGTCGCTGCTTATGATAAGCGATGGTGTTGCCGCAGTGCCTGTGACCGTCGCGGTCAGCGAGGTCATGCTGATCAGACCCGCAGGATCGGCCGAACCGTCTGAAATAACAATCTGGCCGCCAGTTGTATTCCCGATTACGGTACCACCGCCAGCAAGACCCGGTGCGTCAATCGATACATTTCCAAGCGTGATTATGCCCGGGCTACCGTCAAATGTCTCAAGGGTCGGGCTGCCACCAATCCCGTCTCCGCCATTGCCGCTGGGCCCAAACGTAGCATTGCCATCATCGCCCCCGAGCCCGCCATCACCGCCAAAGCCTATGGCCGACAACTCCACATCTCCACTGCTTACTGTGCCTCCCAGCGCGCGCAAAATGGGCGATCCGCCGATTGCTGCTCCGCCGTTGCCGCCAGTCCCTTGAACGCCGCCACTGGTTAGATCCAGACTGCCACCCAATCCGCCGCTACCGCCAAATGCATTGGATGTCAGTGAGAATGGACCGACCGAGATCGGTTGCAAAGTTATGGTGCTTCCGCTCCCAGCTTCTACAATCTTTGCTCCGCCCGACGCATTACCGCCGGCCCCTCCATCGCCACCAGTCCCGCCCAAGAAATTGTCGCCGCCAGTTCCGCCAGCGCCGCCTATGCCTAGCGTATCCATGCTGACCGCGAAATCATCCAAGGTAAATGTCGCATCCACACCCGATGTCGCAAAGGTCGCAGAACCGCCCAGGCCTTCACCGCCTGCACCACCTGTCCCGCCAGCCGCGATAGAATCACCCGAACCGCCAGATCCACCGGAGCCGCCGGCCCCTGCTGCACCAAGCCGAACACCGCCAAATGATGGGAGCAGAGCGCCCGACCCGCTTGCTTCAAACCGTACATTTCCGCCTTCGCCGAAACCGGCATCACCTCCGCTTGCCCCTGTAGCTGCGCCCGAGCCAGCGCTGCCGCCATCGCCGCCACTTCCGACAGCTTCCAGCACGAATGAGTCAAAGATCTGAATATCGGACCCTGTCGCAAGAATAACATCACCGCCTAGGCCAAAGCCGCCACTTCCGCCGGAAAAGCCGCTATCCCCGTCGCCGCCCGCCGCGCCCATGCCATTAGCTGTGGCGATCAATGCGCCAGACGACAATGAAGCACCCGTTCCGACCGAGATATCGACCGTACCACCCAGTCCTCCGCCTCCATCCGAGCCTATTGTACCTGACCCGAAAAGACCGCCCTGCGCATTGCCATCTGCGTTGATTCTCAGCGAGCCAAGCGAAGCTCCGCTTGCATCACCAACTGCAAAAGAAACGCTTCCACCCTCGCCAAACGCGGCGTCATTCGCGCCTCCAGCAGCCGTCGCTGAACTATCCAAATTCAAATCGCCAGCAACAATTAGGTTGGCGCCATTGATCACTGTAACGTCAATTGCGCCTCCGGTTGCCCTGCGACTGATAGATTCTTGCCGAGAATCGAATGCGCCGTTGGCAACTGCCGAAACATTCAACGATCCGTTTGTACTCAGAGTTGTGCCCAGCCCATCAGCGGTCAGATTTATATCTCCGCCGGTCGAAGCGCCGTTGATCCCTGGAAAAACTTCACCAAATTCAGCAAAGCCACCGCCGAAACCGCCGCTTGCAGAAGCATCGACACTCGCAAAGCCTGATGCCCCTTCAATATCGAGCGTACCACCTGCTTCTGCAGTAAGAGCGATCGAACCACCTTGCGCGGATCCCGCCGAGCCTCCGCTTCCGTTTTGGACAAATCCATTACCAAAATTACCGCCATCGCCGCCACTCGCTGCTGCAATCACGCCCGAATTGAGGAACAAGCTGACTGATGCACCATTTCGGGATATTACAACGGCATTTCCGCCCGTCGCGTCACCGCCAAGCCCGCCATCGCCGCCGACCTGGCCGAAGCTTCCACCGTCTCCACCATCCCCGCCAATCGCTTCGGCACCCAGCGTGGTTTCAACAGTCGTGTTGTAATTGGCATTGGGGCCGTCAGCGATGAGGCTAGAGGTACCAGCATTGGCGCTACCACCGTTACCCCCTGGGCTATTCTCCAAAATCGAAGAGCCGCCAGTGCCGCCTACCGCAAGTGTATCAATCGCAACGCTTCCGGCAACAATTTGCGCGTCGTTGATGTTGACCGCCGCAATACCGCCGGCAGCATTACCACCATTACCGGCAATATCGCCAAATCCGCCATTGCCGCCCGCTGCCCTCGCCACTGCTACATAGTTGCGCTCTGAAGTGTCATCCTGATTGAGATTAATAATCGCCGATCCGGCCGTCGCATCGCCGCCTGCTCCGCCAGCCGAGGCAGCACCACCGCCTGATTGCGCATTTCCGCCCGCCCCGCCAAATGCGTCAGCCACGACTGCGACAGTGGTTACAGTAAGATTACCCGACGTGTCGTTAAAAACCGCAGAACCGCCAATTGCAGCACCGCCGATGCCGGCATTATTGGCGGGGTCTATTCCTTCTAACTCAATGATAAAACGTTCAGCTGACCCACCGCCAGCCCCGCCAAATCCGGTCGAATCAACGATAATCCCGGCGGCAGAAATCGTGGCAGAGCCATCCATATTAAATGTTGCATTGCCGCCGACGCCGCGCCCGCCATTGCCGCCGTCGCTGCCATTCCCATCACCGCCGATGCCTTGATCGGAAGAGGTGTTGCCAGTCGCCGTTACACTGATCAACAGCGCTACATTCAACGTTCCCGATGTCGCGTTGAACGTGGCGTTGCCGCCAAATCCGTCACCAGCGCTACCTCCATTTGTCCCAAATTCGCTGGAACCATTGGCACCATCGCTACCAATACCGATGGATTCAACGTTTATACTTTCGACGGTTGCGTTGCCACCATCAACGGTGAAGGTCATATCACCGCCTACGCCGTCGCCACCGTCACCCGCAGATGGGAAGCCCGTTGCAGCCGCGAGCCGTTGAACGCCAAAGCCGCCCACTGTGTCGGAGTTGCCGGCTTCCAAGCTATTGAGATCGGGAGCATCGCCGCCAATCCCGGTGCTTTTCAGATCAACCGCGCCAAGCGTCAGATTTCCACCCTGAAACATCAGGTCAATCGCGCCGCCGCTGCCTTTGCCGCCCGCACCATCAACGCCCGCTGCGCTGTTATTGATTGTCAATGTGCCGCCGTTGATCGAACCGTCTTTGCCAACGCGCATTGTGAATGCGCCGCCTTGGTAATCGCGCCCATCGCCAGTCTGGCCAAGCGCGGATCCGGTGGCAGAGGATCGCGCATCCAGCAATAATGCGTCGAACGAGAAAGTCCCATTTTCAATGGCAATTGCAACGCCGCCAGCTTCGGTTGTTATGAAATCCGAACCTGACGCGGCCGAGCTGTCAATCGCGATTGCGCCGCCAACGCTGAGGCCATCGGACGATCCGGTGTCATTGACCGAAAGGTTGACGGTACTGCCGCCCGCCTCGGTAATAATGCCATCGGTACTCGCATCAATAATCAGATCGCCTGCAACAGCAATCGAAGCTCCGATGCCACTTGCCGAAATATCGACTTGACCGCGCTTCAAAGTCGTATTGCGATCACCTTCAACGCTCACATTCAGAGTCAGGTCACCAGCAATGTGAAGTGTGCCAGCGGATGCAACCTCAATCATTCCGCCTGACGTTCCAGCGGCGCCCGCAATGATCTCCAGATCGCCGCTCACGGTCGTGGTGCCGCCTGCACTCGCGCCAAAACGAACGCGATCGCTAGCTGAAATTACTGTATTACCGGTCAACGTCGCATCGGCCACATGAACCGAGCCTCCGGCGCCAGCTGTCAGGATGATCTTGCCATCCTCACCCACTGTCACGCCCTCAGCTGGCTGGTATCCGATATCACCGCCAACAAGCATGGTCATCGCGAAATTCTTTGGCACCGCAACCATCGAAATAGCACGCGGATCACCACCCGACAGCGCTGGGCCGCTAGTGGTGCCAGTGTGCACGATCCCGTTGGCATCGCTGGTCCCAACATCAACGCTAATATCGAACAAGCCGTTATTTATGGTGAGCTGGGCCTGTTCCGCGCCAACGTATGCGATGGAGCCAGCACTGGTGACCGTACCATGCTGCTCAACCCGCGGTGCAACCACCGCAAAGTAGCTGTCTGTTAAAATGTTCGCGCCGCGTTCAATAATCACACCGCTAGCAGGATTGGCAACACCGCCGAAATTCATTCGGTTTCCGCCAGCGCCGATGCTGTCCAACTGGCTGCTGGTCAGCATTAATCCGCCGACATTAAACGCGCCTTGCGAGCCTATGATGATCCCGCCGGGGCTGTAGAACCAGACATTGCCCCCTGTCGCGGCTCCGCCATTTACAGTGCTGGTGACCGTGCCGTCGATCCGGATTGCACTATCGAGCCTGCCTGTGAATAGCCGGTTGAGAACCGTATAATCTGATAGTGAACTGGTGAAGCCCAGCTTTCCGCCTGCGCCTAGGAATGTAACCGTATTACCCGCTGTGCCCGCAATAAAGGTGTCCCAATTGATAATCGCTGTGTTGGCCAGTAATTCGACGACATCGCCATTTGCGTCCGGGCGGAAATCGACTTCACCGCTGTTGAATTGAGCTGTGGCACGCGCATTTATCCCATCGCGCGATGCGTCGAAGTCTGGAGAGTTCGCCGCATTTCTAACAGAATCAAATGATGAACCAATTGTGCTGTTCGGTGAAGAAATCGGTGCAGCCGGAACAGGCCCTGAAGGTGATGGTGAGGTGGGCACAGTCGGCGGGGTTTGAGGCTCGTTCGGCATGGATGGCCATGACATCGTGGGAGCATCGAGCGAGAGGCCTTTCGCATCCATATAATATTTCGAGGCAATCGGTACCGGAACAGATTGCAACATACTGGTATTCGGTGTGCTAGGTATAGGAGGGTTGGAAACTGCTGCGCCGCGATTTTGCGGCATGGCGTCCGGCGCAATCTGCCCGAAAGCAGGCGTCGAAAGCAGGCTGGCAATAGCAATTGCTGCAGCCATAGCTGACCCTGAACCGAGCAATTTGCATCGCCCTTTGCGACGGTCGCTTTGTACGCTCGGCCTATTCAATTTACGGTTTGCTGTTGGTGCAACCATCAGTAGGTCCTCTCAACGCCGCAAGGGCGATTGCCGGCTTTATTCGGCACAATACTGTGCATCGAAGCTCTTAACTGGCGGTCAGCATTGCGATGCATCGTATCCACCATCTAACGGTTCCATGATCCAAGTTGGACTGACAAAGTTGCAAGCACTCGAACATCACCGCGGTCGGTTTGGAAAGGAGCGCGCTCCAGCGGGACCGCCGCAAATAAATCTAGATAGGTCAAGCGCCCCAAAGTCGCCCTGAACCCGCCGCCGGCAGAGCTGATTGTCTGCGGGTCACCGCCAACATTCTTGGTATTGACCGCCATTAAATCGAAAAACGCATATGGTTGAAAAGCCGATTTCCCCTGCGTTTCAGGCATTAAAGAACCATAAGCGATCTCGATCTGTCCCCCATAGCCGCTGTCGCCAATCACCGAACCGGGATCAAACCCGCGCCCTGCTGTATAATTACCGCCGGAGACTTGTTCGTAGCTAAGCAAGGCATCGGGCGAATATTGAAAGCGCGGTTTCACGCTGAATTTTAACAAGGGTGATGGCCGGAAGTCTAATTGCGCTTGTCCACGAAGGACAAGGCCGGTTGGGTCACCATCCAAACGCGAAGGCGGGACAAAACCCGGCGCAGTGCAATTGGCGAAGGCGGGTCCGCATGGCTTGCTAGCGCCGAATACATCAAACCCCTGACGGACTTCGGCCGATCCTGCGATTGCGAAGCGCGGTTCATTTGCCGAATACCCGCCTACCCCGCGCAAGCTACCTTCATCGACTGCGTTAAAATCAATCCGAGCATAAGCAACGCGAAGCCGGTCTCGGCTGAGCGGCAAATTGGAAAACTCCACATCTTGATCGATCAGGTCAAAACCCAACGTCCCGATCAGATTGGAGGTTTGCGTTCGCCGGAATGGATAGGCTGCATAGGCTGAGGCGATGAAAGTCTCGGAATCGAACAGGTTAGGCCCGGTAATGTCAGGCTGTGAAGAGGCAAAAGTCAGATTTCCGCCCAAGACAAGACCCTCGCTACCTACGCGAAATTCGTGCCCGGCCTGAAACACCAATTGCTCGTCAATATCGCTTGTTGCGAATACGCTTAAAGTGGTTTCGTCACCCAAGCCGGTAATGCCATTAAAACGCATCCGGGCAAGTGCGCCGAACCGTCCCACTGACTTCGATCCCAAATTTTGCATCGTAACGTCAGCAAAAAACGGTGTGCGGGATACGTTGAAAATCCCGACGACGTCACCCGGCTGCGCGTCGCCCTCGCGAGACGCTGGCTGCATGACCAGACGCACGTCTAGGCCCGGAATGTCACGAGCAAGAAGCAAGTATCGTTCCGCCTCATTGATATTGAAAACCGGCTGCTCAGCCAGCTTGTCGATATAGCGCTGCAACAATTTGCCCAAAGGACCTGCCTCGCCCCGAATTTGAACGGCACTCATCCGCGCCAGAACGACATCAAAGCGCACCACACCGCCTTCTATTTCCTGAACCGGAACTTGCACCGAAGCCAGGAATCCCGCCTGTCGCAAAATTGTTGCCGCGCGGTCGCGGATCTCGCAAATCGACGCGACCGGCAATTCCTGACCGATCAAATTGCGATAGGCTGGCGTGACAATTGCCGAGTCTATCGTGTCCAAGCCGCTAAACCGTGCTTCGGAAAGTGTCAGCCGGACTTCGGCAAATTGCGGGTCGGCTAAAGGACAGGGCGCGCGTTCTATATCGCCTTCGATGGCCACCGATTGACCTTCGGTGCGCAATTCCTGTTCCAATCGGTCGCGCTGGATTTCCTCTCGGGTAGTCGGCGTTACCGCTTGCGCAAATACTGCGCTGCTGCACAACATATAGGCCACTGCCGACATCGCGACTTGTCCGAACTTTAGCGCCCTTGAAGCCTCATGGCATCCGATCATTGATCCACCTTGCTTTTCGATGTTATTTTTCATTGGCTAATGGTTGCCTCGCCAGCGACAGCCAAGCTTGCCGGTGTCTCAGTCAATTCGGATGCAGCTTGTTGTGAAAGCAGCGGACGTGCTGCGTCGCCGATAATGGCAAAGCCGCCCCAATAATACGGGTGCGATGTCTCCGGATCGTCCATCAACAATTGGCGGGAATCATGCAAAGCGCGTCCGAGACCGGCGGTACGCCCTATTCGGAACATCTGGCTCATAAGCCGTTCGGTTGCACCAAAATCATCCGGGGCAGGCCAATGGCTTGCCATGATTGTACGGCCGCCAGCACCGATGAATGCGCGGACCAGACCATCCAGCGCGGTCCCCCCGCCGCTCGCCACACCTGCTGCGCGGGTCGCTTCGATACTCGCTTCGCCTGCAGTGTCGCAAGCTGACAAGATTACCAGATCAGCATCCAAATTCAGTTCAAAGATTTCCTCGAACGTTAGCAATCCGTCGGAACCTTCCCCGCCAAATGATGTCAGCAACGAAGGTTGCGCTGGGCAATCGGCATTCGGGGGGGTGACCAAACCATGCGTTGCAAAATGGATAATCCTGAACTGATCCAGATCATTCTTTTCACGAATGCTAGCATCGGTGAACGACGCGCCCGTGATCAGTTCAGAAGCCCCGGCACCGATGATTCCCTGCGCTGTAATCAATTCCGCATCATCAATCGGACTGTTCCAAAGCGACGCGTCCCATCCGCAATTATCATTGCCGCTAGCGATGACAGCTCTAATCTCAGCAGTCGGCGCTTCGCCAATCGGCTGGTTCTTGCCAAGTCCAAGATATTCCTGACTGGCACGGGACCGCTCCACCTTTCGCGCATCGACAAAAGCTTGCGCTGACACGGCGGTGCTGACCATCCGGCCTTTGGTGAACCAATTGACCCCTGTGAAATCAAACACATCTCCAGCTGGATCAGCGGCGCGCGCCTCATATGCAGCGACAGACTGGTCATCGGCGACTAATATCTCAATCGGCATTCTCAACATCGCCCCGTCGGGTTCGAAAATGAGGTGGTCGATAGCGCCAAGTTCGCCTGCAACCGGGTCGAACAATTTGAGATAGAGGTCGTGCGCAGTGCGCAGTTCGTAAGGATAAGTCACCAATTGGCCGCCTTCAAACAGCGAAATTGATGCCCGCAAGACGTCAACCTGAAATTCCAGATCGTCTACCGACATATCAACGCGGTAGGCCTTCGCGATTTTATTGTCAGTGTAAAACATGAATACGTCGTCGCCGACCATCGCAATACGTGCATAAGCCTCACCCGGCTTCAATGCGGCACGGAATTCATCAAGCTCAAGCGAGCGCGGTGCGATGACCCGATATTGCGGATATTCGCTCAATCGTGCCTGTGTCAGTATTTGAGATTGTTCGAGCCGGTCAATTTGATCCGCCAGCTCTGCGCGTTGTTGCGTCACCGCTGGCGTCTGTTGCGCTTTGGCCAAGGCCTCAAAGCGGATCCGGAGCCTTTCGATGTCACGGCCTAGATCAAGCGCCTGCCGAAACAAGCGCGATGCTTCATCCGAGTTTGCGCTAAGTTCGCGGGAAAGGACTGCCTGCGTTTCAGCAACGCCGGGCCTCACCAGCACTTGCGAGGCCTTAAAGAACTGCTGCGTGGCTTCGAGATCGCCGTCTGGGCTGTCGGCAAGAATGCGGAAATAGGGGCCAAGTTGATTGGCAAATCCGGTTATCGCATCGCGTGTACCCACAGCCCGGTCCACAACGCCGCGATACAGCTCCATCGCTTCATCCTGCCGCCCCTGGCGAAGCAGAAACGCTGCTAGTCTGGCCTGCACTGCGCTGACTGCGCGGCGCTCCGGATATTGCGCCTCCAACAGCGTCAAAGCGCTGCGCAAGTAATTTTCGGCTTCAGCCGGTTTGTCTTGCCTTTCGGCAATTACGGCAAGCTCGCTCAAAACTTGTGATCGCAAACGAGTAATAGATGTGACCCGGCCATCGCGCACAGCAGTAGCGCGACCATAGGCATCTATAAGGGAGGCGCGCGCTTGATCATATTGACCGCTAATCCGCTGTGCGGTGCCGCGCAATTGCAGCGCCTGTGCATCGATAATTTCGGCGCGTTCGGCGGGGGAAAGTTTCAGTTCGTCAACAAAGCCGAGTAAATTTCCGCCTCGTTCGCCCTGATTGATCCGCGCCGCCAGCGGCAACGTAATCGACAGCGAAGCTCGCTGTTGTACGATGCCCAAACTGGCACCTTCTAGTGGCCGATCAAGGCGGTCGATTGCTTCCGGAACGAAGCCCTGATTGAGCAAATGGATCGCTTCAAAATTGCGGTACAAGCGGTCTGTCACCGGATCGCCCGAAGTTTGCGCTTCGACTTGACCGAACAGCCGGTTGGCCTCTGCGAATTCGCCTAGATTGCTTTTTTGCAAAGCCCGGTTGACCAGAAATTCACCCGGATTGATGTCTGAATTACCTTCGCCTTCAAGCCGTTTCTGTAGCGTCTCGAAATAGGCGGCAGCCTCTGCATATTCACCGACCAGATTGCGGCGATACCCCTCGGCCAATGCCTGATCGGGCTGCAGCGTTCCTGCTTGCACCCGGGCAAAGGAAGCAGGGTCGGCAACCGACGTCGAAGCGGCATCAATAGTGCCCATCGCAATTGAATTTGTGACAATTGACCGCAGCGCAAGATCGGTTGCATCGTCATAAGCGGCGAACCCCTCTGCGACGTAGGTTGTTGCGCCAATACGGGAGACGACTTTGCTCCAATCGAGCCGGGTACCGGCGATTTTGCATTTGCTCCAATTCGAGCCCACGAACCGAGTGTCCGAGTTCGCCGTGACCTCACTCTCGCAGTCCAGCTGTGCTGTGCGCAAAGGGGCAGTTAGTGTGAAGGGGTCAACAGCCAGATCGCGAAATGCATAAAGGAAAGCGATCGGCTGCGCGCTATCGCGGCAAACCACAGCCCAGCGGCGGTCAAACATGGTCTGCTTGGCGGGGTTCCCGACGCTGCGATCCTGAACTTGGCAAAGTATCCCGCCAGCGTCACCAATCGGAAAGCTGTCACGCAGCAAAACGGGCTGGGATTGTTGCGCTGCCGCGACATTTCCGAATGAAACCGAGGCCAACAGAAGCGCTGGAAGGGTAATCTTATGTCGAATCAAGAGGTAGTCCCCTTCCCAAGGAACGTATCGCCGACGACAATCGTCAGCGTCTGATGTGCGACCATCTATGTTTTATTATGAAGGGATCCTACGCTTCCAAATGGGTTCTTCCTAGAAAATTTTGGACAAATTTCCGGTTTGGCACCATTTACTTAGGCGATAAGATCAGCAAGGCGGCAGCAAGTGGGATATCGGCTTTAGTTAAAGCCATGCCAGTTGATGGCCTCACCAAGGTCCGCCCGCGCAACATCAAACTGGTTAACCGGCGCATCAGGATCACGGTAACCGATGCCCATGCCGCAGAAGAATACATGATCTTCAGGAATCGACACAGCAGCTCGAATTTGTCTTGAGTACATCGCCCATGCTTCCTGCGCGCAGCTATCCAGCCCCTCTTCTCGCAGCAACAACATGATTGTCTGCAGCCACATGCCGATATCGGACCATTGCGGCGGCCCCATATATTTTGGTGTGTGGATGAGCATCATCACAGGCGCGCCAAACGCTCTGAAATTATTGGCAAACCACATCAACCGGCCCGCCTTGTTGTCGCGCGCAATATCCAGCGCAGCATACATATCTTCGCCCACCCCGCGGCGGCGCTGTTCATATGCACCGTCCAGGTCCTTGGGGTAAATATCATATTCGGGCGACCATGCCGCTTTGCCTTGCGGCAGAACCTCGGCAACCGATTGGAACAAAGCCTGCATCGGTTCGCCGGTGATAATCTCCGCATTCCAAGGCTGGGTATTCCCGCCAGAAGGGGACCGCTGTGCAGTTTTCAGCACTCGCTCAAGAATGGCGCGTTCGACCGGTTTGTCGAGAAATGCGCGGACGGACCGGCGGGATTGGACGGCTTCGGTGACGTTCATTGTTATCCCAACCTGGTTGTGTTTTCAGCTACAATACTGCTGTAAGGAAGGTTACTTCGCCTCGAACAATCCAGCAAGCTGATCGATAATAGTGCCGCCCAATTGCTCGACATCCATAATAGTGACCGCGCGGTCGTAATAACGGGTCACATCGTGGCCGATACCAATCGCAGCCAATTCGATGAGTGAGCTTTTCTCGATCCATTCGATTACGCGGCGCAGATGTTGCTCCAGATAACCGGCATTGTTCACGCTGAGGGTCGAATCATCGACCGGTGCGCCGTCGGAAATTACCATCAAGATGCGGCGGTCTTCATTGCGGGCGAGCAAGCGCCCATGCGCCCATAACAGCGCCTCGCCGTCGATGTTTTCTTTGAGTAATCCTTCGCGCATCATCAGGCCGAGATTACGGCGCGCCCGGCGCCATGGCTCATCGGCCTTTTTATAGATGATATGACGCAAATCATTGAGGCGGCCCGGTTGCGGCGGCTTGCCATCGGCGAGCCATGCCTCGCGGCTCTGACCGCCTTTCCAAGCGCGAGTGGTGAAGCCGAGAATTTCAACTTTCACTCCGCAACGTTCCAAAGTGCGCGCCAGAATATCTGCGCTGATCGCCGCGATAGAAATTGGCCGCCCCCGCATCGATCCTGAATTGTCGATCAGCAGCGTCACGACGGTGTCTTTGAATTCCTGATCGCGCTCGATCTTATAGCTGAGCGAATGGCCGGGCATGGTGACGACGCGCGCCAAGCGGGCGGCATCAAGCAGCCCCTCTTCCTGATCGAAATCCCAACTGCGGTTCTGTTGAGCCATCAGGCGTCGCTGGAGCCGGTTGGCCAGTTTGGTCACAATACTTTGCAAGCCGGTCAACTGGCTGTCGAGATAGGCACGCAGCCGGTCGAGCTCTTCGGTATCGCAAAGCTCGGGTGCTTCGATCACTTCGTCAAATTTGTCGGTGAAGTGCTTGTAGTCAAAGTCTCCGGGCAAATCGGTCCATGGGCGGTTCGGGCGGACTGGCATCATGCCCTCTTCGCCTTCGTCACCCATTTCGCCGTCGCTCATTTCCTCTTCGGAAGATTGTTCGGTTTCGCCGTCACTTGTCTCGTCGCTGTCGGTCGCTTCGCCAGCCATTTCGGCAGTTTGCGAATCAGCCCCATCACCGTCGTCGTCACTTTCGTCCTGCTCGTCGTCGTCCTGACCTTCCTCGTCTTCACCGTCCTCGTCGTCGGACCCGGAAGCTTCATCCTCTTTAATCAGCTCGAGGTGACGCAACATATCAAGCGTAAGCGACTGGAATGCTTGCTGATCATCAAGAGACAGGGCCAATGACTCGAAGTCGTCGCCAACCTTTTCCTCTATCCAGCCCCGAACTAGATCAACACCGGCCTGGGCGCGTTTAGGGATTGGCCTACCCGTCAGCTTTTCGCGCAGCAAAAGCGACAAGGCGGTCTGCACCGGAACGTCATTCTCGCTCTGCGCCCGGGTAATCGGGTCCGATGCTGTGCGTAATTCAACCGCAGCATCAAGATTGTCCGATATGCCGCTAAAATTGTTCGACCCGAGCGCCTCATACCGGACTTGCTCGACCACGTCATAGCAAGCGCGCGCCATCGGTTCGGACGGTGCATTCCGCGCATGGACTGCCGCATTGTGGTGCCGGAGTTTAAGCGCGAAACTATCAGCAAAACCACGCGCCTCGCGAGCCTGTTCAGGAGGCAGATTGCGGCCCGGCAACGGCACGCGGAAATTGGTGTCAGTCGATGACGGAGCATCCGCGCTCCACGCAACTTCAACCTCCGGCTCCCGCGACAAGGCGCGGCTTGCGCCAGTCAGTGCCTGTTTGAACAGATCAAGAGGTGTTTGGTCGGCCACTTAGATTAGAGGATCGACTGACCAGTCTTGGCCCAATCGGCCATGAACCCTTCGATCCCTTTGTCAGTCAGGATATGCTTGACGAGACCTTTGATAACTGCCGGCGGCGCGGTCATTACATCAGCCCCGATCAGCGCGCTTTCAAGCACGTGGGTCGCGTGGCGCACAGAGGCAACGAGGATTTCGGTCTCGAAATCGTAATTGTCATAGATGTGCCGAATATCGCGGATCAGATCCATACCGTTCGAGCCATTATCATCATGGCGGCCGACGAATGGCGA
Source organism: Pontixanthobacter gangjinensis (assembly GCF_009827545.1). Taxonomy (NCBI): domain Bacteria; kingdom Pseudomonadati; phylum Pseudomonadota; class Alphaproteobacteria; order Sphingomonadales; family Erythrobacteraceae; genus Pontixanthobacter; species Pontixanthobacter gangjinensis. The sequence continues at coordinate 1,378,497 of NZ_WTYS01000001.1, read as the reverse complement.
GATGAATGTCGCGCCGGATTTCGCAGCGAGCAGCGCTTGATTGGCGCTGAAGCACAAGGTCACATTGACCATCGTTCCATCCAAAGTCAGCGCGTTGCAGGTCTTCAGTCCGTCAATTGTCAGGGGAACCTTGATACAGACATTATCTGCAATCTTGCGCAGGACTTCGGCTTCTTTCATCATTGCAGGGTGATCGAGCGCAACCACTTCGGCGCTGACGGGACCATCGGTAAGGCCGCAAATCTCTTTCGTGACTTCCATGAAGTCACGTCCGGATTTGGCGATCAATGAAGGGTTGGTGGTCACGCCATCGAGCAAACCCGTTGCGGCCAGATCCTTGATATCATCGATTTCAGCAGTGTCAGCAAAGAATTTCATGGGAACGCTCCGGTAAGGCAAAATTGATTCGTGGCCGCTATATTCGGCAAATGGCCACTAAACCACCCTGACATATTGTAAGTCCACGCAACAATCGCGTCATCCCGGCGCGGGTTGGGATCTATTTTGAAAAAGTCAGACATTGTTGATAGCGATCCCGGGCTGCTCCGGGATGAGCTGAAATTTTACAGACCGGCGGCGACCCCAAACACCCCGATTAGCACCGGATCATTGGTGGCACGAGGATTGCGTCGGATAGCCGCCTCTTCGATGCCCATCTCGTTCCAAATTGCGTCGTTAATCTGGCCTGACAGTCGGCTTGCGACACCACCCACATCAACTCCGGAGAGGGACGAGATTGCCCGGCCTACTACGGGGTCACGCGCAAGTCGGATCGCCTGGCCCAATTCGGGCACCATAGCCTCGACCAGTTGCTCGCCCATTTCCCCGCGCAGGAAAGCCGTTGCGGCCGTTGGTCCACCACGCACCAAATCCGCTGCAGCCTGGATTCCTAACACACGCACAGCATCGGCAACCAGCGGCGCTGCACGTTCAGACCCTTCGACAGCCAAGGCCGCAAAGGCATCTTCAAGCTGATCTTTGAAGACTGCCGATGTGAGAATGTCTGACAAGATATTGCCGCGTGTGCCCATTATTGAGGCAAGGCCAATGCGGCCAACTTGTTGATCCCAGAAACCGCCTTCATTGGTCAATCGCGCAAAAGCGCGCTCGCTTGAAAGAAACAGCAATCGCCGGATTGCATCTGTGAAACCGAACCCCGGCAAGGCCGCACATCCAGACAAAGCTAGCGCACTCGCGCCACCTATGCCGCTAAGAAACAAGCGGCGGCCAATCGGATCACTGAAGGACAGGGGCTGTTTCGACAAATCGGTCATTCTTAACTCTCCAAAATTACATGCTGCCAGCAAACCAGCGGGGTGGACCGGCGCGCGCCGCCCCCATATTGGTCTTCTATTATGAACCGCGTCCGTCTCATCATATTCAATGCCGCCTTGGGCGCGCTCGATTATAAAGTGCCAAATGGCATGAATGTCGAGCATGGATCGGTGGTGGTCGCGCCATTAGGTCCTCGCCAGATCATCGGGATCGTGTGGGAGGAGGACCGGTTACCGGGAGATACAGTCGCCGAATCGAAACTGCGCCCGCTGCTCGAAGTGCTGCCGATCCCGCCGCTGCGCAAGGAATTGCGGCGTTTGATTGAATGGACCGCCGATTATTACTGCGCGCCATTGTCGTCAGTTGCACGGATGGTGCTGTCATCCGGCGGCGCAATGCGTGGTCCCTCGACCATGACCGAATACCGGTTGTCCGGCACCGAGCCTGAGCGGATGACACCGCAACGCGCAGTGGCGATGGACGCGCTGAAGAATGAACAGGCCACCATTCGCGAATTGGCAGAACTTGCCAGTGTCAGCGACGCCGTGCTGCGCGGGCTGGTCAATCAAGGAGTGCTTGAACCGGTCGAAGTCAATATCGACCGGCCTTACCCCAAAGCCAAAGCCGACTTCGACCAGCCGAAACTGTCGGAAAACCAGCAGGAGGTCGCCGACCGGTTCGTCGAAGCGGTCGAAGCTAGGACATTCGCGCCATTTCTGCTCGATGGGGTGACGGGATCGGGCAAAACCGAAACCTATTTTGAACCGGTTGCCGCCGCCCTTCGCACCAATCGCCAAGTGCTGGTGTTATTGCCGGAAATCGCCTTGACTGAGGCATTTCTTCGGCGGTTTGAGGACCGCTTCGGAGCTGTTCCCATTGTGTGGCATTCCTCGCTCAAGTCAACCGAGCGCCGCCGTGCCTGGCGTGCAATCGCCGGCGGAGAAGCGCAAGTGGTGGTCGGCGCCCGTTCGGCGCTGTTCCTGCCTTATGCAAACCTTGGCCTGATTGTGGTGGATGAGGCCCATGAGATCAGTTTCAAACAGGACGAAGGCGTGCGCTACAACGCTCGCGACGTAGCCGTCATGCGGGCAAGGTTCGAGAAGATTCCGGTTATCCTCGCCAGCGCGACACCTGCGCTTGAAAGCCTGCAAATGGCCGAAAGCGGGATTTATAAGCGGCTCGAATTGCCCAGCCGGTTCGGCGGCGCCACACTGCCCACCATTTCAATAATCGACCTCAATGAAAGCAAACCGGAACGCGGTCGGTGGCTCGCCCCTGAATTGGTTGAGGCGCTAAAATTACGGTTGGAAAAGGGCGAGCAGTCGTTGCTCTTCCTAAACCGCCGAGGCTACGCCCCACTCACCTTGTGCCGCAATTGCGGATATCGCTTCCAATGCCCCAATTGCAGCGCGTGGCTGGTTGAACACCGCTTTAGCCAGCGCCTCGCCTGTCACCATTGCGGCCACGAAACTCCGCCGCCGCCGACCTGCCCAGATTGCGGAGAAACCGATTGTCTGGTTGCCTGCGGTCCGGGTGTTGAACGCATCGCCGACGAAGTGGCGGAGATATTGCCCGAAGCACGAGTTTCCGTTGCTACATCCGATACTCTCAACACTCCTGAAAAGGCAGCTGCGTTTGTGGCTGAGGCAGAAGCGAAAGCAATTGATGTAATTGTCGGCACACAGTTGGTGACCAAAGGTTTCCACTTCCCGGAACTGACACTGGTTGGCGTGGTTGACGCCGATCTGGGCCTGGAGGGCGGTGATTTGCGCGCTGCCGAACGCACTTACCAGCAAGTTGCCCAGGTTGCCGGACGTGCGGGTCGTGGAAGCAAGCCCGGCGAAGTATTTATCCAGACGCGCCACAAGGACGCGCCCGTCATCTCTGCACTTGCCGCGGGAGATCGCGATGCGTTCTACGATGCTGAAACCGAAGCCCGGCGCGGCGCCGGTGCCCCACCCTTTGGCAGATGGGCCGCGATTATCGTATCGAGCGAAGACGAGAACGAAGCGAAGGAAGCCGCAAGAGCAATCGGCGGAACGCGCCCCAACTTGCCCGATGTAATGATCCTAGGCCCCGCGCCCGCGCCGCTTTCTCTATTGCGAGGTCGATATCGATACCGTCTGCTGATCAACGCGCGCCGAAGCGCACAAGTACAGGATATAATCCGATCATGGCTGGGCGATTTGAATTTTGGACGAGGTGTGCG